>JAFSTG010000117.1 GCA_017450605.1 Paludibacteraceae bacterium | reverse complement strand
GACGGATACGGAGCGAGATGTCGTTCGTGGTACCAGCGTTCAAGTCGAGCGTAACGGGCTGGTCTTCAAACAAGGTCGCCAGATAAGTGCCTTGGAAGAGCAGTTCAGCCACGAAATCGTCCATTGTGCGACCTGACATGTTCAAGAGATACTCGCCTTTGGTCGGAGCATATAGCGTGAGAGGCACAATGGTTTCCGTCTCGGGCAAGGAGATACCGTGCGCAGACAGTTCTGTGCCATCATAGATAGTACACCAGAGTTGTGCGGCAGTCTTGCAATCCTTGGTCATTCGCTCCACGTCACGGCCAATAGTATAAGTTGGCGTTGCGTCTTCATGCAAGGTAAGGAACAAATGGTCTGTGCCTGTGTTTTGGGCCTCATCCGTTAGCGTGAAGTGCATTAGAGGAGCGGTTGCTTGCGACGTGGCATAGAGTGCAGGCATATGCGAAGGACTGTTATGGTGGAAGTCGAAAGAGCCGTCACCTGTCGTTTGGATAAAGAACGGCTGTCCTACAAACAGATCCGCCATTTCGCTGATGAGGCTGGTCGTATATTTGCCGTAGCGGTTGTCATAGGTCGTCACATAATTGATGCCGCTGAGACTGAAGTTCGTCAGACCTGCATATTCAAGCAGCGTGTTGCCCAGACTGTTCCAACCTGCATCTCTGCCGTTGGATGAAGGGTATTCGCTGAACGCGATATGCGTGTCGCCTTCGTACGGCTGTCCGGCTTTCTTCTCGAAGCGCCAGCGGTTACAATTACCGTCAATACCCAACATGTAGAACTGGCCGGGAACTAAGGTCTCGTTGCTCTCCATCTTTGTCCAGCCTTTACCATATAAGGCACGTGACAAACCGTTGTACTTCATGATGAGGAAGTCTGTGCCGGAAACAAGTGCTTTGTCGTCGCATATGCGCGAAATGCCGCCGTTGATGTCCACTTCGAACGGCACGGCAAAGGCGTACCAGCGATTCGGATTAGCAGTCGTACTCCAAGGGTCAAGTATATACTCCAAATAGATATGCTCTGCGGTTACACCATTTCCGTGGTGGTGTACTTGTCCGGAATGAACGCCATCCGCGGTAATAATCAGCACGCCGATGCTGATACCGGAGGCATTGATATTGAGGTTTCCACCGGGCTCGACAATGATGTTCGGATCAGTCACATCTTCCAGATTCACATCGCCTGTCACATGCGTTGTGTCCGTGTCTTGCTCTATCTTCTCGAACACCGCCGCAAAAGTCCGGTCTTGCATGGCCGTTACTATACGCGGGTTATCGGTCTCTCCGTCGGTCCAGCTGACGAAGCGATAGCCATCTTCCGGCGTGGCTGTAATCTTATATTGCTTGCCGCAGTCGATTGCTAATTGCGAATCGCTGAGCGCAAAAGCACTCAGGGGCAGCAATAGACTTAATAATTGGATTATTCGTTTCATAGTTGCTGCCTATTAGGGGTTAACTTCTTCTACGTTCACTTGACCACCTTCGGTGTCGTTCTTGCCGGTGATGGTGTACCGGAGTTTGTTGAACTCCGCCGTCAAGTTGGCGTCTTCCGTCACATTGATGGTACGCGGATTAGCCGTCTCGTTGTCCGACCATTTCTGGAACTGGAAGCACTCGTCAGCGACAGCCTCCACTTGTAGCGTTGTGCCTGCCGGCACTTCGTTGGAGATATGGAGCGAACAATTCTCGCCGTTGATGTTGACGGTATAGACCTTGTCGGAGACGAGTTTGTGCCTGTCGAAATAGGTTGTATATCGCGCATCTTCCGTAGCCGGTTTAATCTTCGGCAGCCAACCTACGAACTCGTAACTATATTCACTATCAGAGGGTTTAGTTGGAATTTCGCCGGAGAAGACCGGAGTTGTGCCATATTCTACTTGTTCTTCAAGGATGGGATTGCCATCTTCATCTTGCCAAGTGATGTTGACTTTGTTGAGTATGCTCTCAAACACAGCCGTATAAGTTGCTTCTCCCGTGACAGCAACTATTTCTGCGTCCCATCCTGCAAAGGTATAAGTGTATTGTAAATCGGCAGGTTTTGTCGGTGTTCCACCAGTATATGAGGGAACGACACCGTATTCTACTTCTCCGCTTTGCAATTCAGTGTTGTCGTAGTTGAGGAATTGGACGATATATTTGTTCAATGCAGCATCGAATGTTGCCGTATAAGTTGCTTCTCCTGTAACTGCAATTACTTCTGCGTCCCAACCTGCGAATGTATAGGTGTATTGTGCATCTGATGGCTTTGTCGGGGTTTCTCCAGTATATGTAGGAACTACACCATATTCGATTTCACCGCTTTGCAATTCTATGTTGTCGTCGTTGAGGAATTTAACAAGATACTTATTCAACGTGGCTTCAAAAGTTGCGGTATAGATAGCATCTTCTATGACAGCAACAACCTCCGGATCCCATCCATTAAACGTGTAACTATATTGTTGAGTAGCAGGCTTTTCAGGTGTTTCACCTGTATATTCCGGCATTACGCCATATTCTAACATATCTTCAGTTAACATTGTACCATCCTCATTCTGCCAAGTGATTTTGAGTTTCTCTCCGGGTATCGGCTGAATATTCGTAAAATCTTTCCATTGATTTGCAACCTTGTATGCCGAAATGCTTGAAGCATGCACATAAACTGGAATTGATTTATTCACATTATAGAACACACTATAACCTAACGATATGGGTGT
>JAFSTG010000116.1 GCA_017450605.1 Paludibacteraceae bacterium | reverse complement strand
TCAGTCCGGAAAGGAAAGATTACTATATCAATCTGCCTATGGGTACCACGTCGCTCCCCGAAATAGCATATACTCAGGGCGACAAGTACCAGACCGTAGCAATCGACAAGGGTGGCATTGACGGAGTAACAAAGATAACGGTAACGGCAGCCTCAGGTGCACAAACAATCTACCGTTTGAATTTCTCGGTCGAGAAATCGTCGAATGTAAATCTGAAGGCCATCAATCTTAATGGCAAACTTATCGATGGTTTCGACCCCGAAACATACGAGTATGTGATATCTCTGGGAACAGGTGTTACCGTTGCTCCAACCGTTACCTATACCAAGGGCGACGAATACCAGACTGTTGAGGTGCGCGATGGCGGACTGACAGGTACAACCCGTATTATCGTAACTGCAGGCGACGGCTCGTCGCAAGCCTACACCATCCGTTATACACAGACACTCTCCACCGTAAATACCCTGAAGATGATATATGTAGGTGGACAGAAACTTGCAGGCTTCTCTGCCAATAAGTTGGAATACGACTATCAACTGCCGCAAGGTACTACCACTCTGCCCGCTGTAACCTTCGACAAGGGCGACGATGCCCAGACTGTTACTCCGCGTACGTTCTCTGGTCTGACGGGCGACTACAAACTTGCAGTAAAGCCACAATCGGGTGCTACGCAGACTTATATTATACACTTCTCGGTTCTCACTTCGTCGAATGTTAATCTGCGTATGATATATGTTGACGGCAAACAGCTCGAAGGCTTCTCTTCTGCTAATACCTCTTATAGCGTAACCTTGCCGATGGGAACAACATCGATGCCGAAACTCACATGGGACCTTGGCGACAGTTCGCAGAAGGTAATCTACACCGAAGGCTCGCTCAACGGTTCACCCTCGCAACTGCTTGTGCGTGCTGAAGATGGTTCGACCAATACCTATAAGGTTAGTTTCACCGTACCGGTGGCAGGCGTGAGCACACTGCTCGACATCAAAGTGGGTGGTGTTACTCTCGAGGGCTTCTCGCCCGACAAGACAGAGTATTCGGTTAGTCTGCCGCAAGGTACAACAACGCTGCCTGCTATCACTTACACACAGAACGACGAATATCAGACCGTTCGTAAGACTGAGGCAGGCGTAAACGGCGATACCAGAATAATAGTGCGTGCTCAGAATGGTAATACCACCACTTATATCATTCATTTCTCCGTTCTCAAGTCAACCTCTGTAGCTCTTGCGGGTATTTCGGTAGGTGGCAAACCACTTGCCGCTTTCCGTCCAGACCGACTGAGTTATGATACTATATTGCCGGCAGGAACAACGCGTGTGCCGTCGGTAACCTACACCAAAGGAGCTTCGTCTCAGACGGTATATGTAACCAACGGTTCGTTCACCACTCCTACCACTCTGCGCGTTGTGGCAGAAGATGGTTCTTCGCAAACCTATTCGATTAGTTTCTCTGTTGTTCACTCGGAGAATGCTTACCTTAATATGATATATCTCGACTCTGTTGCCCTCGAAGGCTTCTCGCCCGAGCGCATGGAGTATTCGTATAACCTCTCGTCGGAAGCCACCTCCTGTCCTGTGATTACCGTCGAGAAAAACGAGGGTCAGCGCGTCTCTATCACTATGCCTCTGCTCACCGGTACGGCTTCTATTCTTGTGGAACCTGAGACGGGCGAGCCTAATATATACACCGTTCGTTTCACCCAAGCCGCTTCCACCAACTCGCAACTGCGTGCTATATATCTCGATGGTGTGCAACTTGATAATTTCATGCCCGAACAGACCGAATACGACGTTACTCTTGCTCCTACTGCTACCGCCGTTCCTAACATCACCTACGATGTTGCCGACGAGTATCAGCGTGTGTTCTTAACTGTGGGTTCGCTTACCGACAAGAGTTATATTAAGGTGGTGGCAGCCGACGATACCTACACCGTCTATACCTTGTCGTTCATTCGCCAGACGGCGGAAGCCTCCGATGAGAGTACTCTTGCATCGATTCGTCTTAACGGAAACGACATAGCCGATTTCAGTGCCGAGCAGACCTCTTATACTTATATGCTGCCCGATGGCACCACTGCTGCTCCTGCTATCTCAGCCGTTAAAGCCGGTCAGAATGAGACAGTGGTGATTGTGCAACCGACAGGTGTAGGCGAGGCAACGGTTGAGGTAACTTCGGAAGACCAATCGCAAACAACGACCTATCACCTCGACATACAAAGTAACCAGTCGAGCAATGCTCTGCTTGCCGACCTTCAGTTAGACGGTGTGTCGGTTGTCGGCTTCGATCCCGAAGTGTTTGCGTACACCGTTGACCTGCCCAATACCACTATTGCCGCCCCTGCCATAACAGGCATAAAAGGCGATGCAGCACAACAAGTATCGGTAGTTAGCAACGGACTGAACGCTACCTCGTTTGTCAGTGTGGTGGCACAAGACGGTACACGTAATGTATATAGTGTTCAGCTCGATGTAGCCAAGTCGCCGGACGCATTGCTTACAGGTATCAGTATCGATGGTATTCCGCTCGCAGGCTTCGATGCCAATGTATTCGACTATAACTATGAATTGGCACTCGGGGTTGCAAAATTAGGAGACGTAACCGTAACTAAGGCTCACCCCGGACAACATGTGGTTGTCAGAATGCCAAACCGCGACGGGGTAGGCACTATAGTAGTTACTTCTGAAGACGGCCAAAATACCAATACTTATACATTGAATGTTACAGCCGAGTTGTCGCATAATGCAGAACTCTCTGAGATTGTGGTTAATGGTGTGAGCCTGTTGACAAGTAAAAAGTATGCGAAGGGGAATGTAAAAGCGAAAGCAAAAACGAATGATATGGTAATTCATATCCCTGCCTTCTCAACTCCTAAAATTAGTTATACTGAAGGCGAGGCGCGTCAGACTATAGGCTTTGTAGATAATGGTGATAAAGGTGCGGTGATTATTGTAACGGCTGAGGACGGCACAACAACCAACGAATATAACATATCGTATATTATCGACCCGTCGGACGACGTACTGCTTGCCGACCTGCTTGTGTTCAACGGAACCACCTTCTCTTCGATTGACGGTTTCGATGCCGAAACAACCGAATATACAGTTCAACTGCCATGGCGCACGGCTTGTGTACCTGTGCTTTGGGCTGTGGCTAACTCGAAAGGACAAACCATCGAAATCGACTACGGAGCAGTAAACGAGCAGACAATAATAAAAGTAACGGCACAAGACGGTGTTCATAGCAAGACATATAAGGTTAACTTCCCCGTTGACAAATCGTCGAACACACTGCTCGAAGATGTGGTTTGCGATATTGCCGATGTCAACTTCTCGCCCGATGAGAACGTTTACACGCTTGAGTTGCCCTACAAGACAGATATGGCACCGATGCTTACTTATACCAAGGCAGAACCCGAGCAGAAGGTCATCTATACCTATGCTCCGCTCACCGAGAAGTCAACAATACGCGTGATAGCCGAAGACGGTTCGGAAAAGACCTACGAGTTCCGTTTCACTGTTCTAAAGTCGGATAACCCCAACACACTGCCTATGGTAAATGTAAACGGACAAGGTTATCTGCTTGGTGATGTCTCTTCGATAGACATACCGCTTCCGTATGGCACCACCGATTTCGTTGTTGAGGTGCCGCAGAAGAGTTACGACGAGCAGACCGTTCACATACTCAACGGTGGTCTGCGTCATCCTACCACTATCACCGTTTATCCTAACCGCGACTCTGAGGCTGCTAAGGTTTATACCCTCAATCCGGTACTCGACGAGACTTATCCTACTGCTCTTACCGCTATCACTATCGACGGCACTCCAATTGCAAACTTCTCGCCCGACAAGCATGTGTATCTCGTGGCTGTTGACGATGAACCCGCAGAGGTGGTTGGTACTGCCTACAATTCCGCTATGACAGTGGATAACGAGGCTAAACATTTCGCTAAGCAACGCCGCATAGTAGTAGAAGACCCGCTCGGCGAGTACGACCAGTCGGTTTACGATATATATTTCTACTATCAGAACGACCTCAACTTCGACCTCTCATTCGATAACTTCGACGATGTAACCAATACATTGAAGGGTGCGGGACTGATAGATATGTCAAGTATGGCAAAGGAACAAGTAAGTCTTATAGATTGTAGTTCAACGGAAATAATTCTTGGAGATTTCAAAGACGATAAACATGTGGGTTCGGTTCCTCATAATTGGAATTCACCTATGAATGCAAGCACATCCGGATTGAAGAATAAAGATGATATGGGGCACATAAGAATAGGAACCAAACCATTCTGTTTGGGTCTTATCAACTTGAATATCTCAACGTTTATAGGTGGGCTTATTAACGACTACGACCCCGAAAATTATGCCGCAAAGAGTACTTCTGTCAAAGCCGAAGGCAGCGCTTCGGTTGCTCTTTCTACCAAATATGTTACTACCTCTGCGGAATCAATGCCTGGTGTATTGTCATTGTCAAAACAATCAGTGGGTATAGGAATGTGGATGCTTTCTGATATTCCTGCTCTTGCATCAATAAGCAGCGATTTAAATAATATGTTGAAGGCAGCCTCTGCTCCTACTACTCTAAACTTTGGTGAACCTATTACATTCAGAAATTCTCCTGATAAGTTCAGCGTGAAAATCAAGCCGCAGGCACATAATTCTGTTGCCAATGCTGAAACAGGAGACAAGTTCGTTGAGAACTGGACTGTTTCTTATATAGTAAATGGTGAGGACAAGGTCGCTTATAAGGGCAACTTCTCATCTTCTGCATGGCAGACAGTAGAAAAAGAATTCAGTTATGTAGAGAATCCTATGTTCCTTGATATCCGTATCAATAGTGCCGGAACTGAGAATCCACACGACATGTATGTTGCCAATGCAGGTAGCGATGAGGCTAATCAATGTACCTCAACTATTTATGTTGACGACATGCAACTTCTCTATCGTTCTGACCTTACCGGAATGAAGGTTAATGGCATAGATGCTACTATGAGTGGTACCGACTTCACCATTGACCTCAATGCTGACGACTACTATGGTGTGCCTCGCCTTGAGTTCACAGCCGGCGTGCCCGACCAAGAACAACGAGTAACATGGAACACCGACTACACCGAGGCTGAGATAGTAAACTACGCTGAAGACCTCACCACTACTACTACTTATCACCTCACTATCAACCGTACCGTTTCTTCGAATAATTACCTAAGCAAACTCTATATCGGCGGCACTGAATATCCTATATTCTCGCCCACCACTACCGAATATACTATTACGTACGAAGGCGAGATGCCCGACTTGCAGGCAGTAGTTGAGTCGGCACACTCAACAGCAACTATGGCAACAGCCGATGGCAAGACCGTAGTTATCGTAAAAGCTGAAAACAACGACCTTCGCACCTACACCTTCACATGGCAAAAGAGCAGTGCAGTGCCGTCGGACGACGCTTCGTTCACTGTTACCAAGGCTGGTGCGGCTAATCCTGCAACAGAAACATTCGTAATTCTTGCAAAGACTTATGACGCACAAACTATAGTATTCGACGAGACTCTCGGTACTATCGTTTGCACTGCTTCCGATGGCACCTCGCAGCAGACAAAGAGCATAGCCGACTATATCGACGCTGCGCCAGTAGTTACTACCGACGCGCAACTCGCTCAGCTCGCAAATGCCGACGTAACAGTATATGGATTCGATGCTGCTACCTATTCGTACACAGGTGAGGCAGGAATGCAGTTCGCCTTCGAGCGCAACTTCGCCGGCGACCATGTGGTAGAGACTATCACCGACGACCTAACCACTATCACACTTACCGGTTCGGGCGCTGTGGCTCCCGACGAGAATGCTACGCATACCTACTCGGTAACAACAGAGGCAGAGAAGTCAGATAACGCCTTCCTCCTCTCGTTGCTCATCGATGGTGTTGAGATAGAAGGGTTCTACGAAGGTGAAACAGAATATACCATACAAAACCTCTTCCCGAAAGTCGAAGCTCTGCGTGGCGACGATGGTCAGACGGTAACAATCGAGTATATAAACGGTAATAAGCAGCAATCCGCTCGACGCCGTGCACCACGTAAGGCACCGTTAGACGACAAGATAAAAGGTACGTACGTAATAAACATAACATCCGAAAGCGGAAAGGAAACCCACGAGGTACGCGTATTCCTTGAATACACCTCTTCGTCTGACGCAACACTTTCTAACCTCGCCGTTGATGGTTTGAGTCTGAGTCCTGCTTTCTCGCCTTCTTGCCTCGCTTATACCGTCAACATGCCGGTGCCGCAACCTAAGTTGGAGAAGTCGGTTATGCCGAGTCTGCAAGTGACAGCCGGTAGTGCCGGACAGACAATCGAGGTGGAGGAGAATGGCGTGAACGCTATATCATACGTTATCGTTACCGCACAGAACGGAAGCGACCAGCAGATTTACGAGGTAAGCATCGAGCAGCCTGCGTCGTCGTACTCGAAACTCGATATGCTTGAGGTTAACGGCAAGCAGGTTGTGCTGCAAGACGGCGTATTTGAATACGAGGTGATGCTCAAAACCCTCGGTGCTCCTACGGTGAATACCTATTGCGCCGACAAATTCGCACTCGTAATGCAGAGTGTGAGCGAGACACAAGCAGTAATAGAAGTAACGGCTGAAGACGGCTCCATGTCGCAATATACAGTCAACTTCACTCTCGACCCGTCGCTTGCCGATGCCGACCTGCAAAGCATCAAACTCGACGGCGTACAGATACCCGACTTTGCTCCTTCGCGCACCTCTTATTACGTAGAACTGCCGATAGAAACCGAGTCGCTGCCTATTATCAATATAACAAAGAAATATGCGGCTCAGACCGTTTATGTAAGTCCGGGTGGCGTGAACGGAACAACGATAATTGATGTGGTTGCTCCTAACGGTTTCGATACCAAACAATATACCATCGAGTTCACCGTTAAGCAATCCGACAACTGCCAACTTGCCGGACTTGCCGTTAACTACGAATCGGTAGAAGGTTTCCAACCGTACTACGAAGGTCCTTATTCGCTCACTCTCTACTCGCAAGACTTCACCGTTCAGGCAAGTAAGGGAGAAGAGCACCAGACAGTGGAAATAGATACTGATACAGATGGAAAGATTATAGTTCGCGTAACATCGCAAGACGAGAGTTGCCAGACCGTTTACACCATCAACTACGATATATATAAATGCTCGCTCTCAACTCTCGATAATATATTACTCGATGGTGTAGGACTCGAAGGATTCAGCCCCGATGTTCACACCTATAGCGTCGTTCTGCCTATCGGAACTACAACCCCGCCGGCTCTCACTGTTGTTACCGCATGCGACGGACAACTTGTAAGCACCGATGCTAAAGGCGTGAAAGAGACATCTACCATACGCGTTACTTCGCCCGACAATTCTTCAACCACCACCTATAGCATATTCTTCGACGTCGAACTATCCGACAACTGCGACCTTGAGGCTATATACGAGAACGGTGAGGTGTTACCAGGCTTCCAGACCGACGTTTATTACTACGAGTTCGAATTGCCGGTGGGTACTCGCACCTTCCCCGAACTAAGTTACCTGACTTCCGATGCCGGTGCAACAGTAAAGCAGGAGGATGTATATTCTACTACATATCGCCGCGAGACACGCTTCTTTGTAACTGCTGAGAACGGAACAAACAAGCGCACATATATAGTGGTTTATAACGTAGCTAAATCGACAGTTGATGTACTCGGCATGATTTATCTCGATGACGTGCCTCTCGACGAGTTCGAACCTACACGTAATGCCTACAGTCTGCTGCTGCCTATCGGCACTAAGACTCAGCCGGTAGTAACAGCCGACAAGGGCGACCCATATCAGGCTGAGCCGGTTATAGTATCGAAGAGCACTTCGCCTATAGCTATTACTTATACCATCACAGCTACAGCCGAAGATGGTGCACAACGTGTTTATACGGTTGATATTGAGATAGAACTATCTACCGACAATAGCTTGCAGTCGATTTACATCAACGGTCTGCCTATTGAGAAGAACGGTGTGGGCTATACCGCAAATGCCGATTTCTCGCCTGATGTAACAGATTATGTCATCTCGTGGGCTGTAGGTACTCCTTCGACGCCGCTGCCTGAGATAGAGGCTGTTCTCAATAACACCGAGACGCAGAAACTCTATCAGTCGCAACCGCTAACGCAACTCGAAGGAGTAGTGGCGTTCACAGTTCAAAACGAGAAGGGCGATGTTAGGATCTATACTGTCAAGTCGGAACTGCTGCACTCGTCGGTTGATACACTTGCTATGATAACCATCGATGGTGCCGACCTCGAAGGTTACCGCGGACAGATAACTCACTACGACGTAAGTCTGCCGGTAGGTACCGCTTCGTTCCCCACTATAGGTGGCGAGAAGGCTCTCGAATGGCAAACGGTAGAAGGTCCGACACTCGTAAGCAGCGATGAGCGCACTGCTACCTACCAACTTGATGTTACTGCTGAGGCAGGCAACAAACGCTCATATACTGTTACCTTCACCATCGAGCAGTCGGCTTGCGACACCTTGCGGATGATATATCTGAATAATGCTGTACTTGCTGACTTCGACCCGCATGTCAACCGCTATGCCGTAGTGCTGCCGCACGAAGCAGATGAACTGCCAGAGATAACCTACGACGAGGGCGATGCTTATCAGACAATAGAGGTGGAGATGGGAGCACTGCCCGGCGAGAGCTATATTAAAGTAAAGGCTCAGAACGGTCAGGTGAGAATCTACACCCTCTACTTCAGCATAGCTCCGTCGTCGGAGTCGCGCCTGAGTATGATATATTACGACAATCAGCAGGTAGAGAATTTCGATGCCGACCAAACCAACTATACTATCGTTCTGCCGTATGGCACAACCGGTTTGCCGCGTGTTACCTACGATAAGAAAGAGGATGTGCAGACCGTAGAGCGCCAACTCACCGACGATGGTACACAACTTGTGGTAACGGCTGAAGACGGCGAGACACAGACAATATATAATGTGAAGTTCACCGTTGCACTTTCGTCGAATGCCTTGCTGAGCGATATCAAACTCGATGACAAGAGTATCGACGAGTTCCACCCCGAACAGTTCGACTATTCGTTTGAATTGCCATACGGAACATTCAGCTTCCCTGTTGTTACTTGGACAATAGGCGACGAGCAACAGACCGTTGCATATCTTGAGAATGAAGATGGCTACACCCTTATCGTTACCTCTGGCGACGGAATGACAACCAACGAGTATAATATTGACTTCACCGTGGCTCTGTCGGACGAGAACCGGTTGGCTCGACTGCTAATCAACGATACACTTATAGGCGGATGGGATCCGGATGTCGAACTCTACGAACTGATTTATCCTGTAGGCACTGATAGTTCTGAACTACTAACGCCCGACCGCGTAAGATATATCACTATCGACCCCGATGCTACCGTTACCGTTTCGCAAAGCGACCTTACCATCACTCTCACCGTTATTGCTCCGTCGGGTGCAGTGCGCGTGTATGTGATAACACAAGAGATACTGCTCTCAGATAACTCGCTGCTTGCCGACCTTATGCTCGATAGCGTAACGATAGCCGACTTCGACCCGCACACCTTCTTTTATCGCTACGAACTTTACGAAGGTCAATTGCCGCCTGAGGTTACAGCCGTGGCACAAGATACAGCCGCTGAAGTGGCGGTAACGATGGGTGGAGTAGGAGAACTGACTTATATCTATTGTACGGCACAAGACGGGAGTGAGTCGGTTTATAGCATACTCTTTGAAATAACAGATATCAATGTTAATGCCGAACCGAACATAGGCAGTTGCTACTTCGAGCATGTGCCCGGCACTAAGCAGTATAAGGCCGTTACGATATGCAATAACATACAATGTTCTATCTACGACTTCAACGGTCATCTGCTAGAGACTAAAGATGTGGAGAAGGTTGACCCCAACAAGGTAACTATCGGATACAACCAGACCGGCGGACAAGTGATATTCTCGGTTGATGCCGACGCAAATGGCACACTATTCGAGATGCCTTACACCGAACAAACCTACTTCTACGTGTTCTTTACCGACGGCAAGAAGATACTCTCCGGCAAGTTTGCCCTCATCGAGTAAACTATTCCGCATTAATTAAAGTGCGAGGATGAGTGGGTCAGCACCTGCTCATCCTCGCTTTTTATTGGTGGAAGTTTATGTGTGAGCGTTGAAAAATCTACCTGCTACCTTTTAATCATTTGGCAGCCAAGTGGAGTGCGAAGAATATACAAACCCTCAGGTAGGTTGCTCAATTGTAGATAGGTATTGGTTGTTGATAGACATTTCCCGTCGAGTGTGTAAAGACTTATTGTCTCGCCCGAGGGGTTTAGAACAACGCCTTCCACGATGCTCAACTCTGCTGAAAGCTGACTGCCGAGGTCAGACGGCTCACTCGGATACTCTATTTTAGTGGGGCAGAACACAACCTGATTGTAGTAGTAAACGATTCCTTCAATATTAAAACCTGCACCCTCCGACGAGCTGCCTGCTATTTGCGACGTGCTACCTGCTACCTTCGACCTGCTACTATCTACAACCTTAAACATATCGTAGATGGTTAGCTTTTTGCCGTCGATAAGCAGTTGCCCTTCTTCGCTGTAACCTACATTTTCGAACCGAACATATTTGCATACATCAGCGCTGTCGGGTGTATGGTCGAATAATTCGGGTCTTGCCTCGTCGCCTTTACGTTTGCTGAAAGCTGCCGTGAGGTTGATATCCGGATTGCCGTAGTAGTTCTTGTAGAGTCCGGTTACTCCTGTTAGAATATCGCCGTTTGCACAATCTTTGCCATAGAGATTTCCGCTATCGAACAACAGCATCGAACCTGTCTCGTCGCGAACGAAGATATATTTGTCGTATTTCTTTGTTATCACCACAGGCTGCAGATAACATTGTGTGAGGTCGGTCAGCGCACATGCTTCTCTGACGGTGAGTCGGCGTTGTACGCTGAGAAGAACACTCGCTTTCACTTGTGTTGTGCCCGATGTTATAATAAGTGTGTCGTGATAAACGCCTGTTGCATCTGTGCTATAGGATATGGTAAGTTTATCGCCGTCGCGGTCGAGTGTGCTACGGTCGAGCGAGAATACCGAACCTCCTGCCAACTCCGCCCTCATATCTTCTGTCAGATTGACGGCATTTACTTCTATTGTAGTTTGTCCTTGTGCTTGTGTATCGTCGAGCAGAACGGTTCCAAAATTGCAAATAGGCACTTTTATATATGGTTCGGTGGGGTCTTCTATCACCACGCGCCTATATAGGGCAGGTTTGGTTTGAGTCCAGTCGGCATAACAGGCGAAAATAGGCGTGTTGCCGTTGAGGTTGAACTGAATCTTATTAGAATGGCTTACGCCTAAGTTCTCAATCTCGGCACTACCATCTTCGTTGATGTTCATCTTCCATGCTCCATAGTAACCATAGTTGCGGCTATAGATAGTGTCCCAAATGGTGAGGTAGTTGTTGGTGGAATGGTTAGGATTACCGCCGCTTGCTACAAGAAAATAACCATCGATATCAGCAAAAGTATAGTAGTCGCCTTCGTCGCTCTGTCCTATACGCAATGTATATACGGCATCAGGATTCTCATTTACGGTCTGGCGATTTGGACTATACACACCCTTCAGAGCATATATATTGTTGCGACTATTCCATTCGTCGTATAACCCCATGATGTAGTTGTGTTGTGTGCCGCTAACGCCGAATATTATCTCGTCGCTATCGCGAAGTTGGTCGGTGTTAGTAACGAGTTCGAAGGCATCGGCTGTCAGTCCGGTGATGTTCGGACTACCATCTTTGGCTTTTATCGTTATCGAGTTGATGTATATGCTGTTTTCTGTGCAGTTAGTGCGGAAACTAATCTTTCCTGTTTGCGGTGTGGGGAAGACAAGTTCGATGTCGCGGCATATACTTCCTTTGTCTTTCTCAGGTCGCTCAATACTAAGACTTTGCTCCTCGCCGTCGCCTACTTTCACGTATATGGTGCCCTGTCCTTTCGAGTTGTTGGTGCAGTAGTTGAATACTATACGACGAACCTCGGTGAAACTAAGAACTGAAGTAGCTCCGGCGTTTTTGAAATCGTCTTTGTTGGTTACTTGCACTCCTGCATACATATAGCCTTGTGGGGTGTAGCGTCCTTCAGCATAGCCGGCGCCTGCGATATCGCACACCCAACCGTCGCTTCCACTGACAGCGTATGTGCCTATCTTCGCTGCCCACTGTGCGTTATAGAATGTGTAAGTAGTCTGTGTAGCATACAATGACGTGCTACATAGTAAAATAAAGTAAAAGAAAATGCGTTTCATGGTGTGTTGATTTTATTCGTTATTAAAGTTTACCATTTAAACCGCCAATTGGCGAATTGATTATCTAATGTGCAACAATAAGTTAGTTGTTTTTTACTTTCTACCCTCTACTTTAGAGCCAGAAAGCGAGTATTTGCTTTCACCTTTGCGGATATAGATATTCCCGTTTTCGACAAGTATTTGTATTTTATCGGTATCGTATGAAATATTGTAGAGTGCAGTGTTATATGGTACTGCATTCACTACTTTTATTGTAGCCTCGCTGCTGTAGCCTTCGGTGGTTAGTGTTACGGTGAACTCACCTTCCTGTTTATTGGATGTGAAAACGCCTTCACTGAGTTCGCCTCCGCCACTCAGCTGCCAGTTGGTCTGTTTGGGCAGAGGCAGACGCATACCGAACTGGTCGGCACAGAGTACTGAATACTTGACTTTGGCGTTGACATGGTCAACGCAGTTGTCGATAGCCTCGGCAGCTTTCTTGGCATAGAGTCGCATCTTCTGCGCGTCCTGCTCGCTTACGCTTGCCGGTCGCCAAGTGAGGGTGGTGGGGTCTTCGCCGTAGATGACAGCATATTCGAGGCACGCCGCCATGTAGGTTGACATGTTAGTCGGGTGGCGGTCGTCTTGGAACCATGCGGCTATGCCTGCCGTTCCCTCCTCGTCGTAAACAAACTGATAGGCTGTTCCCACGGGGCATACTACCAATCCGAGTTCGCGAGCGATGACGAGGTAGTTGCGTAGGAACTGTGCGTTATAAGCGCTGAAATTGGTCCAATCGCCGGCGTATGCCCAGTTGAGAGGTAAGATGATGACGGCATTGGGATTAGGGCATTCGGTGCGGATGAAGTTGACCCATTGGCGCACGTTGTCGTAGAAGCGTTCGGGGTTGGTGCGTGGCAGTGCACTCTGCTCCTGCAAGATGATATGACTCCAAGCCTTGCTGCGTACCATGTCTTTGGCAGGCTGCTGGTGTTCTTCGTTCTGCGAAGTACCGGTCTCGTTGAAATGTGTAGAGAGGGGCTGACCGAGAATGGAATGAGGTGTCCAATCGGCATCTTTACCCGCTGCCCTGGCGAGCTCGGTGAAGACAGAGGCTTGGTTGTTGTAGTTGATGAGTGAGTTGTTGAGCGAGAGCACTCGCACTGCGGCGGGTATGTTAGCAACGAGATAGACTTCTTTGGGTTGCAACTGCACCTCTGTCAGTACGCTCTGTTGTGCGGTGAGTGTATATGCTCCGGTGTTGATGTCGAACAGGAAGTCGTATGTCCCGGCAGCAGTCAGCACGCTTTGTGTTGACCCTTTTTCGAGCACACCTTCAGTGTCGGAGGCTCCCCATACACCGCTCATACCCAATCCTTGATAGATACGCCATGCCGAGGTGTGCTGTCCGTTGGCAGGATGCAGGGTGACGGTGCCCGCGAATTTCCCTGCGTTGTCGCCTTCGGTCAGGAGTTTAAGCTCGCCGGAGGTTGACATGTAGTTCCAGTCGTTGAAGTCGCCTATCACATAGACTGATGTGAGCTCGTCGCCGGCATCGGCGCTTTCGAGTAGCAGTGAGGCATTGTCGGTGCCGATATTAAGCACAATGCGCTTTGTTAGGTAGGTGTTACCTCCGACGGAGATGTTGTCGTTAGTGCCGAGAACGAGCGGGTATGGTGTGTCCATAAGTACTTGTGCACCGTTGCTTCCGTAGTTGCATTTGCTGCTCCACGAGGCGTCGGCGACCTTGAAACTGCCGCTTAGTGTCTTGTCGTAGAGAACGTACAGTCCGTCGCCCTCATCGGAGAACTCCCATTCGGCAACGGCATTCCAACTATTGATTTCGCCTCTGAGGTAGATTCCCGAACTCTTGAATGGCTTGCGATCGGGGTCAGTCCAACCGGTGTAGGTCTGCGGGTCGGCAATAGTGGTGATGCCGCTCTTGCTAAGGCACAGATACACATCTTGGCTGAGATTGATGTTCTCTATTTTATGAGCGACGGTGTTGTTGGTAAGGGTAAGCGTAGCATCGGTTTGTTTGTCGGTAGGGAAATAGTGATACTCCACACCGTTGACGGTGCTTTTGCCTTCCGCCTCGGTAGCGGTATTGTCGCCCACCGAGAGCAGCAGCGTCTTCCATCGGGCAGCGTTTTCGACGTACACATAGCTCTTGCTGCCGGTAGCGAAACCTGCTGTGATGCTTACGTTGTCAAGAGCAAGAGCCATGGCAGCGTTAGCAGCTGTGCCTGAAACGACGGATATGTTCCACGCGAGGTACAGCACATCGTCGGTGGCGATGTCAATTTTGAGTGTGCGGTCTTTGATGTTGGTAGTCTCGATAGGAACGACGGCAGCACCTTCGGTAACGGCATCGGGTGTGAAAACAGTAGCGAAGTCGCTACCTGCCGAACTCCATGTCTTGCCGTCGGTAGAGGTATAGAGTTGTGCTACAAACCCTACAGAGTTGGCTCCCTTGCGGTATTTCTCTATGTCGTATGACAATGTCAGTCGGTCGATAGCCTTATCGGCTTTGTTTGTGATAGAGGTCAGTATGCTGAATCCTTTTGTGCGGTCGACGGTGCCGGCACCCCCTGTTGAGATACCGCCTACAGCGCGGTCGGCGTGGTCGGCGCTATTGCCGAAGTTATATGTGCCGTTCGAGGCGTTGGCAGCGAGCGACACACCTCCGCTGTACATCACAGTGGTGGAGCAGTTGTCCCATGTGTTGATTTCGCGGGGTAGCGACATGTGACGGTCGACACGCCAACCCTCGGGCATATTCAAGGAAGGTTCGCCGTTGGCGTACATATCGTCGAAATTTTGACTAATAGTAGGCATCGACTCAGTCAGACTGAGTTGTGCAAAAGCGTTTACAGCGTACAGGCATAGTGCTGCAAGTAAATTCAAAGCTCTTAGTTTCATGTCTCAATATGATTTGTGTGAATTTGCTTTAAGTTAGTTGCTTGATAGTAGGGCTATTATTATTAATGCCGATACCAAATACAAGAGTACCGCAAAAATATATATATTTTCTCAAATGAGCAAATATAAATGTAGAGACGTCCGTCGGGTGGCGGGCGTCTCTTGTCTTTGTCGGTATGCCTTGTTTCTACGTTGCGGCGCAGGTTTGAAAGGAATTTGATGTGTTTAGACGGATTCTTTATTTCCAACGGATTTTATTTACCAGGGATTTTATTTCTCACGGATTATACGGATTCTTATCAACAGAGAAATCAGAAAAACGCTGAGATTTGTGCAACAATCTGTTTAATCTGAAAATCTGTTTTAATCTGCGTGAAATTTCATTTCGTGCAATTTGTCGCATTCGCGAATCCGTTCAATCCGTGTGAGATAATTTAGCAATTTGAAATCATTTCATCTTCACGCCGGTGGCATCGAATTCGCGGCCGTCGGGCAGGATGATGACGATATGTCCGTCGCGGAGCACTTTCTTCGGCACCGTACCGTTGAGCAGTGAACCTTCCACATCCTCAACGCCTTCGCCTATCTTGTGGAAATTGCAGATCAGAGTCAGGTTCTTGTTAACGACTATTTCTCGCGGATTGTCGGTATTGCCGTCTGACCACTCACGGAACTCATAACCCTCGGCAGGCAGAGCGACGAGTGTGGCAGTCTGCCCTTGTTCGTAGGTGCCTGCACCTTCAACGGTTCCCGAGCCATTAGGTGTCACATATACACTGATGGTGAACTCGTTGGGTTTAACCTCAACCTTGTCGAAGTTGGCAATCAGCGTGAGGTCTTTCTCAACAACTATAGCGTGAGGATTGTCGGTTGAACCGTCTGACCAGTTCTTGAACTCATAGCCTTCGGCAGCTATTGCAACAAGAGTGGCGGTAGCACCTTTCTTGTATGTTCCGGCGCCAATCACCTGACCGCCCACGGCGGGGTTAGCAACGACGGTTACTGTGAATTCGTCAGGCTCAACGGTCTTTTTCTTGAAGCTGGCAATCAGCGTCAGGTTCTCAGTGACGGTTATAGTGCGCGGATTGTCTTTTACTCCGTCAGACCATTGCAGGAACTCATATCCTTCGGCAGGCAGAGCAACGAGTGTGGCGGTCTTGCCTTCTTCATACTTGCCTGTACCCTCAACTGTTCCTGAGCCTTCGGGAGCCACGTAAACGGTAATAGTGAACTCGTTAGGTTTGACTTCCTGCTTCTTGAACTCGGCGGTGTAGGTGGCATTGGCATTAACGGTGATAGTGCGTACCGGCTCTGTTAGTCCGTCGTTCCACTGAACGAAATCATATCCAGTCGCAGCAACTGCAATGAGTTGCACTTGCTTGCCTTCTTCGTAGGTTCCTGCTCCAAACACTTGTCCACCCTCGGCAGGTGAAGCGACAACGGTGATGGTGTATTCTGGTTTCGGAGCCTGCTGCTTCTCAAACAGAGCGGTGTAGGTGGCGTCGGCAGTAACCTTCACTTTGCGGATAGCGTTCTTGTCGCCGTCTTCTTTCCACTCAACGAAGTTATAGCCCGTGTTGGCTGATGCTGCCAACTGTACTTCCTCACCTTCTTTATAGGTTCCGCTGCCAATCACTTGTCCGCCTTCGGCGGGTGATGCGACAACGGTGAGAGTATATTCGGGTAAGGCTTCGAATATGGCAGTCACGATGGAGTTATCGTTGGCAGTGAACACAAGCGGATTGTCCGTTGCCCCCGTATTCCATTTGACGAAGCGGTAGCCCGAGTTGGCTGTGGCGGTGAGGGTTACCTCAGAGCCGTGCTCGTATGAGCCTGCACCGGTAACAGAACCCATCTTCTCGTCGTTGACGGCGGTGTTGATGGTGTAATGTTTCTTTTGCAGAACAACCTCTATATTCACATTTCCATACACAAGCCCTTCAAGTGTGTTGGTCTCTTCTTCGAGTGTTATGCCGTCGCGCCACTCCTTGAGTTCCCAACCTTCGGCAGGTTCGAGTGTCAGAGTATAAAAACTGTTATACGGATATTCGCCCTGACCTTTCACTACGCCCGCACTTTCCGGTGTGACGGTGGCACTGACGGTGTATTTGTTTGCCTTAAAGACGGCAACGATAGTTACATCGCCGTAGAGCGCACCGCTCATCTTGGTGGTTTTGTTGTCGAGTACTTGGTCTCCATCGCGCCACTCAACGAACTCGTAACCATCTTTAGGTATGGCTTCGATGGTGTAGTCCGACATATATGTGCTTTGATGGTTCTCGTCCACGCCGCCGAGTATGAATGTGCCGCCCTCTGTTGGCTCAGCAACAGCGGTAAGAGTGAAGGTGGCGGGTTTGAAATAGGCGGTAATGGTGATGTTTTCGCTGACGTACAGACTCAAGTCTGGATTGTAGTTGTCCCAATGGTCGAAAACATAGCCGTAATCGGGTTCGGCTGTCAGGCTAAGTAACGTGCCGTAGGGAACTTTTGACAAGTCAACCTCTTCATCTATAGTTATCTTACCGTTTTCGGCAATGAGTGTAACCTTATAAGCGGCAGGTTCATACTCTGCTTTGATGGTCATATCGGCATATACGTTTGAGAACTCGGCAGGGTTCCAACCCGTGAACAGATAGTCTTCGCGAACAGGGTCGTCGGGTATATAAGGAGCCTTGCCCCATTCGACGTTCTGCTGGTCAATCACCTTGTCGTCCCAGTCCACGAATTTAACCGTGAAAGTCTGAACGATGAATTTGGCGGAAACTTCGATGTCTTCGTTTACTGTCAGTTCTATACCGTTATAGTTTGTCCACGAGTCGAGTACAAAGCCGTTGTCAGGTATGGCGGTGAGATGCAGCGTTGAACCCATAGGCACAGCGTCAAGGTCTATGTCTTGTTCTGTCACTTCAATAGCACCGTTATCCGCTTTGAGGGTTACTTTGCATGTGAGGTTGGTGGTGAAATATCCGGGGTTTCCTTTTGCATCGATATGCGCAAATGTGGCATCGTTGGCGTTGCCTTCATCATAAGCAGTGCCGTTGCCGCCGACTAATGCAGGGCATTCGGTGAACATATCGCCGTGGTAGGTCAGCTGCGGCAGTTTGCTCCAGTCGTCGTTGCACCAAATAGTGGTCAGCGACTTGCAACCATAGAACATACCCATCAGCGACTTGATGTTATCCATCTTGAAGTTGCTGACATCCAATATGGTCAGTTTCTCGCATTGGTAGAACATACCCATCATATCCTCTACGTTGGAGGTGTTGAGTTTGGTAACATCCAACTCCGTCAGGTTCTTGCAGCCGGCGAAGAGCATCGTCATATCGGTCACCTCGCGGGTGTCAAATTCCTTTATGTCCAATTCGGTGAGCGACTCGCAGTTCTCGAACATATTGTACATGATGGTCACCTTGCGCATATCGAATCGGCTGAGGTCCAATGCCGTCAGTGCGGAGCAGTCGGAGAACATAAAGCCCATATTGGTAACGTTCTGAGTGTTGAAGTTCGTCACGTCAAGGCTTGTCAGCGAGGAGCAGTTCTTGAACATACCGCTCATGGAAGTGACGTATTCCGTATTGAGGTATTCGATGCCGGTAATCTGTTCGAGGTCGCTGAAATTGCGGAACCAGTCTTCCGTAGTAATTGGCATCGCATTCTCTACTGGCTGTAGGAATACCACCTCCGTGATGTGGTAGCCGGAAGTGCTGCTGTATTTGTACCAATCGGTGCTGCCGCCGAGGCTTGTGCGCTGCTTGTCGTAATGAATGGTAAGAGTCTTGTTGTCGGATTCCAATACGGCATACAGTTCGTTGCCCGACAAGTCGGCACCGCTCGTCGGCATGGCGGTGAAATAGCCGTATCGCAGGTTGCTGTCGGTGCACGCACGCGTACTGCTTGTATAATTGGCATCATACGCGGTGCCTTTGCCGCCGACAAGATTCGTGCAGCCGAGGAACATATCCTTGCTGTTCTTGTCGTAGAGCTGCTCGTTCCAGTTATAGTCGCACCAGATGGTGGTCAGGTTGATGCAATAGCTGAACATCCCTTCCGTCGTCTCTGCCCACGAGAGGTAGAAACTGTTGACGTTGATGGTCGTGAGTTTCGAGCAACCTGAGAACATATACGACATATCTTTCACTCTGTAGGTGCTCAGATAGTCCAAGTGCTCGATGGTCTCCAACTGCGAGAAGCCGTAGAACCAGTCTTTGGTGGAGGTAGGCTCCGCCTTCTTCATCGAGGGGTCGAACACCACTTTGGTCGCCAAGTAGTTATAGAGTGCCCAGTTGGTCGTGCCGCCGTTCTCCTCGCGCTTGTCGTCATAACGGAGCGTAAGGGTGGTGTTGTCCGCATCCCATATAGCGTAAATCTCAGCCACAACGGTGAAGTAGCCTTCATCGCCTGATCCTCCGTCAGGACGTGCATACGAGGCATCAACATGCGCCTCGCTATAGATGGTGCCTGCGCTACCTTTGAGTTTCGGACAGCCGTAGAACATGTTGTCGGAGGCGGTGAGCGAAGAACTCTTGCTCCAATCTTTGTTGGCATAGAGGACGATGAGTGCCGAGTCGTTGCGGAACATGTTGCTCATGTCGGTTACATTGCTTACGTCAAAACCCTTCATATCGACCGAGCGGAGGTTCTTGCAGCCGTCGAACATACCCGACAGGTTGGTTACGTTCTGTGTGTTGAAACCGCCCACAGCAAGCGAGGTCTCGTAGGCGCAACCGGCAAACATATACGACATATCGGTGACACTCTCTGTGTTGAAGTTCTTGACGTTGAGCGGCGAGGCATATATGCAACCACGGAACAGGTGCGACATATTCTGAACCTTCCGTGTGTCGAAATTATCCACCTTGATGGCGATGAGACTCTTGCAGCCGTCGAACATATACGACATATCGGTGACGTTCTGTGTGTTGAATTTGGAGACATCAAGCGTTCTGAGTCGTCCGCAGCCTGCGAACATGCACGACATATCCGTCACGTTCTTGGTGTCAAAGCCACTGACACTCATGTCTTTGAGCGAGTCGCAACGTGCAAACATCTCTTTCATAGAAGTGGTCTTGGAGGTGTTGAGCAGGTCGAGTCCGGTGATGGTCTTGACAAAACGGTAGTCGGCAAACCAGCCCTCTGTGCTTACCGGTTTGGCCTCTTTCATCGACTCGTCAATAACGACTTTGGTGACGCGGTTGGTCTCCGCCTTCTCGTTTTCGGGAGCGTTGTTATACCTCGACCAGTCGCTTACGCCGCTCACAACGGGACGTTTCTTGTCGTAGCGGATAGTGAGAGTGGAACCGTCAACTGACAGTTTGCCGTATATCTCAGGCTCGTCAGCCTCTATCGTGGTAGTGAAATAGCCCGGGGTACCCATGGCATCCACGCGGGCATAAGACACATCCGACGCATGCTCGGCATCGTACGCCGTTCCTGCGCCGCCCGTCAGTTTTTCGCACAGTCCGAAGAGGTTCTCTGACCTGAATAATTCAGGTGCTTTTGACAAGTCTTCGTTGCAATAGATGGTCTGAAGATTTATATCACCGTAGAACAGGTTGCTTACGAATTCCACGCGATTGAATTTGAACTTCGTCAGATCAAGCGAAGTGAGATTCTGGCAATGAAGGAACATTCCTGACATATTTTCCACCTTCCTCGTGTCGAAACCGCTGAGGTCAATATCTGAGAGGGGACACGACTTGAACATCTCCGCCATGTTTGTAACATTCTTGGTATTGAAACTGCTGAGGTTCAAATTCTTCAGTGCGAGATCCTGGTAGAACATCTTCTCCATTGAGGTCACATTCTCAGTGTTGAAGTTGCTCAGGTCAAGGCTCGACAGTTTCTTACATTCGGCAAACATCTGCGACATAGCCTTCGCGTTCTGTGTGTTGAAACCGCTTACATCCAGTGTGGTGAAACCGCTGCAGCCCTCAAACATACTGTTCATACTGACTACATTCTCCGTGTTAAGGGGACTCAAGTCCAAACTTGTGAGTTTCTTGCAGTAGGCGAACATATAGCTCATGTTCTTCACTTCGGACGTGTTGAGGTAGTCAAGATGCTCAATGGCTGTCAGTGAACTGAAGTAATAGAACCATTTAGATGTTGACAGAAGCAGAGTGTCACGTAGGGTCTCGTCAATCGCTATGGTCTTGACAGCATAGTGGTCATAGTTGGGGTTGTTGCGACCGTCGTTGTTGTACATCGACCAGTCGGCAATACCTCGGTTCTTACCGAGTTCATAGTCGCAGCGGATAGTCAGTTTCTCGCCGTCATCGCTCAACAGAGCGTACGTTCTCGGAATAGTTGATTTGAGAACAGAGGTGAAATATCCTTTATCGTTGTTTTTGGTGTCTGGACGACCATAGGAGCCGTCAATATGTTTTGCGTCGTAAGCCGTTCCGTAACCTCCAACTAATTTCTTGCAGTTGAGAAACATGTCTTCATCGGAATAACCTTCCCCATTTTCCACACTATACATTACTCTGTCTTTACCGCAGAAGATAACCCGCAGGTTGGTGCAATCAGCGAACATACGTTTGGTTGTTACCCGTTTTGTCCCGGTATATACAGGTACCTCAAACGAAGATAAGTCCAGCACGGCAAGGCTCTTGCAGCCTGCGAACATCTCCTCCATGTTACTTGTAGCACCGGTATAAAGGAATCTTAAATCCAAAAACGGGACTCGCTCGCATTTATAGAACATTCGGTACATGTCAGTGATAGAAATACGCAAAAGATTGTCTAAGTGCTCGAAAGCGGTTACGTTTGTCATGTTGGCAAACCACTGCCTGTAAGAACTATACCACCCCCATGTATGGCTCAGACTTTCGTCAATAACAACGGTATAGATTTCTTTCAGGTCTGATTTAAGCATGTTTTCCGTCCCATTCTCCGCAGTCCAAGAGTCCGCTACATTGCTCCGCGAATTGCGGTTCTCATCGCAGTAGATTGTGAAGGTGTGGGTTGACTTGTCAAGCGTGGCATAAACCTGCTTCTCTGCCGCACGCATCGGCATGGTCACTGCTGCAAGCAGCACCAGCAAAAAGGATAATGTTCGTTTCATATAGTTGTTTCGATTATTGTTCTTTTCGATATTCCGGTATATCGGTATTTCGGGATATCGACCTTCGGTATATCGAGTTTGCGGAACGTACACGCAGGCACGCCCCTACAATGATACAAAAAGCGGTAACCCGCTTATATTGGATTACCGCTGTTTCAATTTGGAATGGGGGAATTAGGAATGTGTTTACATATCTTTTATTGAAAGACCTTGCAATTGGAATTGGTAGCGACCGAATTGTGCCGGAGGCAGATTTGCAACTTTTTCGGCTAAAGCATGCAGATTTATCTTCTGCTCATTGCGTTTCACTTCCGCTATCAGACCTTGGTGTGTAAACTCATTGAGTGCGATAATGTCTATTTCATTACCTCCTTTTCTGTCCCACCAATTTCCAACCATCGAGTACTCGCCCGTATCCATAAGTTTGGCTTGGAAATAGCGCTCAAGCGTTATGCCGGAAAACCGCTCGTATTGTGAGTTGATATTGGCGCGTAGCAATTTGAGTTGACCGCTTTCTATCAATGACTGATAAGGGCAGATAAACTTGAACCAGAAACGCAGGAACGGGTCTTTGATTTCGTAGGATGACACCTTCGATTGCGCAGAAGATAGCAAAGGACGCAAACGAACTATCAGACCGAAGTTCTTTTCCAAATTAGTAAGGTATGTTCCACAGTCTTTCTGTAAGGCTCCGTCTATATCGGTACGCCGGTTTGAACCGTTGGCAATCAACTGAAGGATAGAATAGTATGTGTTGTAATCGGCACTGAACTCAGCACTTATTAAATCGCGTCCTTCGGTGAGGAAATAAGAGTCAAGTCTGCAAACATAATTGAGCATCTTCTCTTTAGTGAAACATCCGGCATCCATCAGTAGTTCTACGTATTTTGCTACTCCGCCGGTTATCATATACAGACAAAGCAAATCTTCATTGCTGTAATTAGGGCAATGGTCTGCAAAAATCTGTTTGAGTACTGACAGAGAGAATGGACGCAATGTGAATTTTGAAGTCGGGCGTCCGTATAGGGGTTCGTTTTTGTCTTCAAAGATGTGTTTCATCAGAGATACGATGCTTCCCGTTGCTATGAGATTGATATGCGATTGTTGATGGTATCTGTCCCACACATCCTGTATCTCGCTGAAAATAGCGGGATTCAGCTTGTTCAGGTTTTGAAACTC
This sequence comes from Paludibacteraceae bacterium, assembly GCA_017450605.1. Lineage (GTDB taxonomy): Bacteria > Bacteroidota > Bacteroidia > Bacteroidales > Paludibacteraceae > Colicola. The sequence goes on along the minus strand of JAFSTG010000116.1, from coordinate 638 downwards.
GTCAAATACAATCGTCAGAGGACGCTGGACTGACTCACGCATAATTATCTCAAACAAGTCGCGGAAATGATTCACAGAACCGTAGATTTGCATGCCGAGTGTCTGTTCTAATATTGCTTGGAATTTCCGGCAAAGCATGGCTTCGCTGTCTTTCGATACGAAAAGGTATGCGAACTGCTGACCTTCCAATGCCCGCATAACGAGCGATGTCTTGCCTATACGTCTGCGCCCCATAAGGACGGTGAATGTAGCAGTCTGAAGCGACTGTTTTTGCGTCTGTTGCAGCACCTCTAATTCTGATTCTCTGTCATAGAATTTCATAATATAAATATCTGTTTATATAAATGGCGGTTTATATTTTCGACTGCAAAAGTACAATATTATTTTGGTATTTCCAACGCATCGTTCTTAAAAAACATGATTTTGTTGAAAATAGTGCGGTAATCCAATATGTCAAAGAGCAATTTTTAAATGATGCGCTACGCTAATGATGGATTGATGCACTGCGCTATTGATAGCGCGAAGCACATCAATACATCATTCATCAATACATCATTTCACCATCTTGCCTTGGGCGTCGAATTCGCGGCCGTCGGGTAGGATGATGACGATATGTCCGTCGCGGAGCACTTTCTTCG
>JAFSTG010000013.1 GCA_017450605.1 Paludibacteraceae bacterium | reverse complement strand
GAACGCTGAAGATAACTCAGGAGATGTTAGTGCTTACGAGAAACTGCATGTTGACCTTTGGGTTCCGCAGGCCTCGAAAATGAACATCAAGATTGAAGGTCCTTCGTTCCAGAACAGTATTTCTTTCACTCTCAACGAAGGCTGGAACACTATAGACTGCGACCCGGCTTGGTGGAACAAAGAAGATGCTACCTACGATTGGAAAGACCTCAAGTACATCATCTTTGAGAATTATAAACTTGACGATGGCGAGACATCGGCTGAAGGAAAACCGTTCGCATTCACCAATGTTTATTTCTGGAAGACCCCGGAAGTTAAACTTCCAGAAGTTAATCCTACTGTTCCTACGTTGGCTGAAGGTGGTGTGTTGGCATTGTTCAGCGGCAAGTATAAAATAAACACTCTTAACTTTGTTCCCAAGTCATGGGGAACACAAAACTGGATTCTTGCAAACGAAGGTACTGATACCGAATACTATTATGCCGCCGACTTCAGATGGGATGGCTGTGGCGAAGATGTGGAAAATCCCGGTAATTTCGAATTGCCAGTAACATACGACACTTTCCATGCCGACATATATGTAACCGTTGATGCCAACCTTAAGTTCACAATCGAAGCACTTGGTACTGCAGATGGCGGAACAGGCTGGAAGAACGGACTTGTAGTTGAAGGTCTGAAAGCTAATCAATGGAATTCGGTAACTATCGACTTACTTAACGCTCCGTTCATCGACTATCAGTTCAAAGATATGCGTTATCTTATTCTTGAAGGCTTCACCGCAGAAGGCACTCCTCTCGGTATAGCAAATGCTTATTTCTACGATTCGGCAACCGTTGGAGTTGAGAATGTAGAAAACAACGAAAGCACAATTAAGAAGTATATCAAAGACGGACAGATTGTTATCGAACGTGATAACAAACTCTACAATGTACTTGGTGTTGAATTATAATCAATAGTTTTCATACCCCCTCCTGACAACAGTGTCAAGAGGGGGTAGTTTTTTATTATTTCAATGTATATGAAGAAATTTGTAATAACTCTGCTTTTGTTGCTCCCTGCATTGTTTTTGTCGGCTCAACAAACCATAAGAGGTGTAGTTGTTGATGATGCAGGTGAACCGATAATTGGTGCTTCGGTTCTTGTAGTAGGTAGTACGAATGGCACCATTACCGATTTCGACGGTAATTTTGAGTTGACCGGTGTTGCTGACAATGCTAACATCGCTGTTAGTTATTTGGGCTATATCTCTCAAACTTTAAAGGCATCAGCCTCGATGCGTATCACGCTGAAGGAGGATGTTCAGAAATTAGAAGATGTAGTTGTTGTGGGATATGGTGCTGCCAAAATTAAAGACCTGACATCACCTATCGAATTAGTGAAAGGCGACGAGTTGATTGCTACTCCTACTTCCAACCCTATGGCGGCTCTGCAAGGTAAGGTATCAGGTGTTAATGTGGTTAACTCCGGTGTACCGGGGGCCGGACCGACTGTGCAAATCAGAGGTATAGGCTCGTTTAGTAATAACACTCCGCTATATGTGGTTGACGGAATGTTTTACGACAATATCAATTTCCTCAACAACGGTGATATTGAAGAACTATCGGTAATGAAAGACGCTTCTGCCGCTGCTATTTATGGTGTGCGTGCAGCAAACGGCGTCGTCATTATAACAACTAAACGCGGCAAACAGAATCAACGTCCCGATATCACTTACGATGGTTATGTAGGTGTACAGACTGTGAGCAACCTTATTGACATGTGTAACTCATCTCAGTATGCCGAAATGTTATTAGAGGTAAGCCAACGCTCTTATACACGTATGTTCCGTAATGCAATGAATGCATACGGCGGAGAATATAATTCCGAAACCGGTATGTTTACCCTTGCGCAAAACACAAACTGGTACAAAGAATTGCTCCGTCCTGCTATTATTACCAACCATAGTTTGAATATCAATGGTGGGGGAGAAAAAGCTACATACGGTGTGGGTATCAGTTATATTTATCAAAATGGTATAATGAATACCGAAAATAGTTATAACCGAATGAACATCCGAGGTAACGTGGAATACAAACCTTTCAAGTGGTTTACGGTGGGAATGAATAGTATATTAGTAAGAAGCGAACAGCAATTCCCTAATAATGCAGCTTGGCAACAAGCTTACAACATGCCGGGTATTTTCCCCGTATATGATCCCGCCACAGCCGACCTCTATTCCGATGGTTTTGCTTCGCCGCAAACATTAGGTCTGACAAGCAATTTTTATAACCCTGTTGCTACTGCCAAATATTATGATGCCCGCAATCGTAATACACAAATGATGGCGAATATCTACGCACAATTCAATATCATTCCCGACAAACTTAATTTGCGCACATCATATAATTATGACTATACGAGTATGCAGGCTATCACATATATTCCTGAATACTATGTCAGCAATGTGCAGAAAAACGAAACATCGAACCTAACAAGAAGTACCACTTCGTTCAACAATTGGATATGGGATAACACTCTCACCTACTCTGATTCGTGGGGCGCACATTCCTTCAAAGCTATGATTGGCTTGAGTTTGCGAGAAGAACGCAACTACAACTTATGGAGTGTGGCGCAAGACGTACCGGCTGGCAAGGAAAGTTACAAATATATTAACTTAGGTAGCACCGAAGGACGTGTTACCGGCGATGGTGGCGACCGCTTCCGTGCGTTATCGTATTTCGGACGAATCAACTATTCATACGACGACCGTTACATGGTGATGTTCACTCTGCGACGCGATGGAAGTAGTAAGTATAACGAGAAATGGGGAACCTTCCCATCTGTAGGTCTCGCATGGACACTTACCAATGAAGAATGGCTGAAAGGTATTGAGAACGTTGATTACCTTAAGTTGCGTGCTTCCTGGGGACTGCTTGGCAACGATAAGATAGGTGCATCATATGGCACAACAAGCAGCAATGTCGCCCGCGCTGTGTTCGGCGACAACACTGCGTTGAGTGGATATATCAACTCGTCGAATTTCTCTTGGCTGAGTTGGGAGAAAGTCAACGAGACAAACGTTGGCGTCAACTACGCATTCCTCAAAAACCGTCTAACCGGTGATATCGACTGGTATTATCGTCTGACCCAAAATGCCGTTATCTCACCTACCCTGCCCATGCAGAACGAAACAGTAGCCGGCAACTGGGGCGAGATACTCAACATGGGTATTGATGTAAACTTGAACTGGGAACATAAAGTTGGCAAAGATTGGACTTACTTCATTGGAGGCAACGTATCGTGGCTTCACAACCGCGTTAAGAGCCTGCGAGACAATCTGCAAATGGTTCGTGGAGGTAAGACCGTTCAGAAAGTTGGAGAGAAGATGAACTCTTATTACGGCTTTAAGGTGGTAGGTATCTACCAGACTGAAGAAGAATGCGCTGCCGATCCTATTGCAGTAGCCAATGGTTTGCAACCAGGCGATTTCCGTTATGAGGATGTGAATGGCGACAACGTGATAGACGAGAGCGACAAGCAGATTCTCGGCTCATACGTACCCGACGTAACCTATGGTATCAACATGGGATTCAAATATAAAGGACTTGACCTTACTATTGTTTTCACAGGTCAAGCGGGAGGCGAGATGTGGAACAGAAAACGTGCTTTGCGCTATGCAAGCAACACCTATAATTTCGACCTCGACCAATATCTGTTACGTTGGCACGGTGAAGGAACTTCTAACACTAACCCATCGTCGGCTGCTCTGATGCGGTCGTGGAACATAGGAGATAGCCAGAATGCAAGTTATTTCGTTGAGAAAGCCGATTATTTCCGAATACAGAATATTACTCTCGGATATACATTCACCAATGTAGGTGCCGGAGCATATAAGATGCCAAGTATTCGTCTGAGTCTGAGCGCAGAAAAGCCGCTCACGGTATTCTCTGCACACTCTATGACACCGGAAATAAGCGACCCCGAAGGTTGGGATACAGAGGTGTATCCACTCACTTCCACATGGTCGTTTGCCGTACAAATGAAGTTCTAAAATAGAGATTTGAAAAAACGATGATTATGAAAAAGATATTTTATATACTTGCAATAGCAATCCTGAGTTCTTGCAGTTTTCTTGAAATCGACACCGAAAACAAGATAGCCACCTCAGAAGTTGACTACACTAAAATTTCGGAAATGTACCAACCAGTCATTGGAGCCTATCAGCAACTACGCGTATCAGGTATGCATTGGGCTAATAACATGCTTTGGACATGCCGCGACGACGATATGACATCCGGACGAACCGACGACCAGGGAGATGCACTCTTGTTCAGTTATCGAGGCGGTTATCAACGTCCTAACTCATACTGGGCACTTAATAACGCATGGGTAACCCCATACGAGATAATACGCACGTGCAACTCGTCGCTACTTGCACTCGACAGATATGCTGAAAACATTGAGAAAAGTTCCGCTGATTACGAAAACTATCTCAGTTATCGCGGTGAGGTAGTTACTATTAGCAGTTGGGCTTATTATATGATGGCTACTTCGTTCGGCGATTGCGTAATACTAAGCGACAATAGTCAAACACGGTTTGTCCGCTCAACACGTGAACATGTGATTGATTACTGCCTTGCTCAATTGGATTCCGTCATTCCGCAAATGAAGCGTATGAGACCTAACGAGATGGTACACAAAGGTGCTTTCTCCGCATTCACTGCCGAAGCTCTTGCTGCACGATTTGCACTGCTTAAAGGAGATTATGCTAAAGTTGAGACTTATACCGATGATATAATCAATAATGGCGCATTTTCACTCTTTGCCGATTACTATAACCTGTTTAAAATTCCCGGCAAACTTAGCGACGAAAGCCTCATGGAAGTGCAGTGCACCGACTTCGGACTCGCAACAGGCGACTACATAGGCATCGACCAATGGTTTAACTGTATGGGAGCTTCGCTCACCGGTACAGTTGACGGCACACAAGTAAGCATCGGTGGATGGAACTTTATGCAATACAATCAGGCATTTCTAAGCTGGGCACAAGCACGTGGCGAGACTATCCGACTTGAGACAAGTTGCCTCATCGGAGGACAAAAAACACGAGAGAATTTCGACATCGGAGGCTCTGCCATATATAATGGTAAGGCCTACCTCCCATATTCACAGATGACCACCGGTAGCACCGAATGGGGGCGAAACAACAATGTTCGACTCATTCGCTACGCCGAAGTACTCCTCATGAATGCTGAAGCCAAAGTTCGATTAGGCAAAAACGGTGATGCAAGTTTCAACGAGGTGCGTACACGTGCCGCCATGCCTACACTCACTGGCGTAACAATCGAACAGATACTCGACGAACGGCGCATGGAACTTTGTAGCGAGTGGGGACTGCGATACACCGACCTTCTGAGGACAAACAAAGCAGTCGAGGTTCTTAATCAGGCGCAACTCGTTCGTGATTTCGCCAACGGAGAGTGGTCGGAAGCTAAAGCATATTGGCCGGTTCCTGGCACTCAACTCATGAACCTACCCGACCTCGCTCAAGACCCGGAATAAGTCGCAATATCAACTATTAAGACTAAATAAATGACTACTAATCTAATAAAATATTTTCTGCCGGTGCTACTGTTTGTAGCTTGCGAACGGCAACCAAACATCAATTCTTCTAAGGGGGGCGAGACTTCCCAAACAGATAGCGCATTTCTCGATATGCTACAAAAAGCGCATTTCGACTATATGTGGACAGGTGCCGAACTTAATTCAGGTATGGCTTACGAGCGTATTCATGAAGACGGCGATTACGGCTACGATGACCCGACTATAATAACTACAGGAGGGTCCGGTTTCGGTATCGCAGGAATCATTGTAGCTATCGACAGAGGTTTTATAACTCGGCAAGAAGGTGTCGAACGACTGAATAAAATAGTGCGTTTCCTTTCGAATGCCAACCGTTTTCATGGAGTGTGGCCACATTGGTTATACCCTTCAGGAAGAGTGTGTCCGTTCGGGCAAAAAGATAACGGGGGCGACCTCGTGGAGAGCTGTTTTCTTATGCAGGGACTTCTCATCGCACGCCAATATATGAATCCTGAAGTGGCGACAGAAAAAGCGGTTATCGACGGCATCAATGCACTTTGGCAAGAAATGGAATTCGACTGGTACACACGTGGAGGACAAAAAGTGTTGTATTGGCATTGGTCGCCCGACTACGAATGGCAGATGAACTTTCCTTTGCAAGGTTACAACGAATGTTTGATAACCTATATTCTTGCACTCGCCTCGCCCACACACCCCATTGACGTGGAATGCTACGAACAAGGGTGGTCGCGTAACGGGAATATACGCTCGTCAGCTGCTCCGTACGGATACCCTCTCGGAGTAAGTCATAATGGTGCAGAAGCAACAGGTGGACCGCTGTTTTGGGCACATTATAGTTGGATAGGATTAGACCCGCACCAATTGGTTGACAAGTATGCCGATTATTGGCAGGTAGTGCAGAATCATGCCCTAAGTAACTATGCTTATTGTGTGGAAAATCCTAAAAACTACACTAACTACTCTGATAGTTGCTGGGGACTCACCGCATCATATTCCGTTAACGGATACTCGGCTCATGCGCCTAACAACGATCTTGGAGTAATAACACCTACTGCGGCACTTTCGAGTTTCCCTTACACACCGCAAGAATCAATGGCTGCTGCCAGATACTTCTATAACCGAAAGCCTTTGCTTTGGGGTGAATATGGATTCTACGATGCTTTCTCGAAAGACGCGCGCTGGTATCCGCATCGTTATTTGGCTATCGACCAGCTAACTATAGCACCTATGATAGAAAACTATCGCAGTGGGCTGCTATGGAGACTATTCATGTCGTGTCCTGAAATACAAGCAGTAATGAAAAAAATTGCAGGAAAATAAAAAAAACAACATAATTATTTATAATACATTAAGTTAATAGTACTTTGTTTCTGTCATCTTCCTGTCATGTTCCTGTCAAGAACGAGTAATCGTTAATTTTATAACAAACAATATTATGAAAAAACACTTATTTTTCTTACTTATATCTCTTTTGCTGCTTTCATGCAAACAGCAAAAAGAAGAGTCGAAAATGGATAACTTCATCGACTCACTAATGTCTGAGATGACGCTGCAAGAGAAACTTGGTCAACTCAACTTGCCCGTTACCGGAGATATTGTTACCGGTCAGGCACAATCGAGCAACATAGCCGAGAAGATACGCAACGGCGAGGTGGGCGGTCTGTTCAACCTCAAGGGAGTGAATGCCATTCGCGAAGTGCAGCGCATTGCAGTGGAAGAAAGCCGCCTGCATATACCTCTTCTTTTCGGAATGGATGTTATTCACGGCTACGAAACAGTTTTCCCTATTCCTCTTGCTGTGGCTTGCACATGGGACACCGAGGCTGCAGCAGCAATGGCGCGCGTTTCTGCTATCGAAGCCACTGCCGACGGTATATCGTGGACATTCTCGCCTATGGCTGATGTGTGCTGCGATGCCCGTTGGGGACGTATCTCTGAGGGCTTTGGTGAAGACCCGTGTCTGACAGCGGCTATGACGGCGGCAATGGTCAATGGCTACCAACTTGGCGACTTGTCTGATAGCACCACAATGATGGCGTGCCTTAAGCACTTCGCACTATATGGCGCACCGGAGGCTGGACGCGAATATAACACTGTCGAACTCGGGCGCTATCGTATGTTCAACGACTATTTCCCACCCTACCGCGCAGCTGTTGAGGAAGGTGTAGGATCTGTTATGGCTTCGTTTAACACTTTAGAAGGAGTACCTGCCACTTGCAACAAGTGGCTACTAACCGACCTGCTGCGAGAACAATGGGGATTTCAAGGAATGGTAGTGTCTGACTACACCGGCGTTTACGAACTAATCAACCATGGTGTGGCTGCCAATCTGCACGAAGCGTCTCAGATGGCACTCCGTGCCGGATTAGACATGGATATGGTGGCAGAAGGACTACCGTCGCTCAACGACGACAAGAGTCTTATACCTGCTATCAACACTGCTTGCCGACGTATTCTTGAGGCTAAATACAAACTCGGTCTGTTCGCCGACCCATATCGTTACTGCGACGAGACACGGGCTGCAACTCAAATTTATAACGAAGAAAACCGTCAGGAAGCTCGCGAGGTGGCTCGCAAGTCGCTTGTACTGCTGAAGAACAACAACCAACTATTGCCGCTTAGCAAACAATCGACAATAGCACTTATAGGTCCGCTTGCTGATACACGTGCCAATATGCCCGGAACATGGTCGGTGGCGGCTGTTAGCAGTAAATATAAAACTTTGCGCGAAGGACTTGAGCAAGCTGTATCGGGCAAAGGGAAAGTTCTCTACGCTAAGGGTTGTAACCTAATGTATGATGCCAAGATGGAGGCTGATGCTACTATGTTCGGACGCGAGATGCGAGATAATCGCTCTGTAGAGGTAATGATTAGCGAGGCAATGCAGATAGCACGTCAGGCAGACGTTATTGTATGTGCCATGGGTGAGTCGTCGGAGATGTCAGGCGAGTGTTCATCGCGCACTAACCTTGAGATGCCGGATGCACAGCACGACCTCTTAGAGAAACTGCTTACAGTTGGCAAACCTATTGTACTACTTAACTTCTCCGGCAGACCCGTTATTCTAAATTGGGAAAACGAGCATTTAGATGCTATTATGCAAGTGTGGTTTGCTGGTAGCGAAGCTGCCGACGCTATCGCGGATGTTCTATATGGCGATTTCTGCCCTTCTGGTAAGTTGGCTGTTGCCTTCCCGCGCTCGGTAGGTCAGTTGCCAATGACATATCGTCATTACAACACAGGCCGTCCTCTTCCCGAAGGGAAAGACGATTTCTCTAAATTTGTGTCGTGCTATATGGACTGCAACAACTCACCACTCTTCCCATTTGGTTACGGACTTTCATACACTTCTTTCGAGTATTCGGAAATAACAGTGAGCCACAACGAATTGTGTAACAATGGTCGAGCCGATATAACCGTTACGGTAACCAACTCAGGCAAGAGAGATGCCGATGAAGTGGTGCAACTCTATATTCGCGACCTCGTCTCGTGCCCTGTGCGCCCCGTATGCGAACTGCGCGATTGGCAGCATATACAACTTGCAGCCGGCGAAAGCCAGACGGTATGTTTCGTTATCGACAAAGACATGCTTGGTTTCTATGATGCCCAAGGCAACTACTCCACTCCTGCCGGCGACTATCAAATAATGGTAGGACCCAATAGTGAACAACTCAAGAAAGCCACTATAAGCATCGAGTAGAAAATACTGAAGAAGCTATCTCATTGCTCGATCTGATGACCTATTTATAAAAAAGCAGAAGCGGTTTCCACCATACGTTGGGAACCGCTTCCGTTATCGGGCATTCTGCTGTTATCCTTAGTTTTTTGCATACACGAGGTATTCGGCATAATACTTCTCGAACAACTCGTCTTGCTTATAACGGTCGAAATACTGAAGGGTATAACTCAGCAGAGCCAACTGCTGACCTAAGGTCTGTTGCATTGCTTTACGATAGTCGCGATTGAGAGTTGCTCCCCACTGCAGGTATTCCACTGCATTGTCGGCTACTGCTTGCATTATCTCGTTGGCTTTCTGAGTCTCACCTAATTGGTAATAATCAACAGCCATTGTTGCGGCTGTGTAGTCGCAGTTAACATTCGAGAGAGGCAACTCCTCCATCGCGCGGTCGAGAACTTCGAGGGCTTTCTCCGTCTGACCTTCTGCAAGCAAAGCATCAGCCAACTGACCGAACATCATACGGTGTGTACGGCACATACGCATCAGGTTCTCGTCGATATAAATGCCGGGCTTATTCATATTACCGTATTTAAAGTTGTGCATCATGTTGTCGTACATCTTCTCGGTATTTACGCGCGGCTGACCATCTCTCGATGCAACAGGGGTAATCTGATATGCCAAACCTGTAAGTTCGAAGTAACGCTCCATACCCTGATAGTAGTCGTTGCCTACTGTAACAGCAAAATACATCGGACGACGCCAATGGTTCGACGACACCATCTCAAGCACCATCATCTCAGATTTAGTAAGACGACGGCGAACATTGATATCAATCTGCTGAGCAAGGTTATCAATATCTTTATCAAACAGCCCCGAAGCAATCACTTCCTGTTTATCTATCGGAATATATAGTTTACTGGTAGGCAGATAGTTCTCGCCATCACGCTTGGTATATGACTTGTCGGAGCGAACGAAATCGAAAGCCTGCTTAACTGTCATTGGCTCTGAGAGTCGATTATCAACCCATACCACCTCGTTAGTACCTGAAATATAATCCTTAGGCTCCCATGTGATAGGCAATGCTTCCGATTCGTAATAAGGTCGTTTCATCTGCGAAATATACCAATCGGTTTGCACATACGATAGGTTGCAAACACGAAGGTCGTTCCCCACTCCTTCTACCTCCTGATTATACCAAAGTGGGAAGGTGTCGTTGTCGCCGTTAGAGAAAATAATACCATTCGACTCGCACGACTTGAGGTAGTTTGCACCAAAATCCCGACATGAATAACGGTCGGAACGGTCGTGGTCGTCCCAATTCTGCTGAGCCATGAGCGCCGGCACTCCTAAGCACACTATTGTAACTATAGCGGCAACAACTGAGCGCAACACCTTATTATCTGATTTTAATAAGCGATTAACAAACTCTGTTATTGCTAACACACCTAAACCAATCCAAATAGAGAAAGCATAGAAAGATGCTGCATAGGCATAGTCACGCTCTCGAGGCTGATAAGGGGTCTGATTGAGATACACCACAATTGCAATACCGGTCATAATAAAGAGCATCATCGTAAGCGTGAAATTCTCAATGCCTTGACGGCGGCGAGCTAACTGAATTACCATACCAAGCAAACCGAGCAACAACGGCAGCATGTAATATACATTATGTCCCTTGTTGTTCTTCAACTCTGATGGTAAAGCATCTTGGTCGCCAAGACGCGCATTGTCGATAAACGATATACCGCTCAGCCAGTTACCTTTGCTTATCTCACCGTAACCTTGGAGGTCGTTTTGCCTACCTGCAAAGTTCCACATGAAGTAGCGCCAATACATGAAATGAAGTTGATAACGGAAGAAGAATGTCAGATTCTCACCGAAGGTAGGACATACATCCGTTTTTTTCTGACCGCAATAGTCGTAACTAATTTTCTTGCCTTTCACGTCGCCCCAGTCTTTATACGCTTGCACATGGCGCTGGTCTGGAGAATACATACGCGGGAAGAGCATGCAGAACTCTTTCATATACTGATACGACGACTTATAACCGGTAATTATATAATGGTCTTTGGTATCAGTATCTGTCTTTGGTGCAGGAGCATACTGAGGTCTGCCCTGCTTATCGATAGGCACACACATATTGCCCTCTATTCGCAAATCCACCGGCGCTGAATAGGTTTGTCCGTAAAGCAGCGGACGATCGCCGTATTGCTCGCGATTGAGATAATATTTGAGCGAGAACACGTTGTCGGGCGAGTTCTGATCCATAGGAGTATCAGCAGCACTGCGGATAACAATTGCAGCATACGAACTATACCCTATCATTATTACTGCAATCATAAGCGTTGTGGTGTTAAGCCAGCGAGCAGGTACAAAATCTCTTTTCCAAAATAGGATGGCTAACAATGCTGCTATGAATATTACTCCTATTATCACACTTTCACCAATAAACGGAATACCTACAAGCGTTACAGCCAAAGCAAACGATATATTGTTGAGCAGGTAACTCTTATTGCGATAAGTTTCGAACACCGCCCATGCAAGTGCTCCTATGGTGAGTACAAGATATATTGCCAAACCGGTATTAAACGGGCAACCCAAGACATTGACAAACAAAAGCTCGAACCATCCTGCCACTGTCGGGAAACCTGGTATCATACCATAGAGCACAACAGCTAAGATGCCTACTGAGGCTAACAACGCCAACAGCACTCCTTTCCACGAGAAGTCATATTTACGGAAATAATAAACAAGCACTATTGCCGGTATGGTAAGCAAGTTAAGCAGGTGAACACCTATCGAGAGTCCCATTAGGTAAGCTATCAGTATGAGCCACTTATCAGAGCCTTCTTCATCGGCTTTCTCGTCCCATTTCAGAATCAACCAAAATACAACTGCCGTAAAGAACGACGACGAAGCATACACCTCGCCCTCGACTGCCGAGAACCAGAATGTGTCAGAAAATGTGTAAGCTAAAGCACCCACTGAGCCTGCACCTAAAAGAGCTATCACTTGCCAGAGCGACATCTGCTCGTCTGCTGCAAGCGACTCGCCTTTGCCATTAACAAGCAACTTCCTGCCAAGTGCAGTTATCGTCCAGAAAAGAAACAAGATAGTGAATGCCGATGCCAATGCCGACATCGCGTTACAGCACATTGCCACATGGCTCGGGTCGGAAGCAAACAACGAGAAGAAATGCCCCATTAGCATAAAGAATGGAGCTCCGGGCGGATGACCGACATCCAACTTATAGGCTGATGAAATAAACTCGCCACAGTCCCAGAAAGAGGCTGTTGGCTCAATAGTAAGCAGATACGTTGCAGCAGCTATGGCAAATACAAGCCAGCCGACAAGCGTATTCCAGAATTTGAAGGTTTTCATAAATTAGTTAACGTTAACGCGCCTCTCGCGATAATAAAAGCATTATAAAAAACACATATATCTGCAAGTAGGCAAAAAATCGGGTGCAAAGATACTTTTTTTTTTGATAACTTCAAAATGCTTTATTCCTATTCAGCATTTAACAGTAATCAAATCCGACCAGCGAGTTGAGTAGCAAGGAGAAAGCATACGGCTTTGCAGTTTGTCTTTCATCTGTTCAGTTTTTACTTGAGAAGCCAAAATTACTGTGTTTTTTCCGCGTTTTTCGTTTAACGAGTCAACGACTTTCTGCAATCGCTGCTCTTTCTGTCGGTCACGCTCGCCGAATAAACGCTCTATCTGACTATTGGCAGGCAAAATATTCTGCAATATAACTCCCGCTTTTTTGTAAGGATATCCACCAACAAAACGCGCTCGGAGTGCAGCAAGTGCATATTCCAATAATTCGGCAGTAAGGTCGGTAGGCACCGGTAGGCGCACTTCGGCAAAGATTCCCCCACCACCGGTTAAAGTAGCTTTCTGTTCATCTACAAGAACCCCCGACGATGGTAGTATGGTTTCGAAACGAGATGGCAGAGCAAATACCAACATACCGGCACACACACTTTTCTGCTGACGCAACTTGCGGGCACACGACGAGCAGAAATCGGCGATGTAACTTTCGAGTGTTGGCAAATCGGTCACATGCCGGGCAAATGTGCGCGACCGTGTTATAGTAAGATGGCGAGCCAACTCATCAACCTTTACAGCATCAAATCCATTCAGCTCTTGCCATGTTCTCAGTCCGGGCAGATGCATCAGATTCCTTGCAAACTCTGAAGACTGATTGGCGAAGTCGAGAGCCGTGCGAATAGACGCCCTTTGTAGCCTTGTGGAATATCTTCGCCCTATACCCCACACATCACTTATTTCAAACTGACTCAATGCCTTAATGCGTTTATCTTCTGTATCAATAAGGCATGCCCCTTTGTAGCCTGCATATTTCTTCGCATACTTCGAAGCAACCTTGGCAAGTGTACGTGTTGGAGCTAAGCCAATCGACACAGGGATACCTATTCCGCGACGTATTTCTACCACTATTTGTCGGGCAAGTTTTTGCAAGTTGGCAGGCGAACGATTGTCATCAAAATAAAGAAAAGCCTCGTCGATTGAATACTGTTCGCAACGATCGGAGTAATGCGATAGAATGCGCATCACTCTCGATGACAAATCGCCGTATAGTTCGAAGTTCGACGAGAAACACACTATATTATGCTGCTTTACCAGATCGCGAATCTTAAACAGCGGTGCACCCATTTTTACACCTAAAGCCTTCACCTCGTTTGAGCGTGCAATAACACAGCCGTCGTTACCGGATAGCACAACGACAGGCTTGCCTTCGAGGTCAGGACGGAAAACTCGCTCGCACGAAACAAAGAAATTATTGCAATCGGCTAAGGCATACATAAAGTAAAATAATTAGCGGTCGCCCGACAAGGTGTGAATGTTATGTGTTACCACTCCCCAGATGATAAGTGAATTCTGCTCTGAAACACGAATCTTCTCGTATTTGGCATTGTGTGGTACAAGCCACGCACATTTGCCCGAGGGGTCTAATCGATATTCTTTGAGGGTAAACTCGCCATCTAAACATGCCACCACAAAATCACCATCGTGAGGTAAACGAGAGCGGTCAACCACCACTATATCACCCGAAAAGATACCTGCATCAAGCATCGAATCGCCATCCACTCGAGCATAGAAAGTTGTTTCAGGATGACGCACCAACTCGCGCACAACATCTATTTTCTCGTCAGTATAGTCGGCAGCAGGCGAAGGGAAACCTGCATGAAGATGTTCTGCCAATATGCCTTCAACATGCTCATCGGCTGAAGGAGTAATACTATAAATTGTTGGTTCCATTATGTTGTTAGGAAAAAAATTGAGTGTGCAAAATTAACAAAATTATTCTATAAACGAAATATTCTTTTGCAAATAAAAGAAAAATGAGTATCTTTGCCTGCTAATTCTTAATAGACAAGAAAAAATGAAAATTGCAGTAGCCGGAACAGGATATGTAGGTCTGTCGATTGCCACACTGCTATCGCAACACAACGAAGTGGTAGCCATTGACATTTTAGAAGACAAAGTCAATATGGTAAACCGCCGCATATCACCGATAAAAGACGAATATATAGAGAAATTTTTCGCAGAGAAATCGCTTCATCTCACTGCTACTCTCAATGCTGCTGAAGCATACAAAGATGCCGATTTTGTAGTTGTTGCCACACCTACCAACTACGACCCCAAACAGAACTATTTCGACACCTCTGCCGTTGAGCAGGTAATTGATATGGTCGGCAACTGTAACAAAAATGCAATTATAGTTATTAAATCGACTGTGCCGGTAGGCTTTACAAGTAATATAAGGAAACGCACCGGTAACCGAAATATCTTATTCTCACCCGAATTTCTTCGCGAGAGCAAGGCGCTTTACGACAATCTTTATCCTTCGCGTATTATTGTTGGGACCGATTTAAGCGACGACCTATTGCTCGGCAAGGCTCGCCATTTTGCACAGTTGCTGCAGCAAGGAGCCGAGGCAACCGATATTCCCACCCTATTTATGGGTTTCACCGAGGCTGAAGCCGTAAAACTTTTTGCCAACACTTATTTGGCACTGCGCGTTAGTTATTTCAACGAACTCGACACCTATGCCGAAATAAAAGGGCTTAACACTCAGCAAATAATCAATGGCGTTTGTCTCGATCCCAGAATTGGCACTCATTACAACAATCCCTCGTTCGGATATGGTGGCTATTGCCTGCCTAAAGACACGAAGCAACTCCTTGCCAACTACTCTGATGTGCCTGAGAATCTGATAGGAGCAATAGTTGAAAGCAATCGTACTCGCAAAGATTTCATTGCCGACCGTGTGCTCAGCAAAGCCGGCTACTACGACTACTTTAACAACGGCAGTTATTCTGCCGACGAAGAACATGATTGTACTATCGGTGTTTATAGGCTTACAATGAAGTCGAATTCCGACAATTTCCGTCAAAGCAGTATTCAGGGCATAATGAAGCGAATTAAAGCCAAAGGCGCCAAAGTGATAGTGTATGAACCTTCACTTCCCGACGGCTCTACTTTCTTTGGAAGCCTTGTGGTGAACAATCTTGAGAAGTTCAAGCAACAAAGTCAGGCAATTATTGCCAACCGCTACGACTCGTGCTTGGACGATGTGGCGCAAAAAGTTTATACCAGAGATATATTCAAAAGAGATTAAATAAATACACTAAATACACAATATGAAAAAGAATAAAACCATCGCCGTTATTGGGCTTGGATATGTAGGATTGCCATTGGCAATTGAATTTGGTAAGAAATACAGAGTTATCGGTTTCGATATTAACTCTCGAAGAGTCGAAGAACTGCAGCGTGGCGAAGACCACACTTTGGAAGCAGACCTTGTTGGCATGCGTCAGGCATGTGTGGCATACACCAACACAGGCAAAATTGGTCTGAGTTTCACTTCCGACGAGAACGAATTGCAGAATGCCAATATCTTTATTGTTACTGTGCCTACTCCGATAGATAACTTTAACAACCCCGACCTCACACCGCTGCTTAAAGCATCGGCGCTTATAGGTAAGCACCTTAAGAAAGGCGATATCGTAATCTACGAATCGACTGTTTATCCCGGATGCACCGAAGAAGATTGTGTTCCAGTGCTTGAGCATTCATCTGGACTGAAATTCAATACCGACTTCTTCTGCGGCTATTCACCTGAACGCATCAACCCAGGCGACAAAGTTCACACACTCACCACAATAACAAAAATAACATCCGGCTCGACGCCGGAAATAGCCGATGAGATTGACAGACTCTACAACTCGATTCTTGCCAATGGAACTCATCGTGCTCCTAATATCAAAACAGCTGAAGCTGCCAAGGCTGTAGAGAATAGTCAGCGCGACGTTAACATCAGTTTTATGAACGAGTTAGCTCTTATTTGCGACCGAGTTGGCATCGATACTAACGATGTCATTGAGGCTGCGGGGACGAAATGGAACTTCCTTAAATTCCGACCGGGACTGGTGGGTGGACATTGTATCTCGGTTGACCCATACTATCTGGCACACAAAGCCAAATCGCTCGGTTACGACCCACACGTCATATTATCGGGACGTGCAGCAAACAACTCTATTTCGAAGTTTATTGCCGACAAGACCCTGAAACTGATGATTCAGAAAGAGCATAAAATAAAAGGCTCGCATGTTCTCATTCTTGGCGTTACATTTAAAGAAAATTGTCCGGACTGCCGCAACACAAAGGTGATAGATATAGCCAACGAACTTGAAGATTTCGGATGTATAGTTGACATCTTCGACCCATGGGCATCAGCGGAAATAGTAAAGAAGGAATACGGCAAAGACTTGCTGCCCGCTATCAATCCCGATACGGTATATGAGGCTGTAATAGCATGCGTCAGTCATAACCAATTCAAGACTTTCGATTTTAAAAAATACAAAGACCAAGGTGCAGTTATTTTCGACGTTAAGAATTTCGTTGATCGCTCATTGGTTGACGGAAGACTATAAATACCTAACATACCATTGTTTCTCTGACATACTGAAAACTAATACAACTTGTCGCAAGGAATAGAGGACATAGGAAAGCGAGATATAGCATGGAGCTATGCAGCCACTTTTTTCACCATTGGTGCAGGAGTGTTGCTCTTACCGTTTATTCTAAATAAACTATCGGCTGAAACAGTAGGTATTTGGAATATCTTCCAGACTATAACGGCTTTTGTTCTTTTGCTCGATTTTGGTTTCCGACCATCGTTTGCCCGCAACGTAAGTTATATCCTTTCGGGAGTAAAGCAACTGCAGAAAGTGGGTGTTAACCACGTAACGGCAGAGAGCAGCGATATCGATTACTCGCTTCTCAAGGGCACACTGCATGTTATGCAACGTTTCTATCGCTGGATGGCATTGACGGTTTTCGTGCTACTTGCCTCTGTTGGAACTGCATACCTTTGTTTCATTCTTAAGAAATATTCGGGCAACACGACCGATGCTATAATAGCTTGGGTAATACTTATAGTTATTAATTGTTATAACCTCTACACCTATTATTATGACGCACTATTAACCGGCAAGGGATATGTAAAACGCATACAACAGATTACTATCTTAGGTCAGAGTATATATATTTTAACGGCTATTGCACTTATCTATGCCGGTTTCGGACTTATAGCTATCGTCTCTGCCCAACTGCTATCAACAGTGATAAGGCGCGTTCTCGCACATCGTGTCTTCTTCGACAAAAAAATGAAGCAAGCACTTGCCGATGCTGTGCCAATAGAGGAAAAAGGGATAATGGGTGCCATTTATCCTAATGCGCTGAAAGTGGGCTTGACATATCTTGGAGGCTTTTTAGTAAATCGGTCGGCTGTACTTATGGGAGCTGCATTCCTACCACTGGCAGAGGTAGCAAGTTATGGTATAACAGTGCAGATAATCGACATAATAGTTAGGTGTGGCACTGTCATTTATCAGTCATACACACCAAAATTAGCTCAATACAGGGCAGAGCAAAACTATGAGCAACTGCGGCGACTATATAAATATAGCGTTTTGTCGCTGCTAACAATAATTATTGCAGGCGGAATAGTACTCATATTTGGCGGCAAATGGGCTTTAACTTTCATAAAGAGCGACACCACCCTGCTGCCTACGGCTATGCTTTGTGCAATGTTGGTAATAAGTTTATTAGAAAACAACCATTCTATTGCTGCAGGATTTATAATGGCAGACAACAAAATACCATTTTTCATTCCGTCGCTTGTCTCCGGATTCGCTACTATTGTGATTATGTGGATTATGCTTTATGTATTCGATATGGGTATTTGGGCAATGATTTTAGCACCGGGAATAGCACAAGTTGCCTACCAAAACTGGAAATGGCCATACACCATAATCAAGGAACTCTACTCAACACATTCACAGGGTAACACCAAGTAGGTAGAATGGAGAAGTAGCAACCGATTAACTATTCAACTTTTCAACTTATACTGCCATGGCATTTTTTGGATTATTTTCAAAAGAAAAAAAAGAAACTCTCGACAAAGGTTTGGAAAAAAGCAAAGAGAGTGTACTGAGTAAGATTTCGCGAGCCATAGTCGGCAAATCTACAGTTGACGACGACGTGCTCGACAACTTAGAGGAGGCGCTGATAACCTCCGATGTAGGTGTTGATACCACGCTTAAAATCATCGAGCGGATTCAGAAACGTGTGGCGCGAGACAAGTATATGGGTACTGCCGAACTGAATAATATTCTTGTCGAAGAGATAACGGCACTCCTTCAGGAAAACAATATTAGCGACGTAAACGATTTTGCTGACCCACTGCCTGCAAAGCCATACGTTATTATGGTTGTGGGGGTGAATGGTGTGGGAAAAACCACTACCATAGGCAAGTTGGCATATCAATACAAGCAGGCAGGAAAGAAAGTGTATCTTGGAGCTGCCGATACATTCCGTGCTGCTGCTGTCGAACAACTATGCATCTGGGGAGAGCGTATTGGAGTAACAGTAGTAAAACAGCAGATGGGAGCCGACCCCGCTTCCGTTGCTTTCGATACTCTGCAATCGGCTGTGGCTAACGACGCCGATGTGGTGCTTATCGATACTGCCGGACGACTACATAATAAGATAAACCTGATGAATGAACTTACCAAAATACGCAACGTGATGCAGAAAGTAGTGCCAGATGCCCCACACGATGTAATGCTTGTGCTCGACGGTTCTACAGGGCAGAACGCTTTCGAGCAGGCCAGACAATTTACGCGTGCTACACACGTTACTTCGCTTGCTGTTACCAAACTCGATGGCACGGCTAAAGGAGGAGTTGTAATTGGTATTAGCGACCAGTTTAAAATACCTGTCAAGTATATTGGT
This sequence comes from Paludibacteraceae bacterium, assembly GCA_017450605.1. Lineage (GTDB taxonomy): Bacteria > Bacteroidota > Bacteroidia > Bacteroidales > Paludibacteraceae > Colicola. Next base: position 2,499 of record JAFSTG010000013.1, on the reverse strand, counting down.
CTTGGTGAGAAAATGACCGACTTGCAAGTGTTCAACCGCAAAGAATTTGTTAATTCACTCCTCAACAACTCTCGCACCTAAGCAACATTCACCATTAAGAAATCCACCATTAAGAAATCCACCATTAAGAAATCCACCATTAAGAAATCCACCATTAAGAAATCCACCATTCAAAATCTGTGTTTTCTAAAGAACTGTAATATTATTTTCATTCCGTTGTTGCCTACATTATCATTGGGCTGTTTCTCACTGTCATTGCCTTATTCTTATGGGTTATTCCCGGCATTTGGAACATTCCCGATTCGGGGTATGCCTCTGTTGACGGGTTATTCAGTCTGTCGCCGTGGCTTCTGATGCTACTCTGCCCTGCCCTCACTATGCACTCACTCGCTGAAGAATATCAAACTACCACATGGCTACTTCTTCGCTCCAAACCTATTTCACTTGAGCGAATTTTGGCTGATAAATATTTTGCCGCACTCATAGTTGTTATTATCGCTTTGATGCCATGCATCATACATTATTTTATTGTCGGACTTATTGCAGAACCTGTATGGAATATCGACACCGCTGTTTTCTTCGGCTCGTTTTGCGCTTTGTTATTGCTTTCCTCGGCTTTTGTGGCTATTGGAATGTTTGCATCTTCGCTTAGTAGCAATCAGATTGTGGCATTGGTGGTAGGTATCACTTGTTGCTTTGTTATGTTCTATGGCTTCGAACTTATTGCCTCATCTATAGTGTATGGTAAAGCTGCAAACGTTATAGAATGGTTCTCTCTGCATTATCACTACATGTCTTTGGCACGAGGTGTTATCGATATTGCCGATGTTGTTTATGTGCTGACCATCGATTTCCTATTTTTACTTTTAACAAGAATAATATCCACAAAAAAATAAATAGCCCCACTTTCACCTTTCAATTTTTCCCTTCCCATGACTACTATCGGTGTTCTATCTGACACACATGGCTTACTCGATGAGCGAGTGCTTGAGCATTTTGCCTATGTTGATGAGATATGGCATGCCGGAGATATTGGCACGCCCGAAGTTTTGCAACGACTACGCGAATTCAAGCCTACACGTGCCGTCTATGGCAACTGCGACTATGGGGATGTGAGAGCAACACTTACCGATTTCTACCGATTCCGAGTCGAGGACGTCGAAGTGCTACTAACGCATATTGGAGGTTACCCTGGCAATTATAATCTTAATGCCCGCCGCATGATAGAGCGAAAGCCTCCAAAATTATTTGTATGCGGGCATTCGCATATACTAAAAGTTCAATACGACCCATACTTTAGAATGCTTTGTATCAACCCCGGAGCTGCAGGTAAGTATGGGTTTCATACCATTCAAACTCTGTTGCGATTCAAAATCGACAAGGATGATATCAAAGATATGGAAGTAATAGAACTCGCTCGCAGGTAACTTTAAAAAATCCACCATTAAGAAATCCACCATTAAGAAATCCACCATTAAGAAATCCACCATTAAGAAATCCACCATTAAGAAATCCACCATTAAGAAATCCACCATTAAGAAATCTGTTTAATCAGAATAATCTGCACTATCTGTGTGAAATTCCATTTAGCAATCTGTAATTAGAAATAAGAAATTAATAAAGCTATCTATGTGAAATATTCCATTTCACCTTGCCCAAAAACTCTGCTTTATAGATATGCTGCAAAACATAAAAAATGGTGTTGCCGGTTTCAGTAAAAGATAGTATCTTTGCAATCGAAAAATCAAAGCAACACAATCTTTTTTGTACCTTAAATTAACAGACTAATACCTAAAGTAAAAGGGGCGCTGAGAAGCGTCCCATTGCACGTCTTAATGTGAATATATTCGCCTGTGCAGACGAAATAGTGCGTATGTAGATATGTAAAACCACTCCACCGGAAGGCAGATGGCGTAGAACTACATCACCGATTGCCAACGAAAGCAACATCGCTTTCAGAAAAAAGTAATCTGGCTGTAACTCGGCCCATACTTATCATACAAACGCTGAATCCACTGGGGTTGATCTAAAAAAACAGAATGTATCAGACATAAGTATAATGTGCTCCGGTTTTTAATTGGCAAATTTTAAATCTGAAATATCTACTCTTCAATTTTGTGAAATAATGTAATAATGTAAAAATAACAACTAACCACCTATATCTAACCCACTCAAACCCAAATTTTACATAGTTTGTAAACCGATTTTCTGACAAGGACTCATTATTATAAAAAAAAACGCACTATCAATATAGCGCGTTAAATACCTCATAATATACTTGTATACTCATCGGACAAACAACTAATTATCAACACATTGTTGCCCACTGAAGTGATAAAGAGCGGCAAACGAGGCTCGAACTCGCGACCCTCAGCTTGGGAAGCTGATGCTCTGCCAACTGAGCTACTGCCGCATTTTCAATTATACATCAATAACAACTATTGATACAATGTAACTTTTCACCAACATCGGTTTAACAACTGCAAAGGTACAATATTT
>JAFSTG010000115.1 GCA_017450605.1 Paludibacteraceae bacterium | reverse complement strand
GTCAGAGTCGCCACCGAGCGAAACAGCCAATCTAATCGACTCTTCAAAATTATTACTATCAAAAAAAGCAGCAAAAGCAGGCGGGAAAGTGCCTTGACAAGAAGCCTCCCACCCGTAATGCGGACGAATCTCAAAGCAGGTGTACTGCAAGTCGTAATCAAAAGTTTGCTCTATATACGAGCGAATAGCCTCTTTCGCCTCGCCATTACGAGCCATAAAAATAGCAACTGCTACAGCCTGAGCACCTTTTATTCCTTCAGGATGATTATGAGTTATTTCGGCTGAGCGTTTTCCTAAATCCATCGCTTCTCCTACCGATTGAGCTACCCACCCGCAAGCTGAAGCACGCATAGCTGAGCCATTGCCAAACGAATAATACGGATGACGTTTCCCATCCTCAAATGGGTTGCCATCAAAATCTCGCATGTACTGCGGATAGAACAACCATTTGTTAAAACTACCGCCATAACCTCCCATAGGACATTGATATCGATTAGCCCAAAACACCAAACGCTCCTCCAACTTCTGCTGTGAACAATCGGTATTAGCCAACCAATCGGCTACTGCAATTGTCATAATGCTATCGTCGGTAAATTCTGCCTGCGAGTCGAATAACGGCTGGAAATCGCTCTTTTTGATGTTATCAAACTCATATACAGAACCCACTGTATCGCCTATCAGAGCCCCTAAACAAGGATATTTGCAAGTATCCATATCTGTTGTCGTGATCTTAGAAGCACCATCTAAACGTTACATCCATTTTTTCTTACCCATCAGACGCATCATGCTATCCCACCAACGTGTAGGTAGTAGCTGGTGAAAGAAAACGATGGCACCGGACAAACGTCCAATACGATAACGAGTCTTAGGATGTCGGGCATTAACAGCACGGCAGATGGCTTTGCGTACTACCGACGGTTCAGAGAGACTCGACGATTGATACATATTGCGCAAGTTTTGTGCCATCATCTTGCCAGTCTCGGCATAGGCTGTGCCTTCCGATGTCTTAGCAAGATGGTCAGCAGCAATGATACCCCAATCTGTCTTGATGGCACCGGGTTCGATAATCACCACATCGATGCCAAACGACTTTGTTTCCATTCGTAACGCATCGCTGAAGGCTTCAACTGCATACTTCGACACATGATACCATGCCCCATACAAGAGCACAGATTTGCCTGCCACCGACGAGGTGTTGATAATTCGTCCACTATGCTGAGCACGCATAGCAGGCAGTACTAACTGGCACAAGCGTGCAAGACCGAACACATTAACCTCTAATTGGTTACGAGCATCCTCCATCGACACATTTTCCACAGCTCCGAAGAAGCCATATCCGGCATTATTCACAAGCACATCAATACGTCCTTCGTTGGTAAGTATAGTCTGAACACACCTCTGCATCGAATCTTCGTCTGTAACGTCCATTTTCTGTGGCACTACGCCATACTGACGTAGTGGTTCCATACGCTCCATACGACGAGCTGCAGCATAAACCTTATGCCCCTGTTGAGCTAATGCAATTGCGGTATCGAAACCAATACCGCTACTTGCTCCTGTTAAAAGAATAACCTTGCTATTCATTTGTTTATCTCAATATCTTTATTTCTTTCGCTGCAAAGTTACAATTTTTTTCAAAATACCCAAAGTTTAGAATAGATTTCATTTAACCGATGATTGATTGCACGTCGTAATTATTACTCATCTTTGCGATATTTAATCAGCGGGTCCTTTGCGGCAAACCAACGCAGATCTCGGAAGAAACTGACAAAATAGAATATACAGAGAAGCGCAAGAATACCGACACCAATAATGTCAAGCGTACCAAAACTGATAGTCTTACCGAACCAATCGAACGAACCGCGGTAAACAGTCAGTGCCGGCACATACATCAGCAAGATATTAGCTATGATGATAATCATGCGGAACTCTGTCGGACCAAGTTTGCCGTATGTCAGTTTGAACTCGCTCTTTAGGTGAGCATTGATGCTGACATAAACTGTCAAAGCGAGATACGCTGCATAGCAGAGTGCTGCTACACCCATGTTAATCAGCGGAGAGAGACCTGCTCCAACGAACATAAATGCCTCGTTCAGCGTGTCAATATTGTGGTCGAGGTAATAACCGTAGAGCGGTCGCTGGGTGTTCCGCACACGGGCTAATGTACCGTCTAAAGAGTCTCCGAACCAATTGATTACCAAACCGAAGCAGGATAGCCACAGCCAATAGATGCTGTAGTGCGTCAGGAAGAACCCCAGACCGCATAGTGCCGAGCCAAAGAGTGCGAACCATGTCAGCATATCGCTGGTAACCCATTGCGGCATCCGCGATGCCATCCAAACGAGTGCTTTTTTCTCCATCCCGTTCAGTAGTGAAGTTTGAATACGAGTTGATTGTTTGATTTCCATATTGTTAAGTATTAAAAATTAGACTATAGGTGCTAAGTGGCGCATGAGGTGTTGCCACGGAGTTGTCCGAATCTCTGAGTTACTGAGCAGATGGCATATAGGTAAGTCCTGTTCAAAGAGCTGTTTCTGATCTAACGCCACATCGCGGTCGTAGAAGAACGTGTTGATCTCGTAGTCGATGCCGAAACTGCGGTAATCAAGGTTTGCCGACCCGACACACGAGAGGTAGTCATCGCAGACGATGGTCTTGCTATGCATGAATTCGCCGGAGCGGACATAGAGCAGCACACCGGATTCTGTCAGTTCGGCGTAATAACTCTTGTTAATGGGGCGCATAATAGCCGTGTCGCATCGCTCTGGCACCATCACCCGCACGTCCACGCCGCGTTGCACTGCATTACGCATGGCACTGATGAGCGATGGCGGCGGAGCTATATACGGACTTTGGAACCAGACATAGTGCTGCGCATGGTTCAGAATCCATTCATAGGCTGTCAGCAGCACCGGTTCTGGCGAAGTCGGATCGTCCGGCGTGATTTGGGTAAGAGTCCCCAAAGGCAAACCGCAGGGGGGCTTGTCCAAATGGAAGAAGAAATTGACTAAGGCAGAATTGAGTTGACCTCCTGCGGCGAGCCATGTGTCCAAAAACGCATATTGCAGCGAAGCGACCGCATCGCCTGTGAGCCGCAGGTGCGTGTCACGCCACTGATAAAAATAATGGTCGTTGATATTCATGCCGCCGGTGTAACCGATTCTATTGTCGATGACCACTATCTTCCGGTGGTCACGGTAGCTTAGCGTCATCAGAAAACGCAGCAGCGAGAACCGCGAATCGGAGAAATTGACCACCTCCACACCTGCCTTGCGCATTGAGCGGAAATAGAGGTTCGGAATAGGCCAGTTGGCGATGTTCTCGTTGATGAACCGCACTCTGATCCCTTGCCGCGCTTTCTCCATCAGAAGCTGCCTGATTTGCCTGCTGCTCTTGTCGATGCCGAAATGAAAATACTCCATGTGTATTGACTCCTTGGCGTTAACAAGATCATTCATCAGCATATTGTATTTGTCTTTTCCCGAAGTGATAATTTGCGGTATCGATGTAGAGACAGATGGCCGTCCACCTTGCATTAGTAGCATAGTTAACGCTCTAAAACGTTGCTCCACGTGCATCGTGAGGCTGTTAGAGAACAGCAACCGTTGCAACGCTTCGGTGTCCTCCGCCTGCATCCTTGCGTGGAGCCGGCGGTGCTTGCGTTCGTAATTGCGGTTGCTACGCCAGTTGATGCCGAACATCAGCCACAACAGCACTGCTCCACAAAGCAGCGTAAGTAATATGATGACTACAAGGTGCATCTATATGTGTTTCTTGTTTTTACTTAGTATAATCTCTCAACTTGTATGCAAATATCACCTCTGACATTTCCGCTTAATAGCTTATCGAGAATAACAAATCTAAATAACAAAAGATGTGCCATAGCCCCCCTTGTCAGTTTTCCATTTTTCCTTTTTAATTGACCTCTACATTAAAATATGCCATTTGGAGAACTGTTATCTCTAAAACTTGCACAATTCACAAAAAAATTCTTACTTTGCGGTTGGAAACGCAAAATGTATAAGACTAAAGTAAAATACTAAATTGTAAATGCCTTTATGTTGAATCAGGATATTATCTTTTCGGAAAACCTGGACGAATTGTTGCAACGCTTCAATAATGACAACGACTGCTCTCTAATCATTTATTGTACAGAAGGCAAACTGCAAATCGAAATCAACGAGCAACAACATCTTATCCGTCCGCACGATATGTTATTATGCAGTCCGGATCTCATCCTCGGCAATTACATGCGCTCGCCGGATATGAAATGCGGAGTTGTGGCCGTGCGCAAACACGCATTAGATGATCTTTTCTACCTCTGTGTGCGCGAAGATACCAAGTGGTGGGAGAAATCGAAATATATATTGCAACACCCGGTAATTCATTTAGATGAACGGCAACAAGAACTGAGCCTACTATTCAATAGGCTGTTCCAATTATACAGAGAAGATACTCGCTCGGGACTGACCGAAAACATCCGCCGGATTTTTGCGCAAGCCGCTATCTACGAACTGCTTTGTTGGTTAGAAGAAAGCATTGAACAAACGCACGAAGCAGAACACAAACAAGGACGACAAGAAATCCTCTTCCGCGACTTTGTCCGCTTGCTCCAAGAGACAAAAGGCCGTCAGCGTGAAGTAAAATGGTATGCCGACCGTTTGGCTGTAAGCCCAAAATATCTTTCTGTAGTTTGCAACACCGTCACCGGCAAGTCTGCGCAAGTAGTTATCAACGATCTGACTATGCAGGAAATCAAGCGCTTGCTCCGTCAGACAGACATGAGTATAAAAGAGATTTGCGTGCAAATGAACTTCGTTAACCTAAGTTTCTTCTGCAAATATGTAAAACGAAACCTCGGCATAACAGCCCACCAATACCGCACTTCTAATTCTAAAGGGCACTTCTAAAAATTGCTTTATTATGATTTCGAGTTTTAACTTGAGCAGAATGATGGCTTGAACAAGGGAGCAATGCGGGCATTGTGACCGAATTGCCAAGAGATATGTTTAGTGTTTATTTGCTTATTGAGTCGTTTGGATTTTCTCGTGAAAGCAATTTATAGCGCTCGATAAGTTTGTCGTGACGAATAAATCCATAAACAGCTACAAGAAATGCGCCGGCGAAATCAAGCATCAAATCCTGCATACTATCCCGTAAGGCGACATGACCACATAGTGGTTCATCATCGGGCGTTATTATTGAACTTGTGGTAGTTGCCATGAATTGTTGAGAATTGGTTCCCATGAGACTATCGTAACTATATTCCAAAATTTCCCAAAATGCCCCCAACCCAAGTGAGAACATAACAAGAAAAAGACATAGAAACCATTTGTTGAAGTAGATGTATTTATCGTTTTCTGCCATTATAACATGTATCAACCATAGTGCAATCATTGAGAGCAGAAAGCCGCTCTCGGCGTGAAGCAATTTGTCCCACCACGAGATTCGTCCATAAAGATCTAATCCGTCGCCTAATATGAGCGAAGAGAAACAGAAAATTACAATAAATACCGACAGCAACCATGGCACTTCTATACGGAAGCGACTTTTGAGCATGTGCGGAAGATACATAATAAGCAACATTGCCACATATTGCAGTCCGCGAAAAACAATCTCATTCCAATTCTTCCGCTGCCATACAAGCCATGCAACATTTGCAATCGCCATCGCTACTATGAGCCATGAAATAATGGTATTTAGTTTATGTAAATTATTTTTAGCCATTTGCAATTACAAAATTATATAATTTTAATCAATCCGACAAATAAAAAGGAATTTGTGAAAATTTAAGTGGAAAGATGGAAAATTACGCCAATTTATCTAAATGATATCAAATTCTTTGATATTCTTTTGTAATTTCAGAAATTATTTGTACCTTTGAAGCACTTTTATGAGGTAAGTGCGTTTTTCTTATTAAAGTGCATTTTCTCTTGTTCTATTTTTGCTGTATAAAATGCTCCATTAGAGTATAATTATCCATTGAATGATAAAATCCTAAAATTATGCGTAATATCTTTATTGTTGTTTTTCTGCTGCTTATTTGTAAATGTAACGCTCAATGTTTCGTAACGGCTACGGAACAAAAAGGAATATATATACCTGAGCTAACAGGTATATTGACTTGGGATGCTTACCCCTGCCAAGAGGAGGAATGCCCTCCTTGCCTTACTTTAGTTTTACTTACAAAACAGCAAACTTATTACCTCATAGGTACAAAAGCAGAAGAATTTACCTTCTCTGAGGGGGAATATATGTTAAAAGTAGTAGTTAGCGGTGTTGCTGATTATAATGGTTCGTTCTATTGGTTGAAAGCAGAAGATATCCGTATCTCTGACGAACCCATAACGACAAATATCCAGACCATAGGTTACGTGCAAAACGAAAATGGCGAAAAGTTGCAGAACATTCGTATAATAGTTCATACTACTGACCGAAGTATAAGCGATACCGTTTATTCCCAAACTGACGGCATGTTTGTATCGACGATAAGAGACATTGACTATTCTATCAAATCAATGGAAGTTACAATAGAAGACCCTACCGGAATATACGAATCGGAAACTGTCGCAAATATAACATACACTTATGAATGTGGAGTTAATTTCAATCCGGAAACAAGCGTTGCGATTAACATGCCGCCACTGCTTTTCTCTCTTCGGAAGAAAAATCAGAATTCTCATTTCACATCTCTTTGTGACAGATGGAATGTGTTGGCACATTCCATGTCAGCAGGTCCTCAGTATGAGTTCTTCCGCACATACCACTACCGATTGACAACCGACACACTTATCAACAAAACATCTTATTTGTCGTTAGAGGAAGATGGGCAATATAAAGGAGCCATGCGCGAGGAGAACAATAGTCGCATTTATTTTATTCCTGCCGGCTCCACTCACGAATATCTGCTATATGCTTTTGACGCAAAGGCTGGTGATACATTTACAAATGTGTGGTTCGGTGGCAGTACCCTACAATTTCCCAATGGCAATAAGGTTACTATTCGCGAGGTACAAGAGACTATACCTAAGACATTTCTTTTAGATGTTGAATACACTTACGAAGGTTTAGGTGATACTCTCACATGGACGCTATATCAGTGGATAGAAGGTGTTGGTTTAACGAATGCTCCATCCGGTAGCGATTGTCCTTTCGATTGTGCAGGAGGTCCGGCTATGTCGGTGCTTTGCGCTTACAAGAACGGAGAACAAATTTACTCATCAGTTTTGTCGGAAGAATTAGGTTGCGAATATAATTATGATTCTACAAAACAATCCGTCAATGACATTAACACACACACTCGCCCGAGAAAGATTCTTCGCGACGGAATATTACTTATCGAACATAATGGTCATGTATTCAACGCTCAAGGTACTGAACTAAAATAAAACTTTTTTAGAAACACCTTAATCAATCATGTATGATTTTCTAAAAAAAACATTGCTCAACGATAGGTTTATCTTAGTAGTAATACTGATAAACTCCGTTATTATCTATCTTCAGGAGTCGGGTTTCAACAATCCTGTAATATTGTCGCTCGACATCATCTGCACACTTGTTTTTATCGTGGAAATGATAACCAAACATGTGCATTACGGCGTGAAGGGTTATTGGAGTAACGGCTGGAATCGAATGGACGGCATACTTGTAATTATTTCGTTGCCGTCGCTCATTACTCCGTTTATCAATGTAGAGACATTCAACTTTTCTGTACTACTGACGCTAAGACTAATGCGAGTGCTACGCTCGTTTAGAATGTTGCATTTCTTCCCTAATATAGCTCAGGTTCTTGAAGGGTTGAAACGTGCACTACGTGATTCTGGAGTAGTACTTGTTAGTTTTCTTATCTTTGTCTTTATCTTCGGTTTGATAAATTGTAGTTTGTTTAAAGATGTAGCACCCGAATATTTCGGAAATCCTCTGCAATCAATATACTCGGCTTTCAGGGTATTTACAGTTGAGGGTTGGTATGAGATACCTGATGCAATAAGCAGTGTTACCTCGCCTATGATTGGCAGGATGACGCGTATATACTTCTGCGTTATATTTTTCTCATTTGGTATTTTAGGCTTATCGCTTATTAACTCAGTTTTTGTAGATGCAATGGTTGCCGATAATAACGACGATATAAAAGAGCAGCTCAAGCGGATGGAAGAAAAAATAGATAAACTCACAAAAAAAGAAAAGACGGAATAAATGTTTTTTAGTAAAAGCACTAAAAAACTTTGAAATATGTTAAATTATTCTTAACTTTGCAGCGCATTTTTGCCACGTTTGATTTTTGTTGTATGATAATACGAGAAAAAAGTCCAGAAGAACATATCACGCAAAAATTATATACCATGAAAACCATTTCTCAACCATTGCCTGCCCATCCTATTTTGAGTATTGACGAAACAATAAAAGAAAAGGGTGTAGTTATCTTAGAAAACATTCATTCACTACCAATCACCGAAAATCCATACCTTTCACCATACTGCGTGATAGGTGTTTGCAACAAAGGTGAAGCGACCGCTATTTACGACATGCGAAACGTGCACTACATAGAGCACGATTTGGCTGTCACCTTTCCCCATCATGTTTTAGAACCTACCTCGGTATCCGACGATTACGACGTTACCTTAGTGGTTATTTCGGGCAAGCATGCAAGAGAAATGAATCTGCTGTTGCCCTTCAACAATAATATTGAATATCAAAGTAATCCGCAATTTCATCTTACCGACGAACAATATGCTGCAATAAAACAACTAATCAATTTGCTCAAATATGTGCTTTCGTTGCCCACTTCGACCGACGATTTACTGCGAAGCACGTTAGAATTATGTGCCAAACTTATCGACCACTATCGCGATTTCAATAGGGGTGACCAGGCTACAAAATTTTCTAAGAACCAGCAGATTGCCATTCGTTTTTACGATGCTTTAACCAAGAATTACCGCAAATCGCGCGAGGTGAGTTTCTATGCAGACCTTCTTTGCTTGTCTCCTAAGTATTTTGGTACTATCATACGTCAGGCAACAGGTAAAAATGCGTCGAAATGGATAGCGAATTATGTTGTAATGTCGGCAAACACAATGCTTCGTTCAACCCCATATCTTACGATTCAGCAAATTAGCGACAAGTTAGGTTTTGCGCTTCAGGCAGACTTTTGCAGATATTACAAACGAGAAACAGGAATATCGCCCAAGCAATATCAGAAGATGTATCACAGATAAATATGCATGGGCATCCGGATATAACATTCGAATGATTAGCCATTGATACTATTATGACTCAGAATACCACAACACAGGAAGAAGAACAACAGATAGAACAAGAATTTGAGCAACTCCTCGACGATTACGCACATACCAACCATCGCCAGAAAGTTGAGATTATCAATCGAGCTTTTCACTTTGCCAAGCAAGCACATAATGGTGTTCGCCGCAAAAGTGGTGAACCATATATAATGCACCCGCTTGCAGTAGCAAGAATAGTGGTTAAAGAGATAGGTTTAGGCTCGACGAGTATATGCTCAGCCCTACTTCACGATGTAGTGGAAGATACTGAATACACCGTAGAAGACATCCGTCAGTTGTTTGGCGACAAGATAGCAAGCATCGTTGACGGACTGACAAAAATATCAGGAGGCCTTTTCGGCGAACAAGCGAGTTTGCAAGCAGAAAACTTCAGAAAACTGATTCTCACCATGTCGGAAGACGTAAGAGTGGTGCTGATAAAAATTGCCGACCGCCTGCATAACATGCGAACTCTTGAATTTCAACCCAAAGAGAAGCAATTCAAGATAGCAGGCGAAACACAATACATTTATGCTCCGCTTGCCCATCGCTTGGGTCTATTTCCAATAAAGACAGAACTCGAAAATCTGAGTTTCAAATACCAGCATCCCGACCTATACGAGCAGATACAGGTACGACTTCAGGAAAAACTGAAATCGCAGATGGAGAGTTACGAAACCTTCGTAGCCCCCATTAAAGAGGCACTCGATATGTTCGGTTATACATACAGCATGGAGGCTCGCATCAAAACCCCGTATTCGATATGGAAAAAGATGCAAGACAAGAACATCACCATCGACGAGATGTACGACTTGATGGCTGTAAGAATAATTTTTGAGCCTAACACCGACCGTAGTGAGAAAGACCAATGCTGGACTATCTATTCATCAATTACAGAGATCTACAAGCCACATCCTGAACGTATTCGCGACTGGATTTCCACCCCGAAATCGAATGGTTACGAAGCGTTGCATGTTACAGTTATGGGCAATAACGGCGAATGGGTTGAGGTTCAGATACGCACAACCCGAATGCATGAGATAGCCGAGAAAGGTTTGGCAGCTCATTGGAAATACAAGACTGGAGAGGACGATGACTCAGAATTAGACAAGTGGTTGCGTGAGATAAAAGATTTGCTTAAAAAACCTATTCCTAATGCTACCGATTTTCTCGACGATTTCAAACTAAACTTGTTTGCTTCTGAGATTTTCGTTTTCACTCCGCAAGGCGACATTCGCACCTTCCCCCTTGGTGCTACAGCTCTCGACTTTGCATATCATCTCCACACACAGATAGGGGAACATTGTATCGGAGCCAAGGTCAACCACAAGCTTGAGCCTTTGAGTTACAAACTCAACAGTGGCGACCAGATTGAGATTCTTACATCAACCAACCAGCACCCGCAGCGCTACTGGCTCAACTGGGTGACAACTGCCAAGGCTCAATCGCGACTAAAAGACTACTTCCGAAAAGAGGACCGAACGTTTATCAAATTAGGAGAGCAGTTGTTTGAAGAAGAATTAGTTAGGCTTCAGAAGACTGATGCACGCGATATGGCAATGCACCGTTTGCTAAACTACTACGGCTTCAAGCAACCTCAACACATGATGTTGCAGTTAGGGAAAGGAATTATTACCCTTGAACCTCTTAAGCAATTGCTTGAGCCTAAAAAGAAAAAGTGGTGGCAATACATCATAAGCCAAAATACGCATGACGAAACGGCAGAAGATAAGCAAAATACAGAAAATATAATTAAGCAACGTCCAAAGCACATTATACTTACCGATTTTAACCGGGACATCGAATACCGGTTAGCACCATGTTGCCACCCTATCCCCGGCGATGATGTGTTTGCATATCGCGATCAGAACGGCATGTACATAGTGCATAAGATTGATTGTGAGAATGCTGACAAGATAAAATCGAACTATGGCAAAGTGCTGTGCACCGCAGAATGGCGCACTCATAGGACGCAAACATTTATTGAGACCATCGAAGTGCAAGGAATCGACCACACCGGTGTTCTTATCAAAGTACTGGAAATAATAAGCAATCACTTCAAATGCAACCTCAAAGAAATGCATATATCGTCGAACGACGGAATATTTAACGGAACCCTTCAGCTTCATGTGTTCGACCGTGAAGAAATTAGTCTGCTATGCAATGAGATAGGAAAGATAGCAGAGATTAACTCGGTACGCAGACTTAAGTCGCAACAAAAAGATACCGATAGCGAGTTAGAAATAGTTGAGAAATAACAAGAATAAATTCCTGTTTGGTACAGAATTTGATATTAAATTTTAAGACAAGAAATGTAACAAAATAAAACTATAAAAACAATGAAAAAAACATTATTTATCAGTGCTTTATTGCTTACCTCATTTATGGCAATGGCACAAAATGCAGTTATCACCTTCAAGGAGACTGAGCACGATTTTGGAAAGATTAGAGAAGACGGTGGCAGAGTTTCCTACGTTTTCGAGTTTACCAACGACGGTGCAAAAGCATTAGCACTTAAAAATGTTCGTGCCTCATGCGGTTGCACAACTCCTGATTGGTCTCGCGAGCCTATTGCTCCCGGTCAAACCGGTCATATCACAGTAACATACAACCCTAATGGTCGTCCCGGTCGATTCTCAAAGACTATCACAGTTACAAGCGATGCCGAGCCTGCTACCGTAAAATTGTCGATTAAAGGTGAAGTGATACCCAAACAAGCTAAACCGGTAAACAAATATAGTTTCAAAATCGGCGAGTTGAGTGTTAAGACCAAACAGGCTAATTTCATGCCGATTATGAAGGGCAATACACAAACGGTACAAATTGAGTATGCCAACCTCACAACAGAAGATATGACTGTGTCGGTATATAGCACTAATGCTTGTGTTACCGCTCAAGCCACATTGGAAACTCTTAAGCCTAACGAGTCAGGCATGATTAACATCTTGTTCGACACCAAAGCTACAAACGTATGGGGTGAGCAGAAATATCCTGTATATGTAGTAGTTAATGGTAAAAAGGAGCAAACCGACGAATACAAGATAGAAGTTAACGCCGATGTAAAAGAAGACTTTACCAAACTGACAGCCGAGGATTTGCAAGTATCTCCTATAATTGTTATAGATAAAGAACTTAACTTAGGCACACTGAAGGCCGGTCAGCGCGTTAAGAAAAGCATAACATTGAAAAATGCGGGTATCCAGCCGTTGATTATCCGTCGAGTTAACTCGAAACACAGCAACGACGTGAGAGCTTCGGTAGGAAAACTCACAGTAAAAAGCGGTAAGACAACCGATTTGAAAATCGATGTTATCAATACCATCGAGCAAAAAGGAGCTTACCTCCGTCAGATAGAACTGATAACTAATGATCCGAAGAACCCGATTGTAGTAGTATCAGTTGTATGGACTGTAGAATAAATAATAAAATCATCAAATAACACCATTTATAGAGCCATAGTTAGTGCTATGGCTCTATAATTATAACAGCAAACACAACTATGCAACATCCCGAAAACTCAGCAGAATATGCCGGTCTGACGGTTAATGAAGGAGTGATTAGTCCACCATCTGTTAATCCCTACTCTACTTTCAGGCGCAAGCGTCGAACACTATCTCCAGAAGAATACTATCATGGCATACTCAACGGCGACATTTCAATATTAGGTCAGGCCGTAACCCTTGTGGAGAGCAGTTTGCCTTCCGACCAAGTAATAGCTCAGAAAGTTATTGAACTGTGTCTGCCGCACGCGGGCAAGTCAATACGGTTAGGAATCACCGGCGTTCCGGGTGCAGGCAAATCAACCTTTATAGAAAGTTTAGGTACCGAACTTGTCAGACAAGGAAAGAAATTAGCTGTTCTTGCTATCGACCCCAGTTCAGAGCGCACCAAAGGCAGTATATTAGGCGACAAAACCCGTATGACGGAATTGTCAGCCTCAAAGAGTGCCTTTATTCGTCCCAGTCCGTCAGCAGGTTCGCTTGGAGGAGTGGCACGCAAAACAAGAGAAACAATAGTGCTATGCGAAGCAGCAGGCTTCAATACAATTTTTGTTGAGACGGTAGGCGTTGGTCAGAGTGAGACGGCAGCGCACTCGATGGTTGACTTCTTCCTCCTCTTGCAAGTAACAGGAACAGGCGATGAACTGCAAGGAATTAAGCGTGGAATAATGGAAATGGCCGACGGCATTGCTATCAACAAATGCGATGGTAATAATCGTGAGAAAGCCGAAGTAGCAAGAACGCAGTTCCGCAACGCACTTGCTCTTTTTCCTCCCACTCAGTCGGGCTGGAAACCTGATGTAAAGACTTGTTCGTCGATTGAAGGAACAGGCATAACAGACGTATGGAAAATGGTTGAAGACTATATAATTTTTACCAAACGTAACGGTTTTTTCAACCGTCATCGCACAGAGCAAGCTAAATATTGGATGTACGAAACCATTAACTCGCAACTGCTGGGTAACTTTTACAATTGCGAGCATTTCGCTCCTTTGATAGAGGAGGCTGAGCGGAAAGTTTTGGCAAATGAGGTCTCATCGTTTACGGCTGCCAACCGGCTTCTTGACGAATATTTCACCACCCAGGTAAATACAATTGAATAAAAAAAGCGGCAATTGCCGCTTTTTTTATTAACTTTTACGATGGATGTTCAGTATTAAATAACACCTCCGAGAACCGAACTTACCAATGCGCAGATAACAGCAAGGCAAATAGCCCATTTGAAACCGTCAACCTTGAAGCCGGCAAGCATCTTGTCGGCAAGCATGATAAGACCTGCATTGATACACATATTGATAGCGAAAGCTATCAAACCGCTACCCCACGAAGGAATACCAAGCATACCAAGAAGCCAACTTGCCAAAGCATTTAGTACAGCAAGCACAAGGGCTACAAGACAAGCTTGTCCATAACCATTAACTGAAATACCACTCATAAATTTGGCGCAAAGAAAAACAACAAGCGCCGTGATTAATAAATTGATAATAAATCCAAGCATAATTATAAGTATTTAGTTATTTTTGAAAATCAATTTTTCTTCTCTACCTTAAGTTGCAATTCGTCGAGTTGCACTTGGTCGATTACCCCCGGAGCACCAAGCATCACATCGCGCCCTTGATTATTCTTCGGGAAAGCTATGCAGTCGCGAATAGAATCGAGTCCTGCAAACAACGATACAAAACGGTCGAGCCCGTATGCCAGACCTCCGTGAGGAGGAGCACCATACTTGAATGCATTCATAAGGAAACCGAACTTAGTTTGAGCTTGCTCCGGTGTAAAACCAAGAATTTCGAACACTTTCTCCTGAAGTTTAGCATCGTGAATACGAATAGAGCCGCCTCCAACTTCCACTCCATTGATTACCATATCGTAAGCATTAGCACGCACTTTGGCGGGGTCGGTGTCGAGCAATGGGATATCTTCAGGTTTGGGCGAAGTAAACGGATGGTGCATTGCCATTAGTCGTTGTTCTTCGTCAGACCACTCATACATGGGGAAGTCAACAACCCAAAGACACGAATATTTATTCTTATCGCGTAGTCCGAGTTGGCTTCCCATCTCAAGACGCAACTCCGAAAGTTGCTTACGCGTCTTGTCGGCATCATCACCAGAAAGAATAAGAATAAGGTCGCCCGGTTCGGCAGACATTGCATTTTTGAGAGCAGCGAGTTGGTCTTGTGTGTAGAACTTATCAACACTCGACCTTACAGTACCATCGGCTTCAATACGTGCATAAACCAAACCTTTGGCTCCTATCTGCGGACGACGGACGAAATCGGTTAATTGGTCGATTTGCTTACGTGTGTAAACAGCAGCACCCTTAGCGCATATACCACCTATATAAGCGGCATTATCGAACACCGAGAAACCGTAGCCTTTAAGCACATCCATAAGTTCGACAAAACGCATATCGAAACGTGTATCAGGTTTATCAGAACCATAATACTTCATTGCATCATGCCACGACATGCGCGGAAGAGCAGGCAAGTTGATACCCTTAATTGTTTTGAACAGATGGCGTGTCATACCCTCGAACATTTGCAGAATATCCTCCTGTTCAACAAACGACATCTCACAGTCGATTTGTGTAAATTCAGGCTGTCGGTCGGCACGCAGGTCCTCGTCACGGAAACATTTAACAATCTGGAAATACCTGTCGAAACCGCTCACCATGAGCAACTGCTTAAGCGTTTGTGGCGACTGCGGAAGCGCATAGAACTGCCCTGGATTCATTCGCGATGGCACTACGAAATCGCGTGCTCCCTCGGGTGTTGAATTAACAAGCACCGGTGTTTCCACCTCAAGAAAACCATGCTTGTCGAGATACGAGCGTACCTCGAATGCCATGCGATGGCGGAGTTCGAGATTTCTTCGCACGACAGAACGGCGTAAATCAAGATATCTATATTTCATACGGATATCATCGCCCCCATCGGTTTCGTCTTCGATGGTGAAAGGCGGAACGATAGCCGGATTAAGAACTACAAGTTTTGTTACCTCTATCTCTATATCACCGGTAGAAAGTTGGTCGTTTTTCGAGTAACGTTCTTTAACAACTCCCGTTGCCTGAACAACATATTCGCGCCCAAGTTTGCCGGCCTGCTCGAATAATGCAGTTTGCGATTCGTTGCCTTGTTCGAAAGCCAACTGGGTGATTCCATATCTATCGCGTAAGTCGATAAACGTCATACCTCCCATCTTGCGGATGCGCTGCACCCAACCGGCAAGAACCACTTCTTTATTAACATCAGCGATACGTAGTTCGCCGCAAGTAACTGTTCTGTACATATTTTATATTGTTTTAATTGTTTATTCTTGTTTTATGCCTGATTATAGCCGAATACCTGAACTGAGGGGTCGATTTTACGTACCAGGCCTTGCAGCACTGCTCCGGGTCCAAACTCGTGGAACTCGGTGGCACCATCAAGAATCATATTCTTAACTGTTTGTGTCCATCGCACTGGAGCCGTTAGTTGCGCAAGCAGATTGGCTTTAATGGCTTGTGGGTCAGACTGAGGATAGGCGTTCACGTTCTGGTAAACGGGACAAATAGGTTTCGAGAATTGAGTTTCAAGAATAGCCTGTTTGAGTTCATCAGCTGCAGGTTGCATAAGTGGCGAATGGAACGCGCCTCGCACATTCAGTCTCAGTGCACGCTTAGCGCCTTTGGCTTTGAGAAGTTCGCAAGCCTTCTCCACTCCTTCTATTGTACCTGAAATAACTACTTGTCCCGGGCAGTTGAAATTAGCTGCAACCACTATCTCACCTTTTACATGGTCGCATACTTCATCGATAACGTCGTCAGGCAAACCAAGTACTGCAGCCATTGTTGATTCGCGTAGTTCGCAAGCTTTCTGCATCGCACGTGCACGTTTGTCAACTAACCGAAGAGCATCCTCGAAACGCAATGCACCACATGCCACAAGGGCACTATACTCACCAAGCGAGTGTCCTGCAACCATATCGGGTGCATCGATAGTTTGAACAGCAGCGGCTACTACCGAATGAATAAAAACAGCGGGCTGTGTAACCTGAGTTTGTAGTAATGCCTCATTAGAATCGCCAAACATCAGATCGGAAATACGGTAGCCTAAAATGTCGTTAGCCTGCTCAATCATGTCGTGAGCGACAGGGAATACGTCGTAAAGGTCTTTTGCCATGCCGGCAAATTGCGAACCCTGTCCCGGAAATATAAATGCTTTCATACTAAAATATTGTTAGAAAATAGTTTTCAGCTATATTTAGCCATGCGTCTTAGTTTGGTATGGCAATAGCATGCAAAATTACTATTTTTTTTTGATATCACAATCTCTTTTCCAAATAAAATTGGTTTAGCTCCATACACAATATTGCCTTCACATCTCTACGTGTAACAAACTTGCAGCTACTTGCCACTCAATACCCCTGCTGCAGATGCTACATAAAAAAAGCCGAGAGCCACGCTCTCAGCTTTTGGTGTACGACGCCTTAATTTTCTATGATTAGAAATAGGTTCTTTAGGTATTGATTTCTTCTTGTTTAGGTAGTTGCAGTTTCTGACGTTTTTTGTCGAAGAACTCGAATTGCAACATACCGAGCGACTGATTAGGAACAAGTTTGACGCGGAACATCCTCCACCATCGAAACTTCAAACTTTTAAATAAACCTTGCGCTGCATAAGCATACACAAAGGGATGTACATGCAGTCGCATATTCTTACCGAAATGTGAATAGAATACTTCTATCTGCTCCTCAAGTGTATCGGTAAACAATACAGAAGACTGAATTTTACCCTTCCCCATACAAGTCGGACAAACTTCGCGTATATCAACATCAACAGCGGGGCGCACACGTTGGCGTGTTATCTGCATTAGTCCGAACTTAGTAAGAGCAAGCACATTATGCTTAGCTCTATCGCGCGACATCAGTTCGCGCATGTGGTCGTAAAGAGCCTGTTGGTTTTCTTTGGAATCCATATCGATGAAATCGATAATGATGATTCCTCCGATATCTCGCAAACGAAGTTGATGAGCAATCTCGTCGGCTGCGAGCATGTTAAAACCAAAGGCATTCTGCTCTTGATCATCATACAATTTCTTGCTTCCGCTGTTCACATCTATAGAAAACAATGCTTCGGTCTTTTCAATAATCAGATAGCCACCATGTTTAAAACCGACAGTACGTCCGAGTCCGGTCTTCATTTGCCTTGTTACCTGATAATAGTCGAAAACAGGGACATCGCCGTTGTAGTAGTGTACAATATCTACTTTTTCTGGAGCAATAAGTTCGATATATTGGCGGACTTCAGCATATATATCTTCGTCGTTGATAGCAATGCTCTCGAACGAAGGATTAAAGATATCACGAATAATACCGATTGTTCGACCTATTTCCTCGGTTATGAGCGACACTTCCGTCTTTTTCTGCAGACGTAGAAGCGAATCTTCCCAGCGTTTTAATAGCAGTCTCATTTCGTTGTCGAGTTCTGCAACGCGTTTGTCTTCGGCTACTGTACGAACAATAACACCAAAACCTTTGGGTTTGATTGACTGCACTAACTGCTTCAATCGCGAACGTTCAGACTCTTTCTTTATCTTACTCGAAACCATAACCTTATCGGCAAAAGGTATGAGTACTAAGTTTCTGCCGGCAAGAGATATCTCGGCTGTAAGACGCGGTCCTTTGGTGTTGATAGGCTCTTTCGAAACCTGAACCAAAATCATATCGCCTACGCTTAGCACATCGTTAATCTGCCCTTCTTTACCCACTTCAGGGAGCATTGTTTGCTTGATAGTCTGTGGCTTGAGTTGCCGATTGGAAACGACCTGTGAGGTGAATTGCTTGAGAGAAAGAAATTGTGAACCTAAATCTAAATAGTGAAGAAAAGCATCTTTTTCGTGTCCGACATCCACAAATGCAGCATTTAGTGCGGGCATCAGTTTTCTCACTCTGCCATAATAGATATTGCCTACCGAAAAATTAAACTCGCGTTTCTCGCGTGTAAACTCCTCTAAGCGATCATTTTCAAGCAGAGCAATAGAGATTTCCTGTGGTTGGACATCAACTATCAATTCGCTTTTCACTATTGTATGTCAAATAATTACATCCGAATCATGCCACCTTGCGCCCAAAGTATAGCACCAGCGATTCAGACAAGAGTTAATAATACACGGAAAACAAACTCCACATTTGCAGAGTTTGTTTTCTGTCAGAATAATCGTCGTTTACTTATGCTTATGACGATTCTTGCGCAAACGTTTTTTACGTTTGTGAGTGGACATCTTATGTCTCTTATGCTTCTTACCGTTTGGCATTTTTTCAATAATTATTTAATGTTATTGACAAATTCCTTTGAAGGCTTGAAAGCAGGAATGTTATGCTCAGGAACGATGATAGTTGTGTTCTTCGAGATGTTGCGAGCAACTTTGGTAGCACGAGTCTTAATCAAGAATGTACCAAATCCACGAAGATAAACGTTCTCTTTCTTTGCCAACGAGCCTTTTACGTTGCTCATTACAGCTTCAACTACATTGAGCACTGTGGTTTTGTCGTAACCGGTCTGTGCTGCGATTTGATTTACTAATTCAGCTTTTGTCATAATAAATAAAAATTTATAGTTTATAATATAAATAAAAGTAAAAAAGTCGAACAGAATGAATAAGGTATAAAAATCCATTTATTTCGCAATCAATTACTCTTCTGCATATATTCAACCTGCTTTTTTTCGCGAAATCGCCGCAAAAGTACTCTTTTTTTTTTAATCTGCAAAACTTTATGTATTTTTTTTCAAAAAAATCACTTAAAAAAAACTTCGAGGCTATCCATATCCGGATTTTTAGCCACAATTATACCGTTTTTATCTATTAATATGGTGTTTGGAATAGATGTTACCGCATATTTAAGAGGTATTGAATCTGATAGTGGGAAAAACTGCAGCCAATCGTATTCACTATTCGAACTTAGAAATTCACTCCACTCTTCCGACGAATCGTCGAGTGATACGCTTATCACCTGAAGTTGTCGGCTACTATTATATTTATTGTGTAACAGTCCAAGCGATGGCATAAGGCGCAGACAAGGAGCACACCAAGTAGCCCAAAAGTCGATTAGCACATAATCTGTTTTGCCAATATATTCCGAGATTTTATGAACCTCTGAATTTCGATTAACGACCTCAAAATCTAAGAACCTCTGTCCGACAGCCGACTGCTTTTCGGCGTGATAATAATCGACAAGTGTAGAAAGCATATCGCACATCTTAGAGTCGGAGAATGAACCAAGGTCAAGTTGTCGAAAGATAATATCTTTTTGCGGCGTCGTCAGATATGAATAGATATATGTTATAATATATGCAGCACCTATGCTATTAACATTATCTATTACCAAGTTATACGACTGCTCCACCCAACGGGCCATAATTGCCGACACTTGCTCATCCGACGATGCAGCCGCAATTTGCGAAAATGCGTTATATTCGAGCGAATTGTAAGTGTTTATAATATTGTTGTTTGGAGTTCCCAGCATACTCACCATCGCTGTATTTTCATTATCAAGCAACGAAATGCTATCAATCGGGAAGTACGTCAAATCAACCTTGCCATGCTCAACACAAATAGTAAAATCGCCGAAATCGTCGATACTTAGAACTGCCAGATGTTCGTTTTTAAAATGTTTTTTGAAAGAGAATTTGTTATCCTCAATCTGAGTATAAAAGTTACGTTCTTCATCACCATCTGACATTACAAGTTCTACGACACGACCATTCAAATCTAAAACAGGGTCGATATGACCGTGAATTTGAATGGTTTTCTTATTGCATGCCCCAAGAAAGAATATGGCACATAAACAGATAATGTAATTAACAGAGCGCATAATATTGAATATTGGTTAGTGAATGTTAGTAACTTAGGGTGATAAATGCGTGCTAATGAATACTTCACTGGTTGAAGCACATGAAACATGTTGGCACACATGTGCCGAACATTGATACTTAAACTATTCCATATCCGCTGCAAAGGTACAATAATTTTATGAATGTGCAAGATAATTAGTCGATTTAACGTGTTTATTGGCAAATATAATAATGTTTAGGGCACTTCTAAAAAAATCACCGATTATTAGTTTACCTTCAATGAAAGAATAGATATAAACTTTTATTTGTAAATGTAATAAAAAAAACGTAAATTTGCGGCGATTTTGCAAATATTATACTTATGGACAACACAACGTTTAATAATAAGCCTTCAGGTTATGGTCAGAGTATGCCCTCGTTGTTCGATAATAACGCGTCAATAGTTGAATACAATTCTGACAATTACGTTAATTCTCGATTCCTCGACAAAAAACCATCTAAAAGCCATATACCTTCTTCGCCCATAAAACCTGCGATTAGCGATGATAAGGCAGCAAAACAGAACAAAAGCGATTTGCTGCAAAAGATGCGAAACAAATTCGAGTCGTTACTCCGTTCTACCGGGCGAGACGGAATAGACGAGGTTATTACATATCTTTTAAGTAGCGATTTTTTCATAGCTCCGGCTTCTACAGCATTTCATAGCAACTACGATGGCGGGCTGATGTGGCACTGCCTGAGAGTTTATAAAATAGCATGCATGATTCGCGAAGACTTGCTAACTCTTGACCCGTCCTTAGAAGAGTATCTGCCCGAAGATTCAATTATTATTGTTACGTTGCTACACGATATTTGTAAAGCTGATATCTACCAAAAAGCCACGCGATATCGCAAGAACATTCGCAACGAATGGGAAACGTACGAGACTTACACACCCGATTATTCCGATTTTCCGTTCGGCCATGGTGAGAAGTCGGTTATAAGACTATTGCGTTTGGGGTTGCATCTCACGCGCGATGAGATGCTTGCCATTCGCTGGCACATGTCGGCATGGGACTTACCATTTCAGAGTGCGGAAGCCAAAAGCAACATCAACGAAGCCAAAACTCAATGTCCGCTATTGAGCCTGTTGCAAGCAGCCGACGGACTATCGTCAGCATTATTAGAAGAGTAAATAGTGGTATCATATATATGTACGATGCCTCAGAAAAACACGGCACAAATAAGAAACACATAAAATAACATTTTAACTATCAAAAAGATGGAATTATCAGAACAAGAAGTAGTAAGACGCCAAAGTCTGCAAACAATGCGTGACATGGGAATCAACCCCTACCCCGCTGAAGAATACGTAGTAACCTCATATTCAACCGATATAAAAGAACAATATGCTGAAAAAGAAGCGGCTCTCAAGAACGATAATGAAGGCACAGAGTTGCAAGTGGAGCCATGGAATGTCAGCATTGCAGGTCGCTTGATGTCGCGTCGCATAATGGGCAAGGCTTCGTTTGTTGAGATTCAAGACTCGAAAGGCAGATTACAAGTATATGTAAGTCGCGATGATATCAACACCGACGAGCAACCCGAAATGTACAATATCGTGTTCAAAAAGTTGCTTGATATAGGTGATTTCATCGGTATTGAAGGTTTTGTTTTCAAAACTCAAACAGGAGCCGTCAGTGTTCATGCCAAACATCTCACTGTGCTTGCCAAATCGCTTCGTGTACTTCCTATTGTTAAATATCGCGATGGTGTGGCATACGACAAGTTCGATAATCCGGAACTTCGCTATCGCCAACGTTATGTTGACCTTGTGGTTAACGAAGGGGTAAAAGACACCTTCCTCAAGCGCGCAACCGTACTCAGAACAATGCGTGCATGCTTAGACCAAGCAGGCTACACCGAAGTGGAAACACCTACCCTGCAGTCGATTGCAGGTGGTGCATCGGCACGACCATTCATTACTCATTTTAATGCTCTTGACATTGATATGTATATGCGTATAGCAACTGAGTTGTATCTCAAACGACTGATTGTAGGTGGATTCGAGGGAGTATATGAGATTGGAAAGAATTTCCGCAACGAAGGAATGGATCGTACTCACAATCCAGAATTTACATGCATGGAACTATACGTCCAGTACAAAGATTACAACTGGATGATGTTGTTCACCGAACAACTGCTTGAGAAGATATGTATCGCCGTTAACGGTTCATCAGAGAGCATAATTGATGGCAAGACTATCAGTTTTAAGGCTCCTTATCGTCGGTTACCCATACTTGATGCCATAAAAGAGAAAACAGGCTACGACCTTAGCAATAAAAATGAAGATGAAATACGCGAAATATGCAAGGCTCTTCACCTCGAGACAGAAAGCAGCTGGGGTAAAGGAAAGATGATCGACGAGATATTCGGCGAGTTCTGTGAAGGCGACTTCACTCAGCCGACTTTCATCACCGACTACCCAGTTGAGATGTCGCCACTGACAAAGATGCACCGCACAAAGCCCGGGCTGACTGAACGTTTCGAACTTATGGTTAATGGCAAAGAGCTTGCCAACGCCTATTCTGAATTGAACGATCCTATTGACCAATATCAACGTTTTGTAGAGCAAATGCGACTTGCTGACAAAGGCGACGACGAAGCGATGATTATCGACCATGATTTCATGCGAGCATTGGAATATGGCATGCCACCCACTTCTGGCATCGGTATCGGTATTGACCGTCTCGTGATGCTCATGACGGGAAAGACAACCATACAAGAAGTTCTGCTTTTCCCGCAAATGAAACCAGAAAACTAACTATCAAAAGCGATTAGAAAAGAAAAAGTAGTTTTGCATATTTAAGAATATTTCTGTAAATTTGCAGCGTTATTTGTCAAATATATAAAATATGACACCCAATAAACCTCAAATAGCAGTTATGGGAGGTGGCAGTTGGCCTACTGCATTGGCAAAGATGATTCTCGACAATGTCGATACTCTTAATTGGTACATGCGCCGACAAGATCAGATTGACGAATTTAAAATTCAAGGTCGCAATCCCGACTACCTAACTGCTACGAAATTCGACGTTCAACGTATAAATTTCACTTCAGATATCAACGCCGTAGTGCGCGATTCTGACATTTTGGTACTTGCTGTTCCGTCTCCGTTCATGAAGCAGCACCTCAAACGCCTTCATCGGAGCATGAAACGTAAGGTAATAGTAAGTGCTATCAAGGGTATGGTACCCGATGAAAACATGGTAGTTACCGACTATCTTCACATCAAATACGATATTCCGATTGAGAACTTAGGCGTGATAGCCGGTCCGTGCCATGCCGAAGAAGTAGCTTACGAGCGGCTATCTTACCTGACTATCGGTTGCACCAATCTCGAACGCGCCAAGCAATTAGCTCAATATTTTGAGACTCCTTACGTTAAAACCACAACAAGCGACGATATTATAGGACTCGAATATTGTTCAGTAATGAAAAACATATACGCTATAGCTGCAGGAATATGCTATGGTTTGAAATACGGCGACAATTTTCAATCAGTGTTGCTGTCGAATGCAATTCAGGAGATGAAGCGTTTTGCCAATGCAACTAATCCTCTTCAACGGGATATCGACCATTCGGCTTATTTAGGTGATTTACTTGTTACTGCCTACTCAAAGTTCTCGCGCAACCGCCAGTTTGGTACTATGATAGGAAGAGGATATAGCGTAAAAACGGCACAGTTTGAAATGGAGATGATAGCAGAAGGATATTACGGAACAAAATGTATTCACGAGTTCAACGAGCGCTATAAAGTTGATTTGCCCATTGTGGATGCAGTATTCAACATCCTCTACAAATTCCACTCACCCACACTTGAAATACAAAATCTCGCAACTAAGTTGAGATAATTAAGTTGAGATAATTATAACATAATTGCAAAAAATAAGAAAACATGGATATTAAAATCGACATTTCGAAAATTTTCGGTGCTGTCAATGCGTCAGATATTGAAGTTTACAAACCGCTTGTTAAAGACGCCAATAAATTGTTAGCCGAAGGCACAGGCAGAGGTAATGATTTTCTCGGATGGCTCAATCTTCCCACCGATATTGTTCCTGAACTCGGTGATATTCAAGCCACGGCCAACTTACTCAGAAGTCGTTGCGAAGTAATAGTATGCATAGGTATCGGAGGTAGTTATCTTGGTGCTAAAGCTGTGATTGAAGCTCTGTCTGACTCGTTTGCAGCATATAAGCATAATGGCCCGGCAATTGTGTATGCCGGTCAGAATATAAGTGAAGATTATCTTTACGAGTTGCAACAATTCCTGAAAGACAAGAAGTTCGGTATCGTTTCCATTTCAAAATCGGGTACCACCACCGAACCAGCCTTGGCCTTCCGTCTGCTTAAGACACAATTAGAAGAACAAGTGGGCAAAGAGGCTGCCCGTGAACTTATAGTTTGCATTACCGACCGCAGAAAAGGAGCACTCCGCACACTCGCCACACAAGAAGGGTATAAGACCTATGTCATTGAAGATAATATAGGTGGCAGATTCTCGGTTTTATCGCCAGTCGGATTGTTACCTATTGCTTGTGCAGGTTTCGATATATTG
>JAFSTG010000114.1 GCA_017450605.1 Paludibacteraceae bacterium | reverse complement strand
TGTTTGGTGGCATACTCCTCTTTATGGGTTTGGGTATTATGGTGGTGATGCTTGGATGGCATTCCGATGCTATGCCCGAACTGACCGACGGACTGCATAACCGCCAAACAAACGGATTACCTTTGTTCCCGATGATGTTCGTTAGTATTGCCTGTGGTGCTATCAGCGGATTTCATGGCACACAATCGCCGCTAATGGCGCGTTGCCTGACCAACGAGCGTCAAGGGCGCCATATCTTTTACGGAGCAATGGTGGCAGAAGGCATTCTTGCACTTATCTGGGCTGCTGCCGCCGGTAGTTTCTTTGCCGACCCCGAACGCGGGCTGTATGGTATCGACGCTTTGCAGCAGTTCGCCGCAGAACATCCGGGTGAGAATATCGCTGCTTTGGTTATCGACCGCGTAAGCCGCTCGTGGTTAGGAGTGGTGGGCGGCATATTGGCCATCATCGGAGTTATTGCCGCACCTATAACAAGCGGCGATACAGCGCTGCGCTCTGCCCGCCTGATAGTGGCCGACTTCATGCACCTTGACCAGAAGCCTATTCGCAACCGCCTCATAATAGCCTTGCCTCTGTTCCTTGCCGTGTTTGGAATGCTGTTTGTCGATTTCAATATAGTTTGGCGTTATTTCGCATGGACCAACCAGACACTTGCCGTGTTCACCCTTTGGGCAGGCACCGTGTTCCTCTATCGTCAGGAGTGCAAGCAGCCTTTAGGAAGCAAGTATGGTTATGGCTATCTGATAGCAATGCTACCGGCTGTGTTTATGACAATGGTGAGTGTAAGCTATATAGTGATTGCACCGGAAGGATTTAACTTGGCACCTGAATATAGATGGGTCGGGTATGTTATAGCTGGAGTGATAACTTTCGCAGTGATAGTACTTTTCAATGTGTGGCAGTTGAAATATGCCAAGACCACCATTCGTATTCATCGATACGATAAGTTTCTATCAAAAAAATAACTGCTGACGAGACTATGGTGCCGACGAGGCAACCTGCAAGCACATCGGCAGCAAAATGCTGACTTAAGTAAATACGGCTATAGCCGCCGATGGCGGCAACTAAAAAGAGTATGCATTGCCATGCTCTTTTTTTGTTGGTGCCGAGGCGGCTTGTACTCACCACGTAGCATAGCGCAATGGCAAGAGCAAAGAAGGCTGTGGTGTGCCCGGATGGGAAAGAGTTGTAGAAGTGAATATGCACGCCGTCAATAAACTGAAGTTGAACGTCGGGCATGTTTTCAGCGAACCATGTTGCCGGACGCAATGCCCCAACAGCATGTTTTATTATCTGCGTGAACAACGATGAAAGAAAATTACATGCTGCAACAGTAACGGCAGAACCGGCTTTGTAGAACATCAGACCAAGAGCAACAACATATACTCCGTAGTCGGCAATGAGAGTGAAATAACGCATTGTATAGTCGAGCCACAAAGTGTGATAAGTGTTGAGCCATAGGTGCAGACCACCCTTATCGAATACACACAGCAACACCGCCAGTGCCGCTATAAATAATAGAGTAAGACTATAAAATAATATATTGCTCTTGAAAAAATGCATGGGAAAAGTGAATGGTGAATGTTTTAATGTTTTAATGCTGAAAAGAATCCGTACAATCCGTGGGAGAAAAAAGTTGAATAAGAAACAAGAAATAAGAAATGACCTACTTAACTCCTCTCTTGTTTAGTTCGCGTTGATATTCCCGGGCGTTGCGCAGGTGCTCGTGGTAGTTGGTGGCAAACTTATGCGTCATCGAGAAGTCGGCATTGGCGCACATATAAAGGTAGTTGTTATGGTCGTAGTTAAGCACGGCATTGATAGTTGTGGCATACGGCGTACGAATAGGACCGGGCGGTAATCCTGCATACTTATAAGTGTTATATGGCGAGTCGATTTTCAAATGTTGGTTGGTTACTCGCCTGATAGTGAAATCTTGCATGGCAAATATAACTGTAGGGTCGGCTTGCAGGCGCATACCTTTGCGAAGGCGGTTATAATATAGCCCTGCCACTATCGGTTTTTCGAATTCGCGAAACGTCTCGCTTTCCACTATCGATGCAAGTGTGATAACCTCGGTGGGGGTAAGCCCCATTGCAGCAGCTTGCCTGCGACGTTTCGCATCCCAGAAAGATGTATAGTTCTGATACATCTTTTGGAATAAGCCGTCGGGTGAGATATTCCAAAACATCTCGTAAGTGTCGGGGATGAACATGCAAACGGCAGTCTGCTCGTTAAGCGCGAACTGCTCCATGTAAGGCAGTGAGTCGAGTCGGGAAGCGATATCTGCCGAGTCGAGCATCAGTTGCGAAGATATAGTACGCGAAAGCATGGCTTTGGTGCGCACATTCTTAAACGATATCTTCACGGGTGTCTGCTCGCCGTTGCGCAGCCGGCGTATAACGCTGAGGTCGCCCTCGCGCTTGCCTATGGTATATGCTCCACTTAGTGGATGCTGCCACTTGAGAAGACGGCAATGCAGGCGGAAATTAAGAGGCGATAGAATCTCAAAGTCATTACTTATTATGCTTTCAACCGAATCTATCGGACAATTTTTTGGTATATAGACATAATGAGTTTCGCCATCCCGACTCTCGATGTTACAAACTGCAAGACAATAGTATTGGTCGGCAGCAATGCCGATAACAAGCAGAATAGCAACTGCTAATATGCTCAGTAGTATGTTCTTTGTTCCGACTTTCATAATAACCTGCTTAATCCATGCGGCAAAGTTAGTGCTTTTATTTAACTTTTACAAATATCTTGCTCAAGTGGAAAAATTATAATAATTTTGCGACCAATTCGTTCTATAATCAGTAATATCCCTATTTATGCTATATGTTATAACCGCCATTTTGGTGCTCGATTTTGTATTGGGCAGAGTGCTATCGGTGCTCAACGCTTCTTACGAGCACCTGCCTATACCTGAAGAGATTTGTGATATCTATAACGAGGAACGGCACTCAAAGCAAGTTAGTTATGCTAAGGTCAACCGCCAACTGAGCTGGCTGACCAACGGACTCTCGCTGCTGATAATGTTGCTTATGCTTTATCTTGGTGGTTTTCGTTGGATTGACCTTTGGGTACACGACATAACTTCCGAAGTGGTTAATCCTATTTGGCGGGATATAATGATGGCAGTGTGCTATTTCTCGCTGCTTGAGTTGGCAGAATCGGTGATATCTATTCCAATTTCCGTCTATCGTACGTTTGTTGTAGAGCAGCGATTCGGGTTCAACACCACAACACCTACCACCTTCACTCTCGACTGGCTGAAGTCAACTCTGCTACAACTGCTGCTGATAAGTGTAGTGTTAGCGGCTGTGGTAGGCGTATATGACTCCATACCCGACTGGTTTTGGCTTGTGTCTTGGGCAGTAGTTGCCGTGATTTCAGTGTTTGTCAGTTATTTTTATTCGCAGCTTATTGTGCCGTTGTTCAACAAACAAACGCCTCTGCCGCAGGGGGAGTTGCGCGATGCAATAGAAAAATTAGCGGCTCAAGCTGGTTTCCATCTCACCGATATCTATGTTATGGACTCGTCGAAGCGTACTACGCATGCCAATGCTTATTTCGCCGGCTTTGGTAAGAAACGTCGTATTGTGCTTTACGATACGCTCATTGAGCAACTGTCAACCGACGAGATAGTGGCTGTGCTGGCACACGAGATAGGGCATTCGCGCCACAATCATACCGCCAAAGCTATGGCGACAGGATTAGCACAACAGTTGCTGATGTTCGTACTTTTAGGGTTGGCACTGCGTTATAATCTGCTTGCCGGTGCGATAGGTTGTGAACCGTCGTTCCATGTTAATATGTTCTTGTTCTCAATTCTTTACGAGCCTCTTAGCCTGCTGCTGTCGTTGCTTGGTAACTATGTGTCGCGCAAAAACGAATACGAGGCAGATGCCTTTGCCCGCAGCAACGGCTTGGCACAGTCGCTTGTGGTGGCGCTAAAGAAACTGTCGGCTAACTCGCTTTCTAACCCGAATCCGCATCCGGCGTTTGTGTTCTTCTACTACTCGCATCCCACACTTGTGCAACGCATCCGTGCATTGTCGAATACATATAAATAAGCGTTATTACATCAGATAATCGATTGAGCGGTAGCGTTATATAACTGATTACTCGTTCTTGACAGGAAATAGACAGGAACATGACAGGAGAGAAGACCTGTTAATATATTGTGAAATAGATAGTTAGGCTGAATTTTAAAATTGGTGTAATTGTTGACATCTAAGTACTTGATAATAAACAACTAAAAAACAAAACGAGCATTGCTCGTTTCGCTTTTCTATGTCGGGATGACTGGATTCGAACCAACGACCTCCTGCTCCCAAAGCAGGCATTCTAACCGGACTGAACTACATCCCGAGACTTTTGATTTGACATCCGACAACTATGACCAAACAGATACCTTTTCAAAAGCGGCTGCAAAGATAGCGCTTTTATTTGGATAACCAAAATATTTAAGAAAAATTTAATAAAAAAAATACTTTTTTTTACATTTTGTTTTGTTGTTATTTAAATTATTTTTAAATTTGCGGTCGGATTTTGTGATACTATGAAAAACTGCATATTGTTATACCATATTATAATAGTACTGCTGTTGTGGTCGGCGCCGGTTGCATGGGCTCAGAATAGCAATGAATATGGGGTGAATCCTAATATTCGACAAACGAGTCCGACGTACGAACCCAATTTTTCTACGCGTGGTAACTATATGTTGCCTTCCGAAAATCCTTTCGGCGGTGATAACTATTTCCCATCTGAAGATATAATGCAGCGAAGCACCTGGGGTGGCGACGAGCGAACCAACTTCTCTCAGGGTGGCGGTGTTCAGCGTCCTCATGGGCAGACCAACACCGCGCGTTATAAATCGAATATCACAGAACCATTCTCGGACGGTGGCTATGGAACTTCACGACGAAAGGAGGGTATTCGTCCGCCAGACGACCCGGGTCAGCGTGACCCCAATTCTCCTGTAGGCTCGCCGCTTGTGCTTGTTTTAATGGCTGTGGGCTATTGGGCAGTTCGCCGCTTGGCTAACAACGGCAAGTAGTTTTTTCTGTCAAATGGTAACAAGTGGTTTTTCTGTATAGCAGTAGCAGTTTTTTCCTATTCCTCTAAAATTTTTCTTGCATTATCGAGGTCGGCAGGAGTGTCGATTCCGATTGATATGCTGTCGCTTACAGCTACTTTTATCTCGTAGCCTTTTTCTAACCAACGGAGTTGTTCGAGCGACTCTCCTTTTTCCAATGGTGTTTGTTCGAGACGCGATAGTTGCTTGAGAATATCAGTCCGGTAGGCATACATGCCTATATGACGGAAGAAGGTATGTGCCTTACTCCATTCTGATTGCATGCAGTCGCGCAAATAAGGTATAACCGAACGGCTGAAGTACAGGGCATTCCGTGTGCTTTCGGAAAACACTACTTTTACTATATTGGGGTTGCTCAGTTGTTCGAAGCTTGTACCGGCAGCAAACGGATGCACAAGAGTGGCAATGTCGGTAGGAAAACAACTCTTAAGCGCTTCTATCTGTTCGGGTTTGACAAATGGTTCGTCGCCCTGAATATTGATAACCACATCTGCTTCCTTGGCGTATTCAAAGTATGCCTCTGCGCAACGGTCGGTGCCTGAACGGTGCGACGTGGATGTCATCACTGCATTTCCTCCGAACGCTTTCACGGCTTGGAATATTCGCTCGTCGTCGGTTGCCACCACTACTTCGTCGAGTGCGGCAGAAGCTTTTTCATAAACATGTTCTATAACCGGTTTTCCGCAAAGGTCGGCAAGTGGTTTGCCGGGGAAACGACTGCTCGCATAACGAGCCGGAATTATACCTATAAATTTCATTTGGCAAGCGGAGTTGTTTTTTATTGTTTTGTACGAGTAACAGTATTTGTCTTATCGCAGCGCAAAATTACAACAAATTGTGCAAACTGCAAATATTTGAAAAAAAATGATTTTGGTGTTTGTATAATTTTTTGTACTTTTGCAGGTTGAATTGTAGGCGCACTGCGTGCGCTGCGCAAAAAGGGAATAAAGTTTATTGTAATTATATGACAAGTAAAGAAATTCGCAAGTCCTTTTTGGACTTTATGAGCAGTAAGGGTCATAAAATAGTACCCTCGGCACCGATGGTAATTAAAGACGACCCCACATTGATGTTTACCAATGCGGGTATGAACCAGTTTAAAAATATAATTCTTGGCAACGACCCTGTTCGGTATCCCCGAGTTGCTGATTCGCAGAAGTGTCTGCGTGTAAGCGGCAAGCATAACGATTTGGACGCTGTAGGCAACGACACCTATCACCACACAATGTTCGAGATGTTAGGAAACTGGTCGTTTGGCGATTATTTCAAACAGGGAGCTATCGATTTGGCTTGGGAGTATCTTACCGAAGTTCTACATATCGACAAGTCGCGTCTCTACGTAACTGTTTTCGAGGGTTCTCCTGCAGAGGGTCTTGAACGCGATGATGAGGCTGCCGGTTTCTGGCTCAAGCATGTCAGTGCCGACCGTATCATCAACGGCTCTCGTCACGACAATTTCTGGGAGATGGGCGAGACCGGTCCTTGCGGTCCGTGCTCTGAGATACATATCGACCTTCGTTCCGACGAAGAGCGCCAACAGTTAAACGGCAGAGAACTAATCAACAAAGATAACCCACAGGTGATTGAGATATGGAATATCGTGTTTATGCAGTATTTGCGTAAAGCTGACGGCTCGCTCGAACCTCTGCCACTGAAGGTTATCGATACGGGTATGGGCTTCGAGCGTCTTTGCGTAGCCATTCAGGGCAAACGGTCGAACTACGATACCGATGTGTTCCAGCCTATGATACACAAGATAGAGGAACTGTCGGGCTGCAAATATGGAGAGAATGCTAATTCGGATGTAGCAATTCGTGTTATAGCCGACCATATCCGCACCATAGCTTTTGCTATCACCGATGGTCAGTTGCCATCTAATGCCAAAGCCGGATATGTTATCCGTCGCATTCTGCGCCGCGCTGTGAGGTATGGCTATAGCAACCTTAACTTCCAGCAAGCTTTCCTCTATCAACTCGTTCCTCAGTTGGTGGAAGATATGGGTGAGGCTTATCCTGAACTTAAGGCTCAGCAATCGCTCATCGAGAAGGTTATAAAAGAAGAAGAGGTGGCTTTCTTCCGTACTCTTGCCAAGGGTATGGATATGCTAAAAGATATCATTTCTTCTATCAACGACCATAATGCAAAGCATGCCGACCATATAACTCAGGTGAGTGGTAAGGATGCGTTTACCCTGTACGACACCTACGGTTTTCCGCTTGACCTTACAGAACTTATTCTTCAGTCGAGTGGCCTGACAGTTAATGTTGACGAGTTCAACGAGCAGATGCTCATGCAGAAAGAGCGTGCGCGCAATGCTCAGAAGTTAGACCTTGGCGATTGGGTTACATTGCGCGAGGGCGAAACTGAGTTTGTAGGTTACGACACTTTGCAGACCTCTACTCGTGTTTTGCGCTATCGCTATGTGAAGCAGAAGAATAAAGCCTTCTATCAGCTTGTGCTTGAGCAAACACCTTTCTATGCCGAGATGGGCGGACAGGTAGGCGATACAGGTTGGATAGGCGATGTGGCAGTTATTGACACCAAACGAGAGAATAACCTTGCTGTTCATATAGTTGAGAACCTGCCGTCTGATATTGAGGGTGAACTGACGGTTCGGGTTGATGAAGAACGTCGTGCCCGTATAGCTGCTAACCACTCGGCTACGCATATTCTGCATTATGCGCTGCGCGAGGTGCTCGGACGACATGTCGAGCAGAAAGGTTCGCTTGTTACAGCCGATTCGCTACGCTTCGACTTTTCGCATTTCCAGAAGGTAACACCCGAAGAGTTGCGCGAGGTGGAGAAGGTGGCAAACCGCATGGTGCGCTCTGATTTCGCTCTTGACGAGAGCAGGCACACCCCAATAGCCAAAGCTCGCGAGATGGGAGCAATGGCACTGTTCGGCGAGAAATACGGCGACGACGTGCGTGTTATATGTTTTGGTCCGTCGGTGGAACTTTGTGGTGGTACGCATGTGGCTTCAACCGGAAAGATCGGACATATACGTATAATAATGGAGACCTCGGTAGCAGCCGGCGTAAGACGTATAGAGGCAGTAACAGCTCAGCGTGCCGATGAAGCATACTACCGCATGCAAGACCTGCTTGCCGACATGAGTGCGCTGTTCAATAACGCACCTGACCTTATGATGGCTGTGCGCAAGTATATTGAGGAGAATGGAGCTCTGCGCAAGCAAGTAGAGACTTATATGAACGAGAAAGCACAGCAGATGTGCGAACAACTTATTGCTC
Source organism: Paludibacteraceae bacterium (assembly GCA_017450605.1). Taxonomy (GTDB): domain Bacteria; phylum Bacteroidota; class Bacteroidia; order Bacteroidales; family Paludibacteraceae; genus Colicola. The sequence goes on along the minus strand of JAFSTG010000114.1, from coordinate 4,968 downwards.
GTGCAGAGCAGGTCGGCGAACTCAAACTCTCGGTGTTCGACGGTGAAGTGAACCCCGACCTTATCCGTCAGACACTGCCTATCCTGCACGGACGATTCACCGACGTGAAGTTCGCTCTTGTGGCTGCCACTACTTTCAATGGCAAACCATCTATTTCGGTGTTCCTCTCTAAACCACTTACCGATATGGGACTTAACGCTTCTGCTTTAGTGAAGTCTGCAGCCAAACATATACAAGGTGGTGGCGGTGGTCAACCTTGGATGGCAACAGCAGGCGGCCGTCTTGCCGAAGGACTTGATGAGGCTAAGAGTGAATTGATAAAAACAATTACAGGGAAAACAAATGAACTCGTTTAACGAACTATTGCAAAACCGCAGGTCGGTGCGTCAGTACACCGAGCAGAAGATAGAGCGCGAAAAACTCGACCTTATTCTTCAGGCCGCCCTTATGTCGCCATCGTCTAAGAGATGCAACCCATGGCAGTTTGTGGTGGTTGACGACCATGAGGTACTAAGCAAGTTTGCCTCTTGCCGCACCTATGGCAGCAAAATGCTTGAGCAAGCGTCTGCCGCTGTTGTGGTTGTCGTTGATGCATCACTTACCGACACTTGGCAGTGCGACGGAGCAATAGCAGCGCATAACATGCTGCTTGCCGCTGCCGACCTTGGTTTGGGAGCATGCTGGGTGCAGGTCTATAACCGCGAAGGTGCCGAACAGATGATACGGCAAGAACTCGATATTCCTGAATCACTCAATATTTTATGCATGATCTCGTTGGGCTACAAGAACGAAGAACGTAAGCCCTACGACTTGCAAAAACTTCAATACGATAAGATTCATTATGAACGATATTAACAAACAAGGTCCAACCGATGGACGTAACGCCCAACCGACAAACACCGGTAAGCAGAGACTGCCTGTTATAGCTATCACATCAGGTGACCCCAATGGAGTGGGGTATGAGATTATACTCAAGGCACTTGCCGACCCACATATCTGCGAGATTTGCTCACCCGTTATCTATGGTAACGCTTCTGTTGCACGTAAGTATCTTGCACAGTTAGGTGAGGAGTATAACCACTTGCAACTTAACCTGATAAGAAACGTGTCGGAGACCCGACAAGGGGCAGTGAATATCATCAATTGCTATGGCGACGACTTCAATCTCACTCCTGGATTGTCAACCAAAGAGGGGGGGGCAGCGTCGTTCAGTGCTCTCGAAAGGGCTACTGCCGATATGAGGAATAAGGCGGTGGATGCCCTTGTTACGGCTCCTATCAACAAGAGTAATATTCAGTCTGACAGTTTCCATTACACAGGTCATACCGAATATCTGACTTCTAAATTCGGTAACGGCAGTGATTCGCTTATGATGATGGTGTCAGACATGATGCGTGTGGCTTTAGTTTGCAACCACGTGTCGATACGGGAAGTACCAGACCAGATAACCAAAGAGCGAGTGCTCTCGAAACTCGTTCTTCTGCATCGTACCCTTCAGGACGACTTCCTTGTGCGTGCTCCACGTATCGCGGTGTTAGCACTCAACCCCCATGCCGGCGATGGAGGACTGATAGGAGTGGAAGAGAAAGAACAGATAATCCCTGCTATAGAGCAAGCGAAAGAGCAAGGTGTACTTGCCTTTGGTCCGTATTCAGCCGACGGTTTCTTCGGGGCAGGGCGTTATACTCATTTCGATGCCGTATTGGCTATGTATCACGACCAAGGACTGATACCTTTCAAGTCGCTTGATATGGCAGGCGTTAACTATACGGCAGGACTTCCTATAGTACGCACTTCGCCCGACCACGGAACAGCCTACGACCTTGTAGGCAAAAACAAGACAGAGAGTCTATCGTTTGCGCATGCTCTGTATATGGCACTCGACATTCTCCAGTCGAGAGCTGTTACTCGTGAGATATACAGCAATCCGCTGAAAAAACAGCAGGAAGAAAAAGAAGAGAACGTAGAACCGACGGCATAACCCAAAATCGGTTGTTAGACAACTCTTGGTTAAATATTTGTATTATTTGTATTTTAAATATATTCGCTATGAAACGATTACTGATATTACTCGCTGTTGTGCTTGTGCTATTTAGTTCGTGCGATACCGGTCGCACACTGACAAGCGCTACAGGCACTATCTACGAACTGCTTGTTGTAGGAAACGAATCGTCGGTAACTGCGGCAGTTACTGAAGTAATGGGGGCTGATATGCCTTGTCTGCCTCAGATGGAACCGTATTTCAATGTAAATACCGTGCGCCGTGAGCAGTTCGACGACATACTTAAACCTACACGTAATGTGCTATTTGCCGATATCAATGCCGAACGTTATACACAAACCAAAGTGGCGTTCAAAACCGATGTGTATAGCCACCCTCAGGCAATGTGTATCATTCAGGCACCATCGGTCGAAGCTTTCGATTCGCTTTGGACTGTTCGCTCATCGGCTATAAGAACTTGGTTTGTTGACCAAGAGATAAAGCGGCAATGTGAGTTTAACAAGACATTCTGCAACTTCGATGCCCGTGAGCTTATACAGAGGAATTTCCAGGCTGATATGGTAGTGCCGGCCGACTATATGGTGATACTCGACACCGTAGCCCAAGGACTGCATTTCATGTGGATGTGCAACGACAAAGGCTCGATGCGTCGCGACCTCGTAGTCTATTCATATCCTTATACCGATGCTGCAACATTCACAGGCGACTACCAGCTCGGCAAACGCGATGAAGTGATGCGCAAATTTGTAAGTGGCAGCATGCAGGGTTCGTATGTAGGAACAGAGTATAAACATATACCTCCGCAATATGCCGCAAAGAATATCAACGGAGCTTACGCCGGCGAGTTGCGCGGACTCTGGAAAATGCTCGGAGGAGTGGCAATGGGAGGTCCGTTTGTAAGCATTACTCGTCTTGACGAACTGCAACAGCGAGTAGTTACAGCCGAAACTTTCATATACGCTGCCGGACAGAAAAAACGCAATGCGCTTCGTCAGGCAGAAGCAATACTTTATTCGTTGCGTCTTTCAGGTGAGGTGAATAATATAGATGAAGTAGAAATTCAAGTACAAGAATAATATAACATGATGAAAAATTTTGCTCTAATAGGTGCCGCCGGCTATATAGCCCCACGTCATATAAAGGCAATAGCCGATACTCAAAACAATCTGATGGTGGCATACGACAAGTTCGATTCCGTCGGACGACTCGACAGTTCGTTCCCTAATTGCTCGTTTTTTACAGAGAACGAACAGTTCGACCGTTTCTGCTCGAAGCAGATGCGTACCGACGACAAACTGCATTGGCTATCAATCTGCACTCCCAATTACACTCATGATGCCTTCATCCGTTACGGATTGCGCTTAGGCGTTAACGTGATATGTGAGAAACCATTGGTTCTTAATCCATACAATATTGATAATCTCGTTGAGTTGGAACACGAAACAGGGCACGAGGCATATACTATATTGCAATTGCGACTTCACGACTCGATAGCCGCGCTGAAAAAGAAAATAGACGAAGGTCCGAAAGATAAAATCTATGACGTTGACCTCACCTATATAACATCCCGACGCAAGAGGTATTACAGCAGCTGGAAAGGCGATGTACATAAGTCGGGAGGTATAGCAACCAACATCGGTGTGCATTTCTATGATATGCTTCAGTGGATATTCGGACCGGTGCGTCAGAACATTGTTCATGTCATGTCGTTCGACCGTGTGGCAGGATTCCTCGATCTGGAGAAGGCTCGGGTTCGCTATTTCCTGTCGATAAATGCCGACTGCCTGCCCGCCAACGCCGTAGAAGGTGAGAAACGTACATACCGGACCTTGTCGGTTGACGGCGACGAGTTTGAGTTCTCAAAGGGCTTTACCGAACTGCATACTCTCAGTTATCAGAAGATACTTTCAGGCGAAGGATTCCGAATCAGCGAAGCACGCCCTTGTATTGAGATGGTTTCGCAAATCCGTAACTCGGTGCCTATCGGACTTAAGGGCGACTACCACCCGCTGGCACGATTGCCGTTAGCTCCTCACCCATTCGGCTGGGACGAACATAAATAATTAACCGTGTTATCTCATGTCGCGAATTTTAGCAATCGACTACGGACGGAAACGCACAGGATTGGCAGTAACCGATCCTGCTCAGATGATAGCATCACCGCTTGAGACTATCGCAACCGCCGAACTACCTTCGTGGCTCGACGAGTATTTCCGAAAAGAGCAGGTTGAGACAGTGGTGATAGGTATGCCTCGCCGCATGAATAATCAACCGTCGGAGAGTTATACTTATATCGAACCCTTCATTAGGATGTTCCGCAAGCGTTTTCCGCAGGTTGACCTTCAGACTTTCGATGAACGTTTCACCTCGGTGCTTGCTCACCGCGCAATGATAGAAGGAGGTATGAAACGTAAACAACGACAAGACAAAACCGTGGTTGACAAAATAGCAGCATGTATCATTCTCGAAGATTATTTAAACAATAGATTAGTTAACATTTAATGGCTGATATTGAGCAGTAGAGAACTCTTTAACCTTTCATTTTTTCATTCCTATGATTCTTCCTATATATTTATATGGTCAGTCAGTGCTTCGTCGTCCGACAGAAGAGATAGACAAGTCGTATCCCAACCTCAAACAGTTGATATCCGACATGTATGAAACACTCACCCATGCCGATGGTTGCGGTTTGGCAGCTCCGCAGGTAGGGCGCAGTATTCGCCTCTTTGTGGTTGATGGAACCGAACTGACAGAGGACTATCCTGAATGCAAGGATTTTAAAATGGCATTTGTCAACCCCGAGATAATTGAAACTTCTGAAGATAGCTGTACTTACTCGGAGGGTTGTCTTTCTCTTCCCGGTATTTCAGAGAATGTAGCTCGTCCGAAATGGATAAAGATATGGTATCAGGATGCCGACTTCAACGAGCACGAAGAGGTGTTCGACGGTTTCCGTGCGCGTATTA
>JAFSTG010000113.1 GCA_017450605.1 Paludibacteraceae bacterium | reverse complement strand
CTCTACGAGAAGGCAAAGCAGGACAAGCGCGTTGATGTGCCTCTGCACGAACTTCGCGTTGGCTTGAAGTGCGGCGGATCTGACGGTTTCTCGGGCATCACAGCCAACCCGCTTCTTGGCGTATTCTCAGACTTCCTTGTGGCTCAGGGCGGAACAACCGTTCTTACCGAAGTTCCTGAGATGTTCGGCGCAGAGACTATCCTGATGAACCGTTGCAAGACTCCAGAACTGTTCGACCAGACTGTTAAACTTATTAACGACTTCAAGAGTTACTTCCTTTCACACGGCGAGCCTGTTGGCGAGAACCCATCTCCGGGCAACAAGGCTGGCGGTATCTCTACACTCGAGGACAAGGCTCTCGGCTGCACACAGAAGTGCGGTAAAGGTCCTGTAAGCGGCGTTATGGCCTACGGTGAGCGTCTTGAGGTCAAGGGCTTGAACCTTCTGTCTGCTCCGGGCAACGACCTTGTTGCAGCAACAGCCCTCGCATCATGCGGATGCCACATGGTTCTGTTTACAACCGGCCGCGGAACGCCATTCGGCACTTACGTTCCAACAATGAAGATTTCTACAAACTCTAACCTATACAACAACAAGCCAAAGTGGATTGACTTCAACGCTGGCGTTCTTGTTCAGGGCGAGACAATGGAGAACCTGTCGGAGAAGTTCATAGACTATATCATAAAGGTTGCAAGCGGCGAGGAACTCGTAAACAACGAGAAGAACGGATACCGCGAGATTGCGATATTCAAGAATGGTGTAACTCTATAAAACACACGCTATAAAATCCGTTTTAAGCAACGGTAAAAGAGGGCTATCTTTAGTCCTCTTTTTTTATAAGATAAATCGCCAAAAACAGCCTATCCCAAATCGGTTATTAGGATGGCTATTTTCGTGGCTGTTTTCATAACCGTTTGATAACAAACACTTTACAAATTAAATTTTCTAATGATCGCAATTATAAAAAACGACTTTGTAAGTGGCTTATTTTCAATATTTAAAAAACCTAACCACGGAATTATATATTTCTAACGACGATTTGGGTTAAAAAATCTCATAAACAACTTATTTTCAAAATTCTACGAGCTTAGTCACAGATTTATGTACTTTTAACGACCGATTTGGGTTAAACCCAAAACGGTCATTAGAAAAAATAAGTAGCAAAATGTAAGTTGGTTTAATATTCAGAGTCAATCATTAGCACTTTTTGCTTATATTTTCATAGGTTCCGAATACTTATCTGAACATTATGTAAGGCAAAATTTCTAATGACCGATTTGGGTTAAAGATTACCGTCGAACAGAAAGCGTGAAGATAGAATGTGCCAGTCGCCACTTCGCTGCAATCTCAGATAGCCACGTAACATACGATGTGGTAAAGAACTACGATGAGCTTTGGGATATTATCACGAAGCCATAAGACTGTTTATCCTATATTTATATCGGGCGGAAACTTGCAAAATAACGCAGTTCCCGCCAGAGTTGTTCAATTCCGACAAAATTGAAGAAGGAATGAATATGTATATTGAAAATACATCAGAAAAATCTTATGATTAGTGCCTTTTCAATACATAAATTTTATACTTGTTTTTTGAGGCATCACGATGGGTCGCAAACTTATGTGCAACAAGTTGTTCGAAGAACTGATACACTTCTGCGCTTTTGTCTAATTCAAAAATATCCCCTTGGTTCCTAACTATTAGCGAGAATGGCTCCCCCATAGAGATGAGTAGAATAGCAAGATTCTCGTCGGTCATAAAATCTTGTTGCATATAAGCGGAAACTGATTTTATCTTCAGTTTATCATCAGAAGTAATACTTAAGGATTTCTTCAACGATTCAAAATCAAGATGAGCAGTATCCTCCATTACATAATTAAGATAACTATCTGCAATAGATTCACTTGTGATTTTCTCGGTCGTAATCAATGCATAGATATTGGTTTTATAACCTTCAAAATCTTTTTGCCCAGCAATATTTATTAATCCTTCCGCAGTAAAGTTAAACTCTGTCAAATGCTCTACTACTTCAGCAGGATATTTACACAATAGGTGCATGTAGATATTCTTGAACTTAGCTCCGACAGCCTTGAACAATACGACATCAAAAACGAGCAGTTTATTATCAGCCAAATACCTTACTTGCTCATCTCGCAACTCAAGGACATGGTCACTCCAACATTGTGAATATTTCACTTCAGAGAAAATAGTCTCCCAAATTTCTCTATCAATACCCACTGCAGAAATCATGCATTTTATTATTCGTTTGTTTTCCTGAATAAAGTCCTGCTCCTTTAGCTGTTCTATATACTCTTGTACATTGGTATTTATATACTTCACAAGAGTTTCATCTATACTCGTCAGCGTATTATATGTCAGATAATAGTCAATATTTGCTAATGTAGATTTAACCTTATTACTCTCAAATAATGCATTCTTGTATTCAGCAGAAGTAATAAACTGAACATCCTCAAAAATTGTGTTATTGTGGGAGATAAGTTTTTTCTTGGATACTTCAGATACATTACTATCATTCAATATCATTGTAATACTCTCTGTCGATTCTGATGTATTGCCGTCTGCTAGTATGCAGCAAGAAACGAAAGAATCGATTTCTTTGCTAATTTGTGAAATTAAAGGTTCGATATTTGCTGCTATTATTGCAGTATAAATACAATGAACATAATTATCTACATTGATATCACTATATGACTTCAGTATTGTCCAAATATTTTCGCTATTATGCACGTAATAGTTGTTGTTATATATAAAATCAAGTAGATTATTTGTGTCCCTGTTGTCTACGAGAGTTAAGAAACGAACATTAAAGTTTTTAATTATCTGACGTGCCTTGTCCGTTTTTACACCATCAAATGCATTCGTATAATATGATTTTCTCAAATATTCAGCTAATAGTCCATCTTCATTTTGTTTTTCCAAATCATTTATAGGTGCATATTTCATCAATTTGTTGAACAGATTTAACTTCGCTTCATTAGAAAACAAACTATTGTTTTCAACATCTGCCCACAAATTATCATACTGCTGTGCCACAAGCGGAATAAATCCATCGTTAGCAGTTTCTAGGAATGCGTATCTGTCTATTAAATCAAGGACAGAATCACTATGTGACTTAAGTTTGTGCTTAAGTAGTTCAATATTTTTTTCATCCTTGCTTTGAATAATTTCATGAACAAGATCAAGATTTAGGATCTTATCCCCAACAAAATCTTGCGGTATCAGAAACTTCAATAGTAATTTAGGATCGTCAATGTGGCGACTCATCTCGTCTTCGTCTGAAATACCTATTCCTTTCACGGACAAAAGATATGCATTATCATTCTGACTTAGCAGTCCTTCTTCTTCAGAATCTGTTTCAATGTCAGTTATATAGTAATAATAACTTTCATCTATATATCCTCTTTTAATGAGAAAGTTAAGCAGGTTAGTATTATAGTCTTCTGTTTGTGTAG
>JAFSTG010000112.1 GCA_017450605.1 Paludibacteraceae bacterium | reverse complement strand
TTTGAGTGCATTAGAAGCGATGCTTCTTATACAAATTGCTACTAAAAACTCCTCGTAAGCAAGTTTCCAGATAGTTTTTACTACCAATTTGTCAACTCTTACGAGCGAAAGCACTCAAAGACATAAACATATAAAACATTGTTAAATCAAATCCGTTTACTCAAAATATCAATATAATTGACTAAATATCCGTTTATTATAAAACTAATATAATATTTTAAGTGGACACTAATGAAAAAACATCCAAAATTACCCAAAATTGAATATTATTCTCTCTTATATGGGAAACTTTTATCAATCTTTACAAAGCAAAGAGACGTCATGCAAGACGTCTCTTTATGTTGATGAGAATATTTATTTCAGTGCATTATCTTGTAGATGAGCTCCTGCCACAATGCCTTATCGTCGGCTGAAGCATTGTTGATACCCTTCGAGCGGGCATCGGTATCGCGTATATAACCTATTATTCGCATTGTCTTTGCACCATTGAACCGCTTGGCTGCCATCACATAATCGGAAACAAAAAACCTGCTTGACAATCCGAGAGCCGATGCCACCTCCTGATCGCTTAATCCCTTAGGTAAATAGTGGTAAATCATCAGATTGGCGAAAAATGAAAATAGTGTTGACAATTCTTTTTGAATTGGATGGTCTTTGCTCTGAGCAAAATAATACACTATACGATATGCTTTCAGGCTATCGCCGGCTATCATAGCCTTTTCCAATTCGAAGACGCTATAGTCTTTTGATATGCCGATATTTCGTTCTACCAACTTAGGAGTAATCACCGTTGTTCCCTGCGGTGAAGCAATAATTAGTTTCTGCAATTCGGAAACTACTTTCGACAGGTTGTTGCCCAAACTGTCGGCAATAAGCAAAGCGGCTTGCGGCTCAATACTCAACGGTACTTGTTGTTTCTTGCCCCACTCCGATACATAATCGATTATCCAACGCGGCATCTGATTATCGTAGATTCGCGCCGATTCCATCATCACCCCGCCATTCTTCTCGAAATTGCGGAACACCGTCATTCTGCCGTCAGGTTTTCCGTATTTGTAGCAGAATACGAGCAATGTCGATTCCACCGGCTTTTCCATATAGAAGCCAAGAGCTTCCCATTTTTTTATGTTTTGCGCCTCTTTAACTACTATAACCTGCTTCTGCCCCATCATAGGGAAACGGCGAGCAGCAGCAATCACTGTGGCCACATCGGCTGAAGGGACATCCTTGCCGTAGATGACAGTCTGGTCGAACTCACGTGCCATCTCATCGAGTACGTTCGACTCGACGAAATCGGATATCATATCAATGTAATACGATTCCTCTCCATATAGGAAATATACAGGAGCATAGCGTTTCTGGCGCAACTGACCGAGAACGTCAAGATATGTGAGTCCTTTCTTTGCCATAATATAATACAAGTAGAAAGAATAATCCTGTTCGAACTAAATATCTTCGAAACGCAAGTGTTTGATAGTTCTTGAATTATGCTGTAACGACTTCAGCGAGTTAATACCTATCTGCAAATGTTGCTCAACGAACGAAGCAGTGGTTTGCTTATCTTTCTCTGCTGTTTTTATGCCATCGGGTTGCAAAGGCATGTCAGACACCAGCAAGAGTGCTCCCGTAGATATACCATTATGGAAGCCTACGGTGAAAAGCGTAGCAGTTTCCATATCTACAGCGTGTGCCCGCGTAGAGCGCAGATACTCGCAGAAATTGATATCGTGCTCCCACACGCGACGATTGGTGGTGTAAACAGTTCCAGTCCAATAATCGCTACCGATATCTCGTATATTCGATGACACTGCCCGCAATAGGTTAAACGCCGGCAAAGCAGGAATTTCAGGAGGGAAATAATCGTTTGATGTTCCTTCACCCCGAATTGCAGCCGACGGCATAATATAATCGCCCACCTTATTCTTATCACGCAGTCCGCCGCACTTTCCCAAAAACAGCACAGCCTTAGGTTTGACGGCAGGGAGCAAGTCCATTATCAAGGCTGCATTAGGACTACCCATACCAAAATTGATAATCGTTATACCTTCAGCCGACGCATTAGGCATATTACCCTCTCTCCCCAACACCGGGACGTCGTATTTGCGGGCAAATAGTTCGACATAATTATTGAAGTTGGTGAGCAGAATAAAATCGGTAAAATCTCCCAGTTGCCGATTGGTATAACGAGGCAGCCAATTAGTAATTATTTTCGATTTATCCCTTTCCATATTATCTAAACTACCTGTTTACTTGACGAACGACGAATAGTTAGCGAGCAACTGCTTTATCTCGTCGGCATGATGACCTGCTACCACAAGATGATGGTTGGCAATAGGATTGCGGAAGAAATACTTATCACACCCGGGGGCACTGATAAGAATCTGAGTACGACAACGATTGCGGTCGTATTGATTTTCGATAATTTCGATATCTTGTGCATAATAGCGTTTGAGGTCGCCGCTTACCTTAAATAACGTGGCAGGGCCTTCGGGCAAAATTCCGTGCAACGCCACTCCTATACCCGACTCAAAATGAGTATCGTAGGAATAATCACTAACCATGTCGATAGGCAACGTACAATGTGCAAAGATTGCCGTTCCTTCGGTAGGATTGATAAGCGACGGATTACATTGGAAGCCTGACACTCCAAACAATGCTTGCGAAACCATCATCGATACAAGCGCAGGAATATCACCCTCACATGCAGCAGGAATACCTTCGCTGTTGAGCAATGCAAGAGCTAAACAACCAGTGTTTCTAACCGACGTGAGCAAATCGAAACAACGAAGAGTAAGACCAGATAGACTATATTTTTCAACAAGCGCTTGCAAGCCCTCATAAATACAAAGTGCACCATTAAAATACTGCGAAGAACATGGTTTCAGCTTTTTCACACTGTCTTCTGAAGGTTCTTTGGGCATAGCATCAAGCAACTCTTGCATAGGAATACGGCATAGCAATATACCCATCTGGTTGAACAATTCTTGTTCGTCAACACCCGACGAAATCAGCCAGTCGGAAGGATCACCAACGATACCGAGAGTCTTACCACGCAAGTAGTCGGAAGCAGCCGATAATTTCAACAAGGTTTCTATTCGTGATGCTATATACTGGGCCGAACCATGCAGAATCTCGCCACAGTAACCCTTACCATTCAGATAGGATAGAATCTCCATCGAAGCGGCAAGTGAATTGTCAACGCCGGAGGTTATAATATAAATAGGTTGGTTACCAAACACACCTGATGCAAAATGCTGAGCAAACTGCCCTTCTGTTCCTCCGGTAAGCACAAATAGAAGTTTGAAACCTTCCGCCTCCCAAAACTCATCCACCGGGTCGGTCATTCTGAGCTGAATGGTTGTATATTGCTGAATCTGTTGCAAAAATTCGCGGGCATGATTCTCCACGCGTTTAGAGTCGTGCAAAGCCGACGATAAAGTATAAATTGTTGCTTTCATGTTATTTTGATTATATTGATTTTCTTGTTTTTAAAGAATTTTGTACAAACAATGTTTTACAATAATGCCGTTTCTCAATCGCAAAGTGAGAACAGGTCGTCGCGAGGCGAAACGAGCATAACAGGCACTAAACTTTTGGCAATTATCTTCCTTTCGGGCGGACCGAAAATAATATCATCTAATCCGTAATCACGAGAGGCAGTCCAGAATATCATATCGGCTTTCAACTCCCGCTGGCGATCAATAACTTCGTTATATAGACGAAAACTATCTTTCATAGCGTCAACCTCTTTCACCGATGCATCAGCCTGCTGGAGCAATGTTCGTATTTTGCCCGCATTGGTGCGTGCCTTCGACCCATAGTCGTGTGCACACAGCAAACTGACCTCACATTCCAAGCGGCGAGAAAAAGTGACAGCCACTTGTGCCTTATACACTTCCTCTTCGAGCATCGTTACCGGCACAAGCAAATGTCCGGGCAGACTATAATCGTGCATAGTAGAGGATACAAAGATGTAGGGTATTCGCAAGCCTCTACTTGCATTTAAACAACGCTGGATAAGGCGCGAACTATTCTCAATAGTAAACACAACTATATCAATATCATTCTGTTCGCAATATGGCTCAAGTTTTTCATCCTCAATAACATTTCTGATTATAACAGATCTTTGTGTAGCTTCTGCCAAACGGCTGACATATATGCCATGCTCAGATTCGAGCGACATCCCGCCACCATCAGGCACACTAATCATATCTACTAACAGAATATTGTGCATAACGGCTACTTACAGGTGCTATTTATCTGTTCTATATATTGCAGTAACTCTTCTGCACCTATGTTTTTCTCAGATGAAGTAAGAAAAACAGGAGGCAGTTCTTCCCACGTCTCAAGCAGTTTTTGCTTATATGCTGCAATGTTAGTAGAAAGTTCCTGCTTAGAGAGCTTGTCGATTTTGGTAAATACAATAGAGAATGGTATTTGGTTCTCACCCAACCATTCCATAAAATCAGTATCAATAGCCTGTGGCTCGTGGCGACTATCAACAAGCACGAACAAGTTGACCAACTGCTGCCGCATCAGACAATAACGTTCTATCATACGTCGCAACTGCTCGCGTTGCGACTTACCTGCACGGGCATAACCATAGCCCGGCAAGTCAACTAAAAACCACTCGTCGTTGATAAGGAAATGATTTATCAGCAGAGTTTTACCAGGTTTCTGCGACGTCTTTGCCAATCGGCTGTTGCCGGTTAGCATATTGATAAGGCTCGACTTGCCTACATTGCTCCTGCCTATGAATGCATACTCCACTTTCCCCGTAGCAGGACAGTGCGTAACATCGGTATTCGATACTACAAATTCAGATGAATGAACTTTCATAAAACGGTATTATTTCCGCGCAAAGATACAAAAAATAATATATAGCAACAAATATTTTCGCTAAAAGAGTTGCACAATGAAATAAAAAAGAGTAACTTTGCCGCAAATAAAAACTTCATCATGAAAACTTACGATTACCTCATTGTAGGCTCAGGCTTGTTTGGAGCAACTTTCGCATATCAGATGACTCAGGCAGGAAAACGTTGTCTTGTTATCGACCGGCGTGCACATCTTGGTGGAAATGTATATTGCGAAAACATAGAAGGTATAAATGTACATAAATATGGGGCACATATCTTCCATACATCCGACAAGCAAGTGTGGACGTTTGTCAATTCGCTTGTCGAGTTCAATCGCTACACCAATTCACCTGTTGCCAACTACAAGGGAGAATTGTTCAATTTACCGTTCAACATGAACACATTCAGCAAGATGTGGGGTGTGAGCACTCCGCGTGAGGCACAAGAGATAATCGAACAGCAACGTCGTGAAGCACGACAGAAATTAGAACTTGCAGGAGCCACTCAGCCAAGAAACCTCGAAGAGCAAGCACTGCTGCTTGTTGGCAACGACATATATCAAAAACTGATTAAAGGCTATACCGAAAAGCAATGGGGACGCTCGTGCGACCAACTGCCGAGTTTTATTATAAAACGCCTGCCTGTACGATTTGTGTTCGACAACAACTATTTCAACGACAAATATCAAGGCATACCGATAGGAGGCTACAACCAACTAATCAAGCAACTGCTTGCTAAATGCGATATCCGACTCGAAACCGACTATCTTGAACATCGCGGAGAACTCGACTCGCTTGCTCAAAAAACTCTTTACACCGGAGCGATTGATGCCTTCTACGATTACCAATACGGCAAACTTGAATATCGCACCGTAAGTTTCGAAAACGAAGTACTCGATATTCCTAATTACCAAGGAAATGCAGTAGTCAACTACACCGACCGCGAAACACCGTACACACGCATTATCGAGCATAAACATTTTGAGATGTTTGGAGCCGAAGTTGATGCTTGCCCCAAAACAGTTATATCAAAAGAATATAGCAAAGAATGGGAAGAAGGCATGGAGCCATATTATCCCGTAAACGACGAACGGAATACATCACTCTACCAAAAATACGAGAATTTGGCTCAGAAGGAGACCAAAGTTCTCTTTGGTGGACGACTTGCCGAATATAAATACTACGATATGGCACCTACGGTGCAAAATGCGCTGCATCTTGCCGACAGAGAAGTAATTTTATAACAAGATATAAAACAACTATTTACTATTATCACTAAAAAAAAATAAAAAAAAGTTGATAAAATATTTGCACGGTTCACAAAAATGCATTACCTTTGCACCCGCAAATGAGAAATGAGGGCGTTTAGCTCAGCTGGTTTAGAGCATCTGCCTTACAAGCAGAGGGTCTGCGGTTCGAATCCGTAAACGCCCACCAAGAGTCCTCAGCAAGAGGACTTTTTTAATGAAAGTTCAGTTTGACAAACAGCTTAACTTTTACACAACCAAAAGTTATTAAATTTTACTTTTGTGGTAAAGGAGAGATGGGTGAGTGGCTGAAACCAACAGTTTGCTAAACTGTCGTACTGGAAACGGTACCGAGGGTTCGAATCCCTCTCTCTCCGCGGACTGAAAAGCGACTTGAA
>JAFSTG010000012.1 GCA_017450605.1 Paludibacteraceae bacterium | reverse complement strand
GATGAACAACGAACTCGAGTGTGCAGATAGAGTGGGTTACCCCCTCGAAATAGTCTGACTGGCCATGTGCAAAGTCATACATCGGATACACGTTCCAGCGTCGGCCGGTGCGGTGGTGAGGATGTTCGGTTATGATACGGTAGATGATAGGGTCGCGGAAATGCATGTTCGGGTTGGCCATGTCGATTTTTGCTCGCAGCACCATCTTGCCTTCGGGTATTTCGCCTGCTTGCATAGCCTCGAACAAGCGCAGATTCTCCTCTATGGGGCGGTCGCGATAAGGCGAGTTTTGCCCAGGCTCGGTTGGCGTACCTTTCTGGGCTGCTATTTGTTCAGCAGTCTGCTCGTCAACGTAGGCTTTCCCATCGCGGATAAACTGCAGAGCAAGGTCGTAGAGCTTCTCGAAATAATCGGAGGCATAATATATATTGCCCCATTTGAATCCGAGCCATGCGATATCGTTTGTTATACTGTCAACATACTCAACATCTTCTTTTACGGGGTTAGTGTCGTCGAAACGCAGGTTGCATATACCGCCAAAACGTTCAGCGATACCGAAATCCATACAAATTGCTTTTACATGACCAATATGCAGGTAACCGTTCGGCTCCGGCGGAAAACGTGTTTGAATACGACCATCGTTCTTACCTTCCTGCAAATCTTTTTCTACTATTTCTTCAATAAAATTCATAAGGGTAACACTTTAAGTTGAACATATTTTAGCGCTGCAAAGTTAATAAAATTTTTTCAAATACTCAACACTGCACTTTTGTAGTTCCAATTAGTTCATAACATTCGTTTAATGACCGGTTGGGGTTTTATTTTACCGTCTCTACGCGGCTGACAGGTTTCTTTATTTTCTCGAAAGCTGCTTTTAGTTTCTCAATGTCGGTTTTCCGAGGGTCGTAGGTAATGGTAACGCTTTGTTCTTTTTGGTTGATACGCATGTCTTTAACGCCTTTTTCGAAGGCAATGTTCTGCTCTATTTTCTTTACGCAACCGTCGCAGTGAATTGCAACGTAAAAAACTGCAGTTTCACGTGCGGGCTTGTCTTTCGCGAATAGTGTGGTACTGCCAATCAGCATCAGCACACACATAAGTAATGTTAATTTTGTTTTCATATAATTGATTTTTAAATTATTATCATTCATCGTCGTCTTTTGTGAGGTTCCATCTAAAACCAATATATAGTTTCCAGCCTGTGGTGGGTGCCCAAACCTCTGAGGCATCAAACGATGGTGAGAAGGGCTGGTTGGCACTTATTATAGGGTTATGTTGGGTGAAGTTGGTCATATTCTCGGCTCCCACATACAGCGAACACGTTCGCCAGAATTTGGTTATCTGTGCCAATAGTTGCGGGTACCAACGGTGGTATATGGTGTTACCTTTAGTAAAATACTGCTTCGAGCCCTCCGGAATAACAAAACTCTCGGGCATGCGTCCTGTGCCGTTGAACTGAGCGGTGAAGTCGAACTGCCAATGCTTGAGCGGTGTTTGATACGAGGTGTTGATGATAGCCTTGAATCGGTTAACGAAAGGTCGCTCGCGTGTTACGAATTTTTCCTCAGTTGGCGAATAGAAAGTCTGGCGGCTGTCGGTATGACGATAAGCAAGCGTCATTGTCCAGCCGCGCAGAATCTCCATCGAGGCTTCTACTTGTGCTGTGTGCGAATAGGCACGGGCACCTTCTATCCCATAGCGACTTTCGATGTCGCTGAGGTTGTAAAAATGTATCTCTCCGGCTGTCTCTATATCTGCCACAACACAGTCAAAGAAATGAGTGTAGTAGTATTCGGCTGTAAGTTGCAATTCGCGGTCGGCAATAGGGATATAGAAGGTGGTACTTAATCCGGCATTGAGGGCGCTCTCCATGTTCTGCTGGAAATATGGCGAATCGGTAAACGATACTGTGTTACCTTTCATCGTGGTGAATAGTCGGCTTGAGGGGAGGAACTGAGCGTTGTCAGCTACTAAGTTGGCACTTCTGTAACCCATTCCTACAGAGGCGCGTATGGTCCACCATTCCCATGGTGCATAGCGCAGATTGAGCCGGGGAGTAGGAATCACGTGTACTCGTGTTCCCGGGTCGGTTGTA
Organism: Paludibacteraceae bacterium; assembly: GCA_017450605.1. Taxonomy (GTDB): domain Bacteria; phylum Bacteroidota; class Bacteroidia; order Bacteroidales; family Paludibacteraceae; genus Colicola. The sequence continues at coordinate 21,446 of JAFSTG010000012.1, read as the reverse complement.
GCGGCGGCAGATATGTTCTGACGTATTGCCACGTCGCCGCGCATACCTACAAGCAACGATAACTGCTCGTTAGGTTTGTAGGAGTATTCGGCAAATAAACCTACGTCGGTTTGCCGACGACTGAAATCGAAGGTACTGCGTGCGTTATCGTAGGTCGGCATGCCGGCGAGTGTCTCTCTGTAAGTGTCGTGGTTGAGCGATAGACCTGCCGTTAGTTTATGCTCTTCGCTGAACTCGGTCTGAAACAAAGCATTCAGATATGCGTTGGCTTGTGTGGCATGCCACAGGCGCTTGCCGTAGAGATTATCCTGACTATGATACGATGCAGCGGTTATTATACCTATCGACATGCCTCGGTCGGCATCTATCACATATCCGTTTTTCATAAATCCTTCGATACGGCGTGTGCGCAGGTCGATAAGATAAGGTGTGGGTGCTTCGGTAGGATGCTCGGAATGATGGAAGATGTCTTCATAGCGTTGTCCTGCTAAGCGTGTGTCGTAGAGTGTACGAATAAGTATTCTGCCGGTGTAATTGCCCCTGAATATATCCCAGCGGTTGAGCAGATTAACATTATATCCCATAGGCATGTCAACAAATCCGTCATGGTTGTCGTCCATATTCATTGGAGCAAGTTGTGCATGCGCCAACACGCCGGTATAGACGCCATCGTTGCCACGGAAGAGCGACTCTTTGATATGTCGCGGCGACACGTCCCAGCCGCCTGTTATGTTTATCTCTGAGTGCAGTTCGGTGTTGAGCATCAGGTTGATGGCAATAGGGTCTTGAAGTTTGGGTTTGAGATACTCTACGTTAATCTGTCCGGTTGTCGATTCATAGCCATTAACCACTGACGAGGTGCCTTTCGACACCTGAATGGCTTCCATCCAAGGACCGGGAATATATTCCATTCCGAAGTTCTGGGCTAAGCCTCGAATCTGCGGTGTGTTTTCTGTTAGCAGTTGCACATAGGTGCCTGCCAAGCCTAAGAGCCGTATTTGCTTGGCGCCGGTGGCGGCATCTGCGTATGCCACATCTACGGCGGCACTCGTCTCGAAACTCTCGCTGAGGTTGCAGCAAGCCGCCTTGCATAGTTCACTGCCTGTTAGTGTCTGGGTGTTAAACGTCGAGAGTCGGGAACGTATGATATCCTGCTTGCGGGCAGTGATGGTTACATCGTCAATATCCATGTTCTTGGGGAAAATGACAATAGCCAAAGATGCATGCTTGTCAGTTACCATGGTTGTGTCGGAACGGTATCCGAGATAAGTGGTAACAAGCGTTTGCGATTTAGATGTAGGTTCGATGGCAAACATGCCATCGGCATCGGTGGCTACACCTGATGTGGTGCCGAGCCATAACACGTTAGCGCCGGCAAGAGGTTGACCGTCGCTGTCCATTACAATGCCGTGGATATGCGCTGCAAGCGGCATGACGGCAATGCATAATAAAAAAGTAATGATATTTCTTTGCATGATTTCTGTTGTTTGGATATTACACATAATGAGTTGTTTACTCTATATGTGTAATCTAAAGCAACAGAATGCAGAAATCGGTTTGCACACAGGTGTTTTTCTGTGGCGAGGAATCGCACAGTGTGTGAACGATAGAAGTGTTTTGACTTGCAGTTTCCGACTTATACGTTATGTATGGCAGAATCATTTCTGCGCTATGCGGAGTGATATCACTGCTGTTGTCGGTGTCGATAGTAGTTTGGGCTATCTGATATTTAATTATCTGGCAGTGCCCATGATGATGGCATGCAGCATTATGCTTATGGTCGTGATGATGAATATGTTCGCATTCGTTGCTTAGGACATGTGATATGCCTGCATGTGCACATTCGCTACAGCAAAAATGCACTATGCTACTGCCGGAACCGACTATTGCTATTGAAAAGCCGATATATAGGCACAGACAATATCTTAAGATGTTTCTCATTCGTTAATCGAACAAAGTAGGAGAATCTTCCGCCATACGGTGCAATACTTTCTGCAGCACTGTTTGGCGAATAAACATACTGCGGTTACGATAGTTATAACGTCGGCAATAGTTGTCGATGGCGCGCAACTCGCTTTCGTTGAGCATCACTGCTATTCTGCAAGAGCGCGGCAGTTTATGTCGTAGGTTCTGTCGGCGCTTCATATTAGTGTCCTCCCGAGAATTCTGATACCAAGCCTAAGCAGGTATCTTATAGTTCTATAATAAATAGTCCGCCTATCTGCGTGATACATCTGCCGGTATGGTTTATGTATTGCTTAAGGTCAATAGTTTCGCTAATATTTATTCTTGTTTGAAGAAACGTCACATTAAGTGCGAGCATAATCGCTTTTTTGTTGTTCATCTGCCATCGCCAGCCCAAGTCGGCTGTGGCGTAGAGTCCGCCGGTGTAACTCTTGCTAAGTGCTATGCCGTAGCCCATCGAAGCCCCTAAGAATGGTGCACTGTTTTTCTGCATGAGCGGTACCTGTGCTGCTACTGCTATTGGCAGATACGACAATGTCTTACCTTCTGCAAACATAGCCTCATAGCCTATTGTTCCACCCAAAAACACTTTCTTGCCGGCCACTTTATTTGCTCCGATTGCCAATTGTGCTCCAACCATACCACCCCATACATAGTGTGGTATGGTGGCTGCTCCGCCATTAAGACGAATCTGAACAGAGGCGCGGCGCTCGCTTGACTGGGGATTCTTTTCTTCTTCATGAGCAGGCACTTCAACGCCGTCTAATATCTCAACGTCGGCACGGCGATATTGATACCTGCTGCCGTCGGCTGTAGAGATGATAATAACTTCAGCGTTCTCGAACACTACCTCACCGACAAGAATAGTACCATTGGATGTTCGTATGGCTATATCTTCGGCACTTACACTTGCTGTTAAAAGCATAAGTAACAGTGTAACAATGATATGTAGGGTTTTATTGGGCATTGTCAGTATTACCTCTTTAGAACTTCACATTAAGTGTGAGTTTGGCACCTAAGTCGAAATATCCCTGACTCTGAGTGTATGCTTTGTTAAGAGTAGTGGCTGTGATATTGGCTGAGGTAGGACTCTCGCCCACCTGATTGATGGTGAACAAGCGGTTGGTAGGTGTGAATGCCGACTGCAGGTTATAAACCGAATAGCCGCCATAAAGACCCAAACCTAACATAAGGTGAGTGCTAAGAGGAATATAATAGCCTATCTCGCCCGCTACTAATACTCCAAACTTCGAACTATCCCAAGTGCCTTTTTTGTTGAATTCAGCTTCTGCAAGCAGACCGGTTGACATGTCGTTTGCCACATGTACATCGTATTGTGGATAGTAGGCGTCTATGTTCACATTCTCAATTTTCTGCGTGAAAGACGGTATCATGGGTACTTGCAGACGAACACCCAAATCGGCATAGAAACCGTGAACACGGATATTGAACTGAACAGGCACCTCTATTATCAGCTGGCTGTTAACCTCGTTTACCGACTTTGCAGTGATGGTATATTCGATAAGATTCCCATAAAGGTCGGTGTAAGGTGTATGCTCTACAAGATATACGTTTTGTCCGTTGCTTGTATAGCCGGCTGATACACCGGTGCGGATACCGAATCCGTAACCTTTCTTATTTATCATGGCAAAAGTATAGTCAATATCGAACGAAGCGTTGTATCCTAAATTAGCGGGACGCGAAGCAGGCCAGCGTTCTGTTTTTGGCAAGAACGACGACATACCTCCGCGCGGACCGAAACCGAGAATATGAGTAGGTGTCCATTCAGGTTTCTCTTTTTCAATACCTTCGTTGTATGCCGGACCTTCGCCTATTACATCTACTTTGCTATTCTTGCGAGTCAGTTGTTCGCGTTTGTTGTCGCGAGCCTCTTTCTTTTCGGCTCGTTCTATCTCTTTCTCGGCGCGTTTCTGTTCTTGTGCTTCCTTTTTAGCCTCTTTCTTACTATCTTTCTTGGAGGTCTTCTTGTCGGTTCTGCTGCCGTCAGTTTTTGCCGACTTACTTTTGTTGTCGGTTCTCACTGATTTGCGGTTGTTGTCGGCTTTCGACTGTGGCCGCTGAGTTGCCTTGGCAGAGGCTTTGCTTTGTTTGCTGCTTTTTGCTTTGCTTGCTGCTTTACTGCTTTGCTTGCCGTTCTTCGAACTGCTTGCTTTCTGCCGGTTGCGCGACGAGTTGTCAGCCTGACGAGCCTTGCTGCGCGAAGTGGAGGTTGTAGTCTCTGTTACCTGCTCTTGTTGCTGTGTCTCGTTGGTTGTTACCTCTTCAGCCTCTTGAGCACGACTTTGAGTACGACGGCGGTTATCAGCTTGGCGTGCCGAAGTCCTGTCATTGCCTCTTGTTGATGTCCGGCTACTTTGCTGTGCCTTGCTGCGCTGCGAGGTGCTACGGCTGCTTTGCTGTGCCTTACTGCGCTGCGAGGTGCTACGGCTGCTTTGCTGTGCCTTACTGCGCTGCGAGGTGCCACGGCTGCTTTGCTGTGCCTTACTGCGCTGCGAGGTGCGGTTGCCTTGCGAAGCAGAACTACGGTTTGAATTATTCCTACTTGATGCCGTGGCAGAACTTCTGTTGCCTTGCGAACCTGATCTGTGAGAAGCGGTAGCAGTGGCCGACTGACGACTGCGTTGTTGAGCTTCAACGGTGATAGGAGCAATAGTAAGAGTGCCAAGTACTATCGCTAACGATAGAAATATTCTTACAAAAGTTTGCATATATCTTTCTTTTTAGCAGTTCAATTATTGTTTTACTATGTATTTAACCTGTTCGTCGGTGTTAGGCGACTTAACACTTATCATGTAGAGACCTACGCTTATCTCGCTCTTTAGCGATATGTCTTCTCTACCGGTAGTAGTGATAGTCTGCATAAGTTGACCCGATGGCGAGTAAACCTTGATAACGGTGTTTTCGTCGGGGTTGATGCCGCTTACCGTTATTGTCTCTGCCGGTTGAACAAGAGTAGGATGAACGGTTATATGTCGCGGAGCCTGCTCGGTTGTGGCAATAAACTGCAGCACGTTCGAGCGAATCAAACCTAAGCATGGTACATTGTTCTTCTGTTCGGGCAGGAAGATAACAGCGTAGAAACTGTCGCCTGTGCCTGCAAGTGTATGGTCAACCGAGTAGTAGAAGCCGCTTGCCACTTGTTCGTCGTCGCGAACTTCCGGAGCATCGTCGAGGTTATCGAGTGTACCCACTACCTTATACCATTTAACGCTATCGGCAGGGAATACATAGCCTTTCTCGTTCAGATTGTGTTTGTCGAGCATGAGCAGCCAGTCGTAAATAACAACAGCAACAGTGCTCTCGTAGCAGTCTTCGCAGTTGTCGGCATTCGGACGAAGAACAGGTACTAACATTCGTTCGGTGAAGAGTGTGTCGCCGCATGCGGTGGTTATACCATAACGCATTGCAAGAGTATCGTAACTCATTATGGTGTCGTCTTCGTAAGCAAGCCATGTTTCGGTAATTACGCTGTCTTCGTCGATATCAATGTTCAGTATTTCCCACCAGCGGTCGGTTATCTCGGCTGTTGTGGAGGTGAGACGTGTGTTGATACTGTTGTCGATAGAAGCAGTGGCGGCAATGAGATTTACAGGGCGGCTGTAGATAGCGGTAGGTAGGGTAACTACAGCAGGCATTGTAGGTTGTTCATAAACGGTGATGTGGCAAACGAATGCCGAGTCGCACCACACATTCTCAACATATTCGAACCAAACGGTGTCGAGCACATTCTCCTTTGTGTTAGCCTCGTAGAGTTTTCCGGAAGGCAATATTATAGTATCGCCAGGACATACGGTGTAGAATACATCGTCTTCGATGGTGAAGGGTTTGAGAATGAAGTAAGCGGTGAGCACCGTGTCGCTCGTTACGGTGATGGTGATAGTCTCGTCGGTGAGTTGGTTACTCCAATGAGTGAACAGATATTCTTCATCAGGTAGTGCCTGAACTGTTGCCGTCTCGCCATGCTTGAATTGTCCGCCGCCGAGAACTACACCTGCCATCAGGTCGCTGCTATATACCTCAACTATGTATTCGTTTATTTCGTAGAGTGCTTTGATGTCCATGTCGTCGTAAACGGCAGAGAAATCTTTGTCCCAGCCTGTGTGATGATAACCCTCGCGACCCTTGACCTCAGGAGCGATAGCCGAAGCACCATACATAACGGTCTGTACCATTAGTATCTCGCCATTCCAATCGCGGAAGGTAACGTCGAGGAAGTTACGACGATAACGAGCAGTAACGGTAGTGTTCTTAGTGATGTATGAGAAGTCGGTATCCCACTCGAGGAAGGTGTAGTTGGTGCGGGTGGGTTCTGCCGGAGCAGTAGCCGAACCACCGTATTCTACATCTTGGTTCTTGAGCAGTTGTCCGTCGTAGTCGCGGAACGAAACAACAAACATCACAGGTTTATAAACAGCTTGAACTACAAGGTCGGATACTATGTAGTTGAAGTTTTTATCCCACGAGTCGAACATCTTGCCTGTGTGAGCAGGTACGGTAGGTTCTGTTGGGCGCTCACCGTAGTTAACCGTTTGCGACGATATAAGTGCTCCATCAAAGTCGATGAACGTAACGGTGAAGGTGAGTCGGCTATAGCGTGCCGTGAGAGTGGTGTTTGCTGTAATGTTATGGTAGTCGCCACCATCCCAACCTTCGAACTTATAACCTACGCGAGGTTCAATGGTAGGAGGCACAGCGTCGTTGCCATACTGAACGGTTTCTACTTTCAAGGTAACGGCATTATAGTCGTTGAAGATAACGGTGAATGTCAGTTCGGCATATTGTGCTGTGATGATAGTGTTACCGGTTATCTGCGTGTAATCGGTATCCCAGCCTGTGAAGGTCAGACCTTCGTGAGCCGGTGCTGCCGGTGCAGTAGCACTCTGTCCGTAGTTGACGGTTTGAGTGCTGAGCGATGTACCATCAAAGTCGCGGAACTCTACTGTATAGCTATTGATGTTATACAAGGCGTTGATATCCATATCTTCGGTTACCGACGAGTAGTCCTTGTCCCAACCGGTGAAGGTATAGCCTTCGCGTGTCGGGTTCTCAGGTGCTACTGCCATTTCGCCATAAGAGGTGATGCTCGTCCAGAGTACTCTACCGTCGAAGTCGTGGAAACGAACGTTATAGTACATGCCGGCGAACTTGGCAACTACGGTGATATCGGCTGTTACGTTGCTGTAGTCGCCTTCCCAACCGATGAATACATGGTCGGGGCGAGTCGGGTCGGCAGGAGGTGTAGCGCTCTTGCCATAGGCTACATTGTCAATCTTCAACACGTCGTCGTTCCAGTTGCGGAAGGTTACTTTGTAATATTTAACGTCGTAAACGGCATAGATAACAAGGTCGGATGTAACATTGTTGAAGCTTTGGTCCCAGCCGGTGAAGGTATAACCCTCGCGTTCTGGTTCGTCGGGAGCAACAGCCCACTTGCCATGCTCAATATGTTGTATCGAAAGTTCTACGTTGTTCCAATCGAGGAAGCGCACAGTGTAGATATTTGTCTCGTATAGTGCCGTAACATCGAGGTCGGCGGTAATACTGCTGAAATCGGCAGGGTCCCAACCGGTAAAGGTATATCCGATACGAGTGGGGTTGACAGGAGCGGTTGCAGCATGCAGGTACTCTACAGTTTGTGATTTTATTACTTTCCCGTTATAGTCTAAGAAGCGTACTGTGTACCACTGGTCAACATACATAGCGCGAACCGTCAGGTCGCTCTCCACTGAGGAGAAATCGGTATCCCAGCCGATGAACACATGGTCGCCACGTATAGGATCGTCAGGAGCGGTGGCTGCCTCATGCCAGTTGACGGTCTCGGTTTTGAGAACGGTGTTGTCGAAATCTTTGAAGGTAACGGTATATACGTTGAGGTCGTAGTTGGGGTGAACCTGCAAGTCAGACTCCACATTATCGAATGTCTTGTCCCAAGCGCCATTGAAGTGGTATCCCTCTTTCTCCGGCACCTCTGAGGCAGCAGGTTCTACGGCAGCCGAACCATGTGTTACGTCTTGTGTGTTGAATGCTGTGCCATCCGGACCTATAAACTCAACCGTGTAGTGGTTAAGAACATAAATGGCGTTAACCGAGAAGTCTTCTTTCACCGAACTTATATCCTTGCTCCAGTGGTCGAAGTGGTAGCCATAGTGCTCGGGCAGGAACTCGTCGGCTGGCGGAACGGCTGGCGTGAGATAGTCAACAGTCGAGGTGGCTATCACTTGCGGGTCGGCTGTCCAGTCGAGGAATGTAACGGTATATTGGTTGATGGTGTAAAGTGCGGTGATGTCCATATCACCTTTTACTATGCTGAAGTCGGGGTCCCATGTAACAAAGGTGTAGCCGGTTTCAAGCGGTGCAACAGGTGCCGTGGTAGTTGTGCCATAGTCAACGGTGACAGTCTTTAGCAGATAACCTTCTTCCTTGCCGCCTCTGCTCCAGAAATTAACCGTGTATTGGTTGATGGTGTAAAGTGCTTTTATCGTTACGTCGGCTGTGATGTGGTCGAGAGGCTTATCCCATCCTACGAAAGTATATCCTTCGCGTTCGGGTGCTTGAGGTGCCTCAACGGTAGCATTATGCTCTACAGGCACAACGGCTATCAGTTGGTCTAACCAATCAACGAATGTAACATCGTAGCTCTTAACCTTGAAGTACGCTGTATATTCGGCATCGGCAGTTACTGTTACGGGGTGGGTGGTCTCTGTTGCGTCGTCCGACCAATGGTCGAACTCGTAACCGGTCTTAGCCGTAGCAGTGAGTGTGGCAGTGGTACCACATTCGTAGGTGCCGCTGCCGATAACCGTACCGAAGTCGGTGTTCTCGCTCGTGGCTTTTACGGTGAACTGAGCGGTTGCTATCTCGATGGCAATCTTAGTGTCGGCAACGATATTGGCAGGCACTGTGTTCCACTGTTTGAACGACGAGCACTCAGGCATTGCAAATGCAGCAAGAGCTGCATCAAGTTGTTCGGTAGTGAGCGACGAGTTATACTCTACATTCTCTATAGTATAGAAGGTCGCACCAAGGTAGGTGAACTCAACGTTGAAGGTCTTAACCTTGAAGTACGCTGTATATTCGGCATCGGCAGTTACTATTACGGGGTGGGTGGTCTCTGTTGCGTCGTCCGACCAGTGGTCGAACTCGTAACCGGTCTTAGCCGTAGCAGTGAGTGTGGCTTCTGTACCGCATTCATATACTCCGCTGCCTGTAACCGTACCGAAGTCGGTGTTCTCGCTCTTAACGGTGAGTGTATGCTCCGATTTCTTCAGGTGCAGAACGATAACCTTGTCTTCGGTTACCGCTGTAGGAATACCTTCCCAATAATCGAAGGTGTTGCAGTCGGGCATGTATTGCTCGAAGGCAGCAAGTGCTTCGGCAGCATTCTCAACGGTGAGCATATAGCCGTGTTCTACGTTCTCCATTGTGTAGAATACCAAATCGTTGTACTTGAATACTACGGTATGGGTCTTCAACTTGAAGTATGCTGTGTACTCTGCATCAGCCTCGACGTTGAACACAAGAGGGTTGGTTGTGCTGTTGTTCGACCAGTGGTCGAATGTATATTTCTCTTCGGCAGGTGTGGCAGTAAGAGTGGCAGGTTTGCCGCACTCGTAGTCGCCACCGCCTGTCACCGTACCCATGCCTGCACACTCGTCGGCTACTGAAGCAGTGATAGTGTAGTAGATGGGGTCGTATTGTGCTATAACGTCGAGGTCTGCCATTACCGCTGTCGTGGGTTTATCCCATTGTTTAAATACCCCGCAAGCAGGAGCCGAGGCTTCAGCATTGTTCTTTGCTATAGCAAGGTCGGAGTCTGACACGTCCTCCTTGCAGTTGACGACCACAGTATGTACGGGGTCGGAGTTCACACCGTCGAAGAAGCGTACGGTATAGGTGGCAAGTTCGAACTGTGCTTCGAACTTCTTGTCGGCATCCATCACTACCTCGCGCGGGTTAGTATCGTCGCTATCGTCCCAACGAACGAACTTATAGCATTCTTCGGCTGTGGCTGTGATATTGACCTTCTCGTTGCAAGCGTAGGTACCGCTACCTGTTACCTTACCCATTGTCTCGTCGGCAGAGGTAACGGTGAGAGTATATTCGGCGTCGGTATAAACAGCACGAAGTGTGCGGCTCTCTGTGATATTCTTTGTCGGATCGCCTGCGTCAGATTGAGTTATCTTAAGGTCGGAAATATATCCGGCAAAGTTACCGCCGCGGGTAAAACGCACTTTGGTAGCATTAGCGCTGAGGTCTTTTGTGATGTTTTCGGTATAACTTGTTTCACCGTTACCTTTTGTACTCTCCCATACTGTGGTCCAAGCGGTGCCATCGTACTGCTCGAGTTTCCACGAGTTATTGGTAACAGGGAATGTAGTTCCTATCCCTTCTATTGTTGCCTTAAACGAAATCTGAGCAGGACTGCCAATGAATGATATAACTACATTTTTGGCATCGTAGTTGAATCCACCTTCCCATGTTCCGAATTGAATTCCGATGTGAGTTTTATATGTAACCGGTACAAACATATATGTACCATTCCCTGTCCCTTCTTTTGCACTCCAGTTAACATCTGCTCCGGGTGTTACGGCGCTCTTGTTGAAATCGGCTTCTGTAAAGTCGACAGGCAGGCTGAGGCTGTTGGCATCGGCAAGTTCCCATTTGTCTAACATCTTGCAAGCTGCGGCTTTGTCGTTAGCAGCAGCAACAGCGGCAGTCAGATCCTCGTCCGACACATTCTGGTTGCATTCTACATTGGCAGTGTGCAATACTTCTGTTCCGCTTGCGCCGCCAAGAAAGGTAACGGTGTAGCTTACAGATTCGAACTGTGCGGTGAAATTCTTATTGCCATCAATATCAATGCTACGCGGGTTCTCAGTGTTACCATCGTCCCACTGTGTGAACTGATAGCACTCTTTTGCGAAGGCTTGTATATTCTGCTTCGTACCACAGTCGTAGTCGCCGGAACCTGATACCTCACCCTTGCTGTCGTCGTCGGCTGTAACGGTGAGTGTATATTGGATGGGTTTATATAGAGCAGTGAGAGTGGTACTTGTGGTAATGCCCGTTGTCTCGCCGTCCCATTTGTCGAACTCCTGGCATGCAGGAGCCAATTCGGCAGCGGCAGTCTCGGCAGCAGCTACATACTCGGCAGGGATATCAGAGCCGCAGTCGATTTTGAAAGCCTCACCAAGCAGCTGGTCGCCAAACTCGCCTGCCATGAACTTCACCTCCACTTGTGTTATCTCGAACTGTGCCTGAATGGCAATGTCGCCGTCAACGGTGAATGTGTATGTGTATGGGTTATCGGTTATCTCATCGGTACCGTTAACCACCCATTTAACAAACTGATAGCAGGTGTTAGACACTGCCTCTATGGTCTGCGTCGAACCGCAGTCGTAGGTTTGGTCAACGTTGAGAATAGAGTTGTGCATAGCATCTACCACATCGCCATAACTCGGGTCGTTAGCAGTAACCGACAAGGTGTAGGGTATGCTCTTGTAGGTAGCAAGAAGTTTCTGGTCGGCTGTTACTGCGGTAAGACTCCCGCCTACCCACTGGTCTAACTGTTGACATGGGTTGACCTTGTCTGCAATATACACATTAGCAGCTGCTCCTGCTGCATCTATCTCTGCTTGTTGAACATCGGTGTTATACTCTACCTCAGTCTGATAGATAAGGTCGGTGCCGGTGGCATCGTAGAACTCTACTTTGAAAGTCTTGATTTTGAAATATGCGGTATAGGTCTCGTTGCTCAGAACGCGCACCTGACGCGGATTATCGGTGTTGTCGTCCTGCCAACGCTCGAACTCATATCCGGGGTCGGTAGCCGTGGCGGTGATGGGTATTAACTTTCCGCAGTAGAACTCGCCTCCACCATCTACTATTCCATGCTCTGTGTCGGAAGAAACAACAGAAATGTTATATTTCTCAGGCCCCTGCATGTCGAAGCTTTGCCAATCGGGATGAGCAGCATAGGTCGCCACATCGCTACACGACTCTTCTATATAAACCTTCAGAACCACCGATTCTTCGAACGCATTGGTAGCAGTAGGCGGGGTTGGCGATTTGGCTGTTATGGTTAGATTACCGCAATTGATAAAGGCTGCTTCGCCAATAGAGGTTAGACTCTTGGGCAAATCAATTTCTGTTATCGAACTACACATTGCAAATGCATCTTTACCGATACTCTTTAGCGGGTCTCGGAATTTGATGCTTGCAAGGTTCGCACAACCAGAAAATGCTTCATCGCCAATAACTTCGATGTCACCACCAAGGGTTACGCTCGTCAGCTTGGTTAAGTTGTCGAAGGCTGAACGCCCAATTTCTATTATTCCATCGCCTATAACAATCTGCTCAATCGACGATTTGTACGAAGCCCATGGCTCTGTGCCGTCGATGGATGGGTATTTATATCGCGGAATATTACCTGTACCGGTGATGGTAAGAGTGTGAGTTGTAGCATCGTAATCCCACGTTAGAGCGTCGCTCTCACCAAAAGTTCCTCCGACTGCAAATAGTTGTGCTGTAGCAAGAAATGCTGATAGCAAAACGGAGCAAAATTTTTTCATATATTCAGATTTTATTTGCTGTGTTGATAATCTATTTTATTGCTGTTCTTATAGCCCCGATTAGAAAGGCAGCAGCCGCTGACGTACGCAAGTGCGCACTTTTCAGCGGCTGCAAAGTTACCACAATTATTTGATATAAACAAGCGGTAATTTAGCTAAAGTACCAAAATATTAAGATTTGTTGTATTTTATTAGTTATTTTGCGATACTGCATGGAATGCTTTTTCGTAGGCGAGTTCGTATTTGCAGAAAAACTGCTTCCAAGTGGCATTTTGTGCGAGTTGTGCTGCACGTTCGCGCAGCTGCTCGGTCTCGAAAATATTGAGAGCCGATAGTTGCTCAACGCTATTTGCTACTTCTTGTACTACGGCTTGTTCGTTCGAGTCGGTTCGGTGAATGATACTTACGGGCTTCATGCCGCCGGAGGTGGCGGCTTCGTTTTCACGGCGTGTGGCAGCCCAAAGTCCGAAACCGGCAAGGTCGGTTGTTACTGTGGGTACATGGAAGGCTATCGACTCGTGAGGGGTATATCCCCATGGTTCGTAATACGACGGGAAGATAGTCATGTCCATGCCTATTAGTAAGTCGTAGTAAGTCTTGGCAAACATAGGGTCGTCGCCGTTGAGATAGAACGGACAGAACACCACTGTTACCGCACCTAAATGCCGAACAGGCAAGGATAGATACGGTATCATAACGAAAGCCACTACTTGTCGTTCTTTTATGCTCGGGCAGTTGCTGTCGGCGAGGTGTTGCATGGCGGCAAGAAACACATCAATACCTTTGTTTTTCCACTCCTGACGACCTGAAATGCAGCAGAACACGGCATCGTCGGTTACGTGAGCTCCTGCTTGCTGTGCCACACGCAGCAGTGCCTGCCTTGCTTCATGGCGGCGTGCAGCGAATTGTCGGGGCTGAGGTACCAAGTCAGGTTCGAATCCGTTCTCTGTTACTACATCTATCCGACGTTCGAGCAACTGCTCGCACTCGCGGGCGGTAATCTCAGAGACGGTGGTGAAGCAGTGCGCAAAATATGCTGCTTGTTTCTCCGCCGAGTGTTTCGACACCATACCGAGTTCGTCGGCCATCTGGTCGCCATGATAACCGCTGAAGTAGTCGTAGAGAGGCTTGCCATTGCCGGCTATCGACCTGCCGATACCTGTGGCATGGGTGGTGAAGACAGTGGCTATATCGGTGCAATGTTCGCGAATATAAAACAGTCCGAATGCCGTCTGCCATTCGTTGAAATGGCATATTGTGGGATTGCTTGCGTCTTCAGAATTGCGGCAGAGCCATGAATAGAGACTCTCCATTGCCTGACCTACGGCATATCCGAAAAGCGACGATTCATCATAGTCGCCGTAGGCGGCATGAGAGCGGACACCAAACAACTCCCAGACATGCGCATAGATGGCATCTTTCTGTTCCCAAAGAGACGAGAAATCAACAAGCACAGCCATGGGTTTGCCCGGAACCTGCCATCTGCCCACGCGCACACGCAAACCTTGTTTGGCAGCTTGACGGCGCCAAGGTGCAAGAAGTGTCTTCTGCTCGCTGAAGAATATGTCGGACTGCTCTTTGAGGTCGGGACCAAAGAAGAAAACCCGGTCGGGATACCGACTGCTCATTATGTTTGCCCGCGACGAGAGAACGGTATAGATACCGCCCACGCGATTGCAAACCTCCCATGATGTTTCGAATATGTATTTTGGTTTCATTAAACTATGATTTTTCTATTGAACCTATCACCTTTCATCTTGCCATTACCTTTCTACGGGGTCGTAGGCAAGGGCAGTAACATTCTCTGCTACACTAACGTTATGTGGTTCGTCAGTAATGATATTTTGTGGATTATGCGTTAGTGGCAGTTCGAATATCCCGTCGGCATTAGCTACGAAAAGCACACCGCGTTCCGGGGCTATAGTAATGGCAGTGGCTTCGAAATCTTCGTATTTATACGGGTAGCTGCCATCTAAGTTGCTAACCCAAAGACTGCTATTCTCGATAGTGTAGATTTTCTGCCCGATGGCATCTACACATAACTGCCCGATATCGCTTGCCCGACGGATGCCCTTTCCTGCAAACTGAGCTCCTTCAGTCTCCGGCAGCGGAGCGATGTAAATACTGTCTGAGCCGGCGTATATAATGCGATTGCGGTAAACAGCGATATCGCCGCTTAGGTTGTGTTGGTTGTTGGTGGCGAAAGCGGTAGCGGCATCTGCACTTATGGTTTGCATAGGCAGAGCAAAACGGTAGATAGCATTTCCGCCGCGATGCCAATAGAGGTAACCGTTGTCGATAGTGCCGCAACTTACGGCATTGTCTCCTTCGATGAGAGAATGAGTATTGTTGGTCTGACTCAGGTCGAGAGAATAAAGCGAGCTGCTGCTGTTCTGTGCAAACATGAATAGTGTGTTGCCTTTGATTGCGAGAGTACTGAAACTGCCGTTTGCATTCTCTTGCCGGCTGAGCGTAAGAGGTAGCGAAATGCCTGTATCGAATATTCGCAATCGTTCAATCGTCAACTGTTGTTCGTCGCGGCGTGCAACTACAAGTCCGTGTGCGCGATTGTCGTGAATATCGAGTGTTTGGCGGATCTCGGTGGTAACACCGTCTAACACTACCGTCAGACCTATTTCGGCTTTGCTGTTAGGTTCGTCGAAATACACATCTACAGACTCTTCGGTCAGTCCGCCGTCGATTATCACTGCACTCTCGGGCAGATGCCACGAGAATGTAACCTTTTTAGAATAAGGGTTGTAATATAAGGCACGCAGGGTTACTTTCTGCATGTATAAAATGCTGTCGGAGGAAACGAAAACCGAAGGAATAGTGTCGTAAACGGTTATCTCCTTGGCACATGTCTTGTGCTTCGACGAGTCAGTCATCATGGTGATGGTATATACGCCGGGTTTGAGATAGGTATGAGTAGGGTATTTGAGTATCGAGGTAGAGCCATCGCCGAACTGCCATGCCCATTTATCACCTTTTGTTGAAAGGTTGTTGAACACCACAGCTTCGCCGGCACGGGGCGACTCGGGAGAGTAACTGAAGTCAAAAGTACCTCTATTGCATGCCGTGAAGCATATCAATAATAGTAGTGATAATATCGTTTTCGCTTTCATATTCGTTTATATTTATCCATTTGAGGTCGGGGTCGCTACGCAACCATGTGAGTTGCCGTTTGGCATAGCGGCGCGAGTTCTGCTTTATCATCTCAAGGGCATACGGTAAATCCCACTCACCAATTTTAACTTTGTACAACTCTTTATAGCCTACTGTGTTAAGACTGTTAGGCAGTTCTTCTCCGTTGTAGGGAGCCAATACCGATTGAGCCTCTTCTAATAATCCGTTTGCCACCATTTGGTCAACCCGCAGGTTGATACGCTCGTAGAGTTGAGGGCGCGGGCGCGACAGAGCAAATTTAATGATATTGAAACTGCGTGGTTTACGCTTTTTCAGTCTTAGCGACGAATACGGAACACCGGCTTGGTAACATATCTCGACGGCATGACATACGCGTCGCTGGTTCTGCAGATCTACCTCTGCATAGTATTGCGGGTCTAATTGTTTCAACTCATCTGCTACTGCTGCTAACCCTTTCTGTTCGAGCAGTTGCTGAACTCGCAATCGCATCAGTGCACTGATGGTAGGGAGATTGTCGAGTCCGTTACAAACGGCATCAACGTACATCATACTTCCACCCGACATTATCACCACCTCGTGTTCAACAAATAGTTTCTCAAGCAAACAGAGCACGTCGTGCTCGAACATTGCTGCACTATAGGTTTCACTAAGCGAGTGTGTGCCTACAAAATAATGTTTCACTTCTTGCTGCTCTTTTGCCGATGGGGCAGCAGTTCCAATAGGTAATTCTTTGTATATCTGCCGAGAGTCGGCGTTTATAACAACGGTTGAGAGTGCCTTAGCCAAACGCAATGTAATATCGGTCTTACCGACTCCTGTAGGACCTTCTATTACAAGCAGCGTGTTCATAATTATTTTCACATAAATTGTAATTAATTAGCGGTAGAGATGTCATTAATTAGCATTTTATGTTGATAAATGGAGAGTATTATATTACTGAAGTTGTATCAGTTACATGTTATTGACAGGATGTAGACAGGATGTAGACAGGAACATGACAGGAGCGAAGTGCTATTAACTTGGTGTCCTATAGGCAATTATGTTGTATTTTTAAGTAATAATAATTGTAATTCCCTTGAAACCTTATATTTAGAACAAAGTAGAGTCGTCGAAACTCAGGTCGCCAAAGCCTTCTGGGTCGAGTTCATCGATATCGTACTCACCGCTGCCATAGAAGTCTTCTTCGTCTAAACCGAGGTCGTCGTTACCTTTTTTCGGGGTATTGATACCTGCCATGAAGTCTTCGGTTTTGAGTTGCTTAGGTGCTTTGCCCACCTGTTCAACGCAGCGCACTTCGTCGCATGTCTCGCCGGTAATTATTTTGGTTAGTTTACCCAAGAAGCATCGTTCGAACATAGGGTCGAACACATATACGAGTTTCTGCCCTTCATCTTCTAACAGGTCTTCCAAATGAGTGTTCTCCATTGTAAGGTTGTCGTATTCGTAGGACGACTCCATCTCAGTGAGTGTTACCTCCTGACCTTTCTCCCAGTGGTCGTTACACATAAAGAACGAAGTCATTTGGTCGTCGGTGTAGTTGCACGAAGCAAGAATGGCTTTGTGCAGGTCGAGAAAAGTGGAGTAGGCATCAGCCTCAAACACGCGCTTGAAATTATCCTTCTCGTCGGATAAGAAAGTAATACGGTATAACATGATTTAATATTTCTAATTTCTAATTTTTGATTTCTAATTTAGAGTGCAAAGATACAAAAGTTTTTTATATTTCGCTAAAGTTAACAAAAATTTGTATCTTTGTGGTGTCGTTTGCGAATATTCAGAGTTTTAAAAAAAATCATTCTTAAAAATCAGATACAATGAAAACAGTCCTTATCACAGGTGCCACATCTGGCATAGGTCTTGGTTGTGCACGTCGGTTTGCGCGAGGCGGTTACCGACTTATTCTTACAGGTAGAAAACCGATAATATTGCAGTCGCTCAAAGAGGAATTCGAGCAACAGGGCGTAGCTGTTCTTACTCTCTGCTTTGATGTTCGCGACCGCGATGCGGTGCGTCAGTCGCTCGAGTCGTTGCCCGATGAGTGGCGCGATATTGATGTACTCATCAACAATGCAGGTTTGGCTCTCGGTTTGGAGAAGGAGTATGAGGGTTCGTTTGCCGACTGGGACACTATGATTGACACTAACATACGCGGTTTGCTTAACATGACTCGCCTTGTTGTTCCTCGAATGGTAGAGCGCAATCATGGTCATGTTATCAACATCGGCTCAGTTGCAGGCGATGCGGCATACGCCAATGGCAATGTGTATTGTGCCACGAAAGCAGCAGTGAAGGCACTTAGCGATGGTCTGCGTATTGATGTGGCTCACACGGCTGTGCGCGTTACTAATTTGAAACCGGGCTTGGTGGAAACCAACTTCTCGGTAACTCGTTTTCATGGTGACCGCGAGCGTGCCGATAGCGTATATAAAGGAATATCGCCGCTCACAGGCGACGATATTGCTGATGTGGCTTTCTATGCAGCCGAGGCTCCCGAGCACGTGCAGATAGCCGAAGTGCTCGTTCTTGCTACTCATCAGGCCTCAGGCTCGGTGATAGTAAGGGAGTAGGATTACAACCATCTTACGTATGCAAAGTCCATGCGGTGAGGCAGTTCTTTGTGTTTAGGGAACATACGGAACCCGAACTTCAAACCGCCGGCGTAGTCGAGTTGATAAACGGTCTCGAAGAATAGATGTGAGCCTTCTTGACGGACAAGTTTCAACTCTTCTACTTCGTATAGTTTATCGTTGTTGTGGAGCGAAGTACGCACTGCCACAAGTTCAACACCTATACCGTTGTCGTTGAGGTCGTGAGTATCGATTTCGACACTCAGTTTATAGCGGTCGCCTACTTGCGGATTATGTAGCATACCGTCGGGCATATCAACGCACTTAACCTCTATCTGGTCCCATTTGTCTGCCATATTCTCTTTCCATGCAGCTATTTGGCGTGCAACAGCGTAGTTGTTGGCAAGCAGGTGCGAATGACGTAAGGCAAGCTTATTGTAGAAGCGTGCGAAGTAGTCGTCCATCATACGCTTGGTGGTGAAACGCGGAGTGATTTGCGTAATCGACTTCTTGATAGTAGCAACCCACTCAGGCGAGTAACCCTTCGAGTTCTTAGCATAGTAGAGGGGGATAATCTCCGACTCGAGCATTTGGTAGATAGTAGCAGCGTCTAACTGGTCTTGGTGAACCTGATTCTCGTAGGTGCGTTTGTCGGTAAGTGCCCAGCCTGCTCCCTGTACGTAACCTTCTAACCACCATCCGTCTAACACCGAGAAGTTGAGTACACCGTTCATCTGTGCCTTCTCGCCTGAGGTACCCGATGCCTCGAGCGGACGGGTAGGAGTATTGAGCCAGATGTCAACACCCGAGACAAGGCGTTTGGCAAGGCGCATGTCGTAGTTTTCGAGGAAAAGTATCTTTCCGAGGAACTGAGGCATACGGCTTATCTCGATGATACGCTTAATGAGTCCTTGTCCACCACCGTCGGCAGGGTGAGCCTTGCCAGTGTAGAGGAACATAACCGGATATTTCTCGTTGTTAACAAGACGCTCAAGTCGATCAAGGTCGGTGAACAGAAGGTGAGCACGTTTATATGTTGCAAAGCGGCGTCCGAAACCGATAATCAGCGTATTCGGGGTCATGTTGTTTACAGCGCGCACGATGCGTGCAGGGTCGCCTTGCGACTTCATCCAATTGTCGCGGAACTGCTCCTTAATGTAGTCGATGAGTTTGCGCTTGAGGTCCATGCGTACTTCCCAGATTTTTTCATCCGGAATATCGTTGTAGGCAGCCCACATGTCGGGATTCGACTGGTCGTTGATCCACTCTTTAGGGAAAGTCTCGCTATAGAGTTTCTTCCATTCTGAAGCAGCCCAAGTAGGCATGTGAACACCGTTGGTAACGTAACTTACGTGCAGTTCTTCAGGATAATATCCGGGCCATACCGGTGCGAACATCTTCTTGCTTACTTCTCCATGCAGCCAACTTACGCCATTAGCCTCTTGGCAGGTGTTGAGTGCGAATACCGACATTGAGAAACGCTCGTTCGAACCCGGGTGCTCGCGTCCCATGTCGATGAGGTCCTGCCATTCGATACCGAGTTGCTGCGGATACTCTGACATGTACTTGTAGAACAGACCCTCGTCGAAATAGTCGTGCCCTGCAGGAACAGGAGTGTGGCAGGTGTAGAGTCCGCTGGCGCGAACAACCTCTTTGGCTTCGTTGAAGGTGAGCCCTTCTTTTACAAGGTCAACCAAACGTTGCAGACCCATAAGTGCAGCATGACCCTCGTTGCAGTGATATACATCTTTCTTTATTCCTAACTTATTGAGAGCCAGCACGCCACCTATACCAAGCATTATTTCTTGCTTGATACGGTTTTCGATGTCGCCACCATAGAGTTGGTGAGTGATGCTGCGGTCCCACTCAGAGTTGAGGTCGTTGTCGGTGTCGAGCAGATACAGACTGATACGACCAACCTTCACTTCCCAAAGATAAGCATAAACGGTTCTGCCGGGGTATGGGACATCGATGGTCATAGGTGTGCCGTCGGCATTGAGCACCTGTTTGAGCGGGAGGTTGGAGAAGTTCTGCGCCTCGTAGTTGGCAATCTGCTGACCTTCGGGCGAGAGAGTCTGAGTGAAGTAGCCATAACGGTAAAGAAAACCGATGGCAGTCATATCGACATTGCAGTCGGAAGCTTCTTTGAGATAGTCGCCGGCAAGGATGCCAAGACCACCTGAATAAATTTTAAGAATGTGAGTAAGACCATATTCCATCGAGAAGTATGCTATCGAAGGTTTAGATGTGTCTTTCTTCACGTCCATATAACGGCGGAACTCGTCGTAAGTCTTGTCGAGTTGGTCGGTAAATTGCTTGTCGTTACCAAGCTCTATAAGTTTGTCGTAACTTATGATGTTCAGCAGCACTATAGGGTTAGATAAAGCCTTGTGCCATGCATCGTTATCGATATAGCGGAAAATGTTTTTGGCATCTGAATTCCATACCCACCATAAGTTGTAGGCTATTTCTTGAAGCTTGCTAAGACTTGCAGGCAGATTCTGACGAACATTGATCTCTTTCCAGTTGGTTTGATTAACTTTACTTACTTGAATACGCATAATCAATTGCTATGTTTGATGAATAATTATCGTGTTTAGTTTGTGTTGGTTATGTTTTTTGCTTTTGAGCAAAAACCGATAAGCGTGCAAAATTATACAAAATTTTTTATCTGACAAAAAAAAGTAATAAAAATATAAGCGCTACAGTTCGCAAACCGCAGCGCCTATTCATTTTTTTAGAAGTTTTAGATATGTTAGAGGCTTTAGAAACTTTAGAAATTTTAGAGCTAAAGATTCTTAAAAAATTCTACTCATTTATCACTCCTCCTAAGATATTATATTTCTTTCCGTTTTTGAGAATTACTATCTGTCCGTTTTCAACCACTTTTCTCACCTCGTCGGTGTTGTAGTTGAGGTTGTTGAGTGCGTCGTGGTCGTCGTCGGTGAAGTTGGCCACATACTCGGCATCGCCTTCCACAGTGATAGTGCGTGGGTTGTCGGTGTTGCCGTCGTTCCATGCGTCGAGTTTGAAGCCCTCAAACGGAGTAGCCGAAATCTCTACCACAGTACCGTAGTCGTATCGTCCGCTACCTTTCACTCGTCCTTTGGTTGGGTCGTTGGCAGTAACGGTGATAGTGTACTTGTCGGCAATAAACACGGCAGTGTACTGCATG
>JAFSTG010000111.1 GCA_017450605.1 Paludibacteraceae bacterium | reverse complement strand
GAAAATGTGACGAAAGAGCAGAAAAACAAACAAGAGTTGGGTACGGTAACAAACACATCGAAATTCAGTTTCTCTTTTGAGCCGGTGCTGAGCTTTGAAAACGATGACCGTACAACGGATGTGAAGACAATAAAGAAATCAGCAGGATTTACGCTTGTGCCTGACGCTGAAGGCGATATCGCAGTGTCGGTTTATCAAGTGCCTTATGAAGATTGGGCTGACATGACGGAAATAATCCGTGACCAGCTGGATAACCTCTCCGAAGAAGATGATAACCTCTATGGATCGTATGTGTTCTACACAGAGGCAGGTTCTTCCTTCTGTCCGCACGAGGGCGAGGAGAGAACAAATTTCTACAATAAAGGAACAGTGATTGGCAATAGTACGCAGTGGCTTATTAAGCCCGAATTGACGGCTGACACCTACGAGATAACAAATGTGCAGCCAGAGAATAGCGCTTACTTCAGAATTCATATTATGGATAACGCCGAGATAGATGCTGGTGTGGCTAATGCAGGGCATCCGATGACACTGATGCTTAATGGTGCCTCAAATCCTAACGGAGCAATAGTGACAGTTGACGGTATGCCGCTCACACAAGGCATCAGCTATTGGGTAGTTCCAGGTAAACCGATAACCAAGACGGTTCGCATACAGCGAGGACTCGTGGACGACTACGAGAACTTGCAGCTGATGCTTTATCCTTCGGAATGTATGAAAACCAATACAACAATGAATCTGTCGGTTCATTTCCTGCCTGTGTCGAGCGATGTGAATATTGCTATGCCGCGACCAAACTGGATAATGAACACACTGTCATCGCACGACTCGGTAGGCTATTATATCCCCGTTGACATCGACGGCTTTGATATTCATCATAAGAACTTCGACCATATTGAGTTCCAATACAAGCTCTCTACCGAAAGTGAAGAGATGTGGGTGAACCAATGCTCGTTCTATGCCAGCGACAGTCTTTACAACCTCGCTACAGGCAACAAGGCGATGATTGAAAACGGTCGTATTGTGCCATTCCGTTTCTATGGCGAACGCGATCCGATGGAACAGCGCTACGACTTGCGTGCCGTCTCTTTCTGCCGCTACGGTTCAGGATTTGTAACTAAATCGTCGCCCGTCATCAGCGGTGTGAAAGACACCCGTCCGCCGCGCGTGTTTGGCGAACCAGAACCTGTGAACGCTATCCTTGGCGTAGGTGACAACTTGATGTTGCGCTTCAACGAGCCAATAGCCGGTAATTACCTTGACGAGGACAACAACTTCCAGATAAAAGGTGTAACGAACGCAACGGGTATCACCACAGGTGCTTCGGTGCATTTCGATGGTTCGGAAGAGTCGTATGCTATCTCGCAGGTGAGCCGTTCGCTCAGCAACCGCTCGTTTACGCTCGATATGCTTGTCAAACCATCTGTGACGAATAAAGAGCAAGTTTTCTTCGAACACGGAACCGACGGTAACGGAGTACGTTTCGGCCTGACCGCAGACAATCGCCTGATGCTCGGGCTCGGCACACTGCAAATCTACTCTAAACCGCTTGAAACGATGCTCGAATTTACTCGTGTGTGTGTTACCTACAACCATGAGAATAATGAGATACGCTTCTTTGCCGGTACGCAGGATGTAACTGACCCGAATGCCATCCAACTGCCGGCAGGAGCAACGTATGATGTCAGCGCACCGCTCGTATTCGGTCGCGGACTCGACGGAAATATGCTCGAATTGCGCCTGTGGTCGAAAGCTTTGACACAAGAAGAGGTTGCCGCCACACATCTGCACTATCTGACGGGTTATGAACTTGAACTCGTGGCTTACTATCAGATGGCAGAAGGACAAGGTACTGCACT
Organism: Paludibacteraceae bacterium; assembly: GCA_017450605.1. Taxonomy (GTDB): domain Bacteria; phylum Bacteroidota; class Bacteroidia; order Bacteroidales; family Paludibacteraceae; genus Colicola. The sequence goes on along the minus strand of JAFSTG010000111.1, from coordinate 1,962 downwards.
TGCCGACAAAGCAGGCGGTGCTACGTTGACGCTTCACGGTGCTTCGTGGAGTTTGCCAAAGGGTATCTCATTGGCAATTGCCAAAGACGAGCGAGTGCAACTCAACGGCAATCTGCTCGGACGTTCAAAAGTTTATGACGAGACACTCATGCTTTGGTTCCGGCCGACAAGCGGCACTGGTGATGTATTTTCTGCAGGAAGAGTGAATGATTCAATTGGTACGCTACTTAGAATAGTGGAAGGCAATCTTGTGCTGCACTCCGACAAATTAGTGACTTCTGTAGGACAGATAACCGACAACGATTGGCACCACTTCGTGCTGGCCGTCAACCGTACCTACAACAATGTGTCAGCATTTGTCGATGGCAAGATGACGGCATCATTCAACGCTACCGAACTTGCTGGCATTAGCGGTGCAATGTACTTCGGCGGCAACGGCTTCGAGGGGAATGTCGATGAGTTTATAATCTTCGAACAAGCATTGCCCAAGATACTTATTGAGGAATACGGCAACCATTCGCCAGCAGGCGACGAAATGGGTCTGATGGCATACCTGCCGTTTGAAGAACAAAAACAGAATGCCAACGGTGTTCTTGAACTGGTGTTCAGCCCCAACGACCAACGTATCTTCAAAGACTCGAACGGAAACATAATTGACAAGGTCGTGCCGCTGATTGTTGAGAGCAATCAGTCATATATGGCAGATAAAGCGGTGTATGCCCCTGTCATTGGTAACGCACTGCTCTCCAAACTCAATTTCGACTGGGCGTTCAACCAAGACGAACTGCTTATCAACCTCAAGATGCAAGACCGCGAAATCAACAAGCAGACCGTTGTTGTTACTGTCCGTGATGTCGAGGACCTCAATGGCAACCCGATGCCATCGCCAGTGATGTGGGTGGCGTATGTGGACCGCAACAGCCTCATTTGGGAGAATCGCACGATAGAACTCTGGCAGTTGTATGGTGAGGAATATGCTGATGACTATAACTATTACGATATGCGCATTATCAACAACTCAGGAAAACGCCATCAGTTCACTATCGAGTCGTTGCCCGATTGGCTGACTGTCAATCAGCAATACGGTACTATTCAGCCTATTGATGATTACACCGTGCGCTTTACCTACAACACCAGTCTCCCTGTCGGAGAATACACCGATATGATATATGTAACCGACGAGAACGGGCTCTCGGAACCGCTCAAAGTTATTTTCCATGTAAAAGCCTTCTGCCCTTGGGAAGAGGTGGACAAAGGTAAATACGACAATTCTATGTCTGTTCGCGGACAAGTGCTGATAGAAACCGAAAAAGGTCAAGAGATAGACACCAATAACGAAGATGTAATTGCGGTTTTTGTGGGAGGCGAGTTGGTAGGCATGACGAAGAATTCGTTTGATAACGCTACGAACAAGAGCAATGTATATCTCACTGTTTATGGCAACAAAGCGATGGAAGGGAAACAGCTGTCGTTCAAGTTGTGGCAGGCTTCTACAGGCAAGGTATATACACTGACGCCATCGGCTTCATTGTTCTATGCTAACAATACACTGCCGGGCTATGCTCCTGAAACACCAATAGTGTTGTCGGCCAACGAAGGCGAGGTGCAGCGGATTGACCTTCAGAAAGGCTGGAACTGGATTTCGATGAATGTGTTCCCGTGGAATGCCCGATTGAACACCATGTTCACGGTGGCGCAAGGCTTCAAACCTGGCGACCTCGTTAAATCTCCATCTGAGCAGCAATTTGCAGAATTCTCTTTGAAGAATGATTCTTATGCATGGGAGGGTACATTGAAATATCCGGATTATCATTATATGTACATGGTGCGTGCAAACCAATACATACCTGTTGATATAGAAGGCAAGGCGCTTACTACGTCGCAACGTCAGTTGTCGCTTTACAACAGTTGGAACAGCGTGCCATATCTGCTCGACAAACCTCTGCCGGTGCGCGAGGCGTT
>JAFSTG010000110.1 GCA_017450605.1 Paludibacteraceae bacterium | reverse complement strand
TATTTCAGATATTTGTTGTACCTTTGCACCCGACAGCGAGTCATAGAAAAGGCTGGTGGCTCAAAGTCGGAGTTCATTGAATGCAATTTGTAGCAGAACGTGGAATTGAGAACGGTCTCCAAATCGTAACCCCAATTTTTCTCAATTCCCCAGACTGCCTTTATATAAAGAAATCCTGCAAATTCTTGCAAAGTTACAAAAAAAATCATATCTTTGCGTTGCTTTTGCAAAATTTATAGTTGTTGTGAGAAAATATATCGTTTGCATATTTTTAATAGTCTCAACTTGTTTGTTCGCTGCCGATTTATGGGACGGACAAACATACAGCAAACCTCAACTTTCTTCATCGCAATACACCATCTCCTCAGCTTCTGAATTGGCATGGCTCAGTCGCGAGTCGCAAACCAACGACTTCGCAGGATATTCTTTTCTCCTTTCAGTTGACATCGACCTATGCTCTCATCCGTGGACTCCAATAGGTAATTTCAATACCCCGTTTTCGGGTGTTTTCGATGGTAATGCCAAGAGTATAAAAAATATTAATATCACTGCATCCGCTGCCGATAATATCGGTTTGTTTGGTGTTATAGGTACTGCTGGCGAAGTAAGAAACTTGGCTATAGGTCAGGGTATTATCTTCGAGCGCAATAAGCGTGGTGTCGGCGGATTAGCAGGAATCAATTATGGCGAGATATCAGAATGTTTCTCGCTACTGCAAATAGTTGCCCATCAAAGTACTTGTATTGGAGGCTTGGTGGGTGTGAATGGTGCTACTGGCAAGATAAACAACTGTTATAATGCAGCTGTCATTTCCGACGGTTTGGACACTATAGGCGGCGTAATAGGTTTGAACGACGGTACTCTGACTAATTCTTATAATATCGGTTATTGTGTCAATGGCGGCGCAATAGTGGGTGTAAACCGACGTGTCGGGGGATTTACCAATGTCTATTACGACCAGAAAATGTGCCGCAAAGAGGCAGGTGTAGGTTCGCTCGACGGAATAAATGTAGTGGAACTCACAGCAGATATGTTCTCTATTTTTGCTCTAAACGATGTTTGGACGACCTCCGAAGATATCTATCCGCAACTTAAACGTTTTGCGGGTACTCCTATTTCGCTTGTCTCGGTCTCTCCTCTTACTTTCCTCGACAATAGAATAGAACGCGCCGAGTTGCTTACTCTTAACTTCTGGCTCTCATCGGCAAATGGCGTGTCGTGGCATTCGCCTGCCGACGATGTTATTCGTCTGCGGAGTGCTACTGCTGTCGTTAATCGTCCCTGCCAAACTCAAATAGTTATGCTTGAAGCTCGATTGGGCGGTTTTGTGAAGAATGTATATACTGCCGTTAAAGGGTTCGATGTCTTCTCCCCCGGAATGATGGCGCGAAATATTCATGTCTGCCTTTATCACCCTTTGTCAATTACGGCTTGTATGTCGCTCGCAGCTGGTGGAAAAGACGACGACTTAGAGCATTATCCATATACCTACAGAATCGAATGTTCACAACTCACTACCGACGTTGCAACACAAAGAACCGATACTACCTTCCTATTCTCCGATGTTGTTGTCGGTAACGAAAAAATGTCGAAGTATCTATGTCCGGCATCTAAGGCAGGGTTGTATATGTATATCGTTTATGCTCACGACTCGAAATGCCAAACCGACTTCGTCAAGGCTGCCGACACTTGCTTCTACCGTGTTTTCAGCGAAGTACGTGCTGGGGCTATCGACAATACCGTTGACACTATCTACGGCGGTATGCCTATCGACACTACTATCAACGAACTGAGTTTTGCTACAGGTGGCGATGGCAATTATCACTACCGCTGGTTCGTAACTGAAGAGTCGGTGAACTATGTTACAGGTAAACGAGAAGTGATATTAAACGATGAGGAGGTGAAGGTTAATCGTCATAGCGCAGATACCGTAACCTTGCGTGCTACCCTCGAAGCAGCTCACGAATACACGTTTGTTCGTGAGGTGCGCGATAGCTACTGTATGCGAAACGACGAATATCTGACTTCGCAAAATACCAAGCGTTTTGTGGTGTACGACTCGTTGTATGCCGGTGCACTCGCAGGTAGGCATATACTGTCGTGCGAACCTCAAATCGACGATGTGCTAAGTGCCGATTCCATCGAGTCGGGAGGCAACGGAAGGTATTTGTACCGCTGGTTTGTTAACGGCAGACTGATAGATGGGGCTAACGAGGCTGTATTGCGGCTAAATACTTTGTCGCTTGACTATCATAACACTTATTTTTTTCGCCGGCAAGTCAAAGACGATACAGGACTAATGGATTGGCAATCAACTGAACGCGAAGATACCGTTGTCGTGCTTCGCAAGTTTTCTGCCGGTTCGATTGCCGATAGCGAACATAATTATTGCTTAGACCCTGCATGTATGTGCGGATTGCCGGGAATGAAACTAACTAATTCCGTCCTACCTTCAGGCGACGGACCATTCTCTTACTCTCAAGTATTATCGTATGTTAGCGGCAAGGATACTTTACTTCTCGACACATTCCGCATTAACACTCCCTCCTCATCTGTCGAATGGCAACCGGCAGACTATCCTAAAGTTCCTATTCCCGCTACTTTTATCCTTAGGCGTGTCGTTTGCGATACTTTGTGCCATTCAGCAGGTGTAAGTTCTGCAGGACAAGTGGTATGGCATGTCGGTGTGGAAGAAAAACACTCAGAGGTGGTGGAACTTTGCCGCGAGCAGTTGCCGTATAAATTCAACTACACTAATTATGCGGGCGAAACTCAAACGATAGAACTACAAAAAGATAGTCAAATCGTTAATATCAGCGACCTCACTAAAGAAGGCTGTAACAAAGATATAACATATATTTGCTCTGTGCGTTATCCTCCGCAGGTTGAGGTGGCTGAATCGGCAATGATGTGTCAGTCAGAAACCACGTTCAGTATCTACTACAAGGTAATATCCGGCACTCCTACACATTGTTCTGTCGAGTATTCCGACGAAGGCAAACTTGCCGGCTTGCGCGATACTGTCGTTGCTCTCGATAATAGCGCTATCCTTTCGCTCAAGAATAATGCCTTAGCAACAGGTACGTTCGCTGTAACTCTACGTTTCTACGATGCCGACGAACTGAACCCTTGCAAACCCGACGAACATCAACTTGAGTGTACGTTCGCTCTCGCAGGTTTTGTTCATCGCAAATGGACCGATTTACTATATGCCGACAACAACGACAAAAACGGCTATCCTAACGCTTATCAGGACCGCAAGTTTGTTGCTTGGCAATGGTATAAAGACGGCGAAATGTTAGAGGGGCAAACCGGGCAGTTCTATGTTGAGCAAGGAGGACTCAATGGCGTTTATTATGTTATTCTGACCGACGACGAAGGACGCACTTACCGTTCGTGCGACTATGAGGCACGTCCACTGACAGATGTGGCTCACTTGTTGGCAGATGATATGTTCAATGTCTATCCCACTGCGGTAACGGCAGGCGGACAACTGCAGGTCTTTGCTTCTCACAACTGCCTACTCGAATGGTATATGGCTGACGGTCGATTGCTCTTATCGACAGAGTGTAATGCCGGCCATCAGTCGTTCACAGTGCCTTCTGTGCAAGGTGTGGTTTTGTTGTACTTCAAAAGCAAAAATAATATAACGGCTAAAAAGATAGTGATAAAGTAGGCAACACTACAATGAATAATACCATCTCACGTTTCATATTGTTTGTTTTGTGCTTGACGCTGACTTTTTCTGCCTTCGGTCAAACACAGAAAAAACGACGTCGTGCCGAACGTTGCGATACGGGGTCGTTTGTCGGCTTTTCGGCTGGTATGGGAGTAGGAGCTGTCGGTTATTCATTAGAGGGAGGTAGTGTGTTGCCTTTGCCTTCGGCAATCATTGCAGCCGACTATCTCTATTATTTCACTTCGTCAATAGGTATCAGTTCCGGTCTGCATTTCTCTTATTTAGGCTCCACTGCTATACCGAGAGAACCATTGCTATATTCCAATCTTATCGACTACGAAGGACAAATATTCGACCATACTATTCAGTTCAACGATTGGCGTGAGCGCCAGCATTTTGTCTTGATGGAAGTGCCCATTCTTTTTCAGTATAAGCACAAACCATGGCAGCGTGGCTGGTTTGCAAGTGTAGGTGTGAAGTTGCTTCTGCCTCTCTCTACTACATTCTCGCATATTCGGGGAGGAATAACCAACACTGCCTACTATCCGCTCTGGAACCTGACGTTGCACGATGTGCCAGAACGTTTTGAGCAGGTTGGCTACCAACATTATGCCGACCGCATAGCAGGTCTTTCGAAAATTGGAGTAACAGGATACGCCGAAGTGGGCGGACTTTGGCAACTCGATAAACGCATCGACCTGCGGGTATCAGCCTATGCCGATGTGTGTATGAACAACTTGTCGAAAAACCGTCTTGCCGATAAACCTCGACTCGGGTTCGCCGGTATGGGAAATCAGGCGTACGAATATATGAACACCTACGATGGATTGCTGAGCACTTCCTCTGTTGGTAATATACACCCGTGGGCTGTGGGCGTGAAGGCGGGAATAACACTATATTGCGGACTAACAGAGCAACAAAAGAAAAAGAAAGTTCGCGAATTTCTACGTACCTACGACCAATATATTGCAAAAGACACTATTGTCGTTCGCGATACTGTATTCGTTCAGCATAACGATACTATCTTAACGGAACGTGTTGTAGAGCAGTTGGTTGAACTGCGCGACACTATAGTTCTTCACGATACTATTACTCTTATTGAACGGCAAACAAAAGCCGAAGTAGAACGATTAGACTCTCTGCTGTCGGAGGCGGTTATTTGGTTCCGCTTCGACGAATACGAACCTATACTCGAACCCGCTGATGTGCTCGACCATGTAGCAGCGGCACTGATAAAAAATCCGCGTTTGCGAGTACATGTGAACGGTCATGCCTGCGATATAGGTCCCGATACCTACAATCGACGCTTGGCGATGTATCGTGCCCGTGCAGTGGCTGATATATTGCGGTCAATGGGAGTTGACGACTCGCAAATAGATGTATGCTCGTTTGGCTCGGATGTGCCCTTCAAGTATAATAAAACACATCAACGCGCCAAAAACCGACGCGTTGAAGTGATACCGTATTTCTAATAGTGATAATAAATTCCACCTTAGAAATATGG
>JAFSTG010000109.1 GCA_017450605.1 Paludibacteraceae bacterium | reverse complement strand
TCTAATTTCTTACTAAACTTTCCCACATCAAATAATCAATCAGCCAGTCGGCAGATGAAAAATTAATGAACAATTCAACGAATAATTAATTATAATTCTTGTTAAATTCTGTACATAAATTGTAATAAATTAGCCATAAATTAGTCATAAATTATCTTTTATAAAGTGGGAAACGTTAGTTTCTAATTATTTTAGAGTTCTAAAATCTTTTCTACAAAATGGATTCTCAGAAATTACAAAAACTTATAGATTCGCGCAATAAGGCATTGGCAGGCGGTGGCGAAGCTGCCGTTGAGAAGCATCATGCAAAAGGGTGCTACACTGCCCGCGAGCGCATCAATCAGCTTCTCGACGAAGGTTCGTTTGAGGAAGTGGATATGTTTCTCACCCATCGTTGCACCGATTTCGGCATGGAAAAGAAAGTATTTCTTGGCGACGGTGTTGCTTGTGGTTCGGGAACTATCGATGGTCGTTTAGTATTCGTATTTGCACAGGATGCCACAGTGATTGGCGGTTCGCTGTCGGAGACTATGGCACAGAAGATTTGCCACGTGATGGATATGGCAATGAAGCTTGGTGCACCTATCATCGGTTTGAACGATTCAGGTGGAGCACGTATTCAGGAAGGAGCCTGCGCACTGGCAGGTTACGCCGAGATATTCGAGCGTAACATTCTTGCCTCGGGTGTTGTTCCTCAGATCTCCGTGATCTTTGGCCCGTGCGCCGGTGGTGCAGTTTACAGTCCGGCACTTACCGACTTTATCATGATGACAGAGAAGAACTCGTATATGTTCATTACCGGTCCGAAGGTTGTCAAGTCGGTTACGGGTGAGGACGTAACGGTTGAGCAATTGGGTGGTGCCAAGGTTCATGCAACCAAATCGGGTGTTACTCATTTCGTTGCTGCTACCGAAGACGAAGCAATGCAAGAAATACGTCGTTTGATTTCGTTTATTCCTCAGAACAACATGGAGGAAGCTCCGCTGTTGGAATGCCACGACGACCCTGCACGCATAGAAGACAGTCTGAACGAGATAGTACCCGACGACCCCAACAAGCCATATAACATGAAGGATATCATCCTTACCATTGTTGACGACGGCGACTTTATGGAAGTTCAGAAAGACTTTGCAAAGAATATCATTTGCGGTTTCGGACGTTTCAACGGCCGTTCTACAGGTATCATTGCCAACCAGCCTAACTGGCTTGCCGGTGTGCTCGACTGTGATGCTTCACGCAAAGCAGCACGTTTTGTTCGTTTCTGCGACGCATTCAACATTCAGATACTTACTCTTGTTGATGTTCCGGGCTTCCTTTGCGGTACGGGGCAGGAATATGCAGGTATTATCGACCACGGAGCCAAGCTGATGTTTGCTTACGGTGAAGCTACAGTTCCGAAAGTAACGGTAACTGTCCGCAAGTCGTACGGTGGCAGTCATATCGTGATGAGTTGCAAGCAGCTGCGTGGCGACATGTGCTATGCTTGGCCTAATGCTGAGATAGCAGTGATGGGTGCGAGCGGAGCAGTAGGCGTACTGCAAGCCAAGGCACTGAAGGCAATAGAAGATCCTGAAGAAAAGAAGAAATTCATTGCCGAGAAAGAAGCCGAGTATAAAGACAAGTTTGCTTCGCCATATCAGGCTGCCAACCGCGGATATATCGACGATGTGATAGAACCTCGCAACACTCGTGCAAGAGTGATTAGAGCCTTCGAAATGCTTCAGACCAAGCGTCTTACCAATCCGCTTAAGAAGCACTCGAATATTCCGTTGTAATATTAATTTAAAATTCAAGACACAATGATTCTTCTCGCAGCTAATTGGGGACATATATGGATGGTAACATTGCTGGGCTTTGGTCTGGTGTTTGTGCTGTTAGTGCTGCTTATCTATGTGCTTAAACTTTTCGGATTCATAATGCGTCCGCGCGTTAAGGTTGAGAATCCGCAAGAGGTGCACAAATCGGTAGGAGCACCGCGCAAAGAGACCTCAGAGAGCATTACCCTGACGGGCAATGCCACCGCAGCCATAGCCATGGCGTTGCATTTATATTATAATGGCATCCACGATGAGGAGCCGACCCATGTAACAATAAAGAAAGTAGAGCGCAAATATTCCCCATGGAATAGCAAACTCTATGGTATGAACAATTTACACAGAAACTAAAATGAAAGAATTTAAGTTTGTTATCGACGGACATAAATATCAAACATCCGTCAACGAAATATCAGCCAACCTTGCAGAGGTAACGGTGAACGGCACTGTTTTCAAGGTAGAGATTGAGAAAGACGAACCGAAGGCAGTTGCACGTCCGACAGTGAGCAAGGTGGTGAGTGCAGCACAAAGCGGAGTTCAGACTCAAGCTGCCGGTGTGCAAGTGGTTAAATCGCCACTGCCGGGCAGTATAGTAAAGGTAGTGGTTAAGCAAGGCGACAAAGTTGCCGTAGGCGACGAGTTGCTGACCATGGAGTCGATGAAAATGGAGAACTCTATCAAATCGGAATATGCCGGTACTGTAAAAGGCGTATTCGTTCAGGCAGGTCAGAACGTGATGCAGGAAGACCGTCTGATTGAGATTGAGACAGCCGCGGTAGCAGCACCTGCTGCCCCACAACCCGTGCAAGAGGCACCAAAGGCTGAAGCCAAACCCCAGACAGAGAAAGTTGCACCCGCTGCAGCACCCGCAGGCGGCACTAAGGTTACTTCACCACTGCCCGGCTCGGTAATTAAAGTACTTGTTGCTGAAGGACAAGCAGTAAAGACAGGCGACACCTTGCTTACACTTGAGTCGATGAAAATGGAAAATGCCATAATGGCTGAAACTGACGGTGTGGTAAAGCAGATATTGGTTACTCCGGGTCAGAACGTAATGCAAGAGGACTTGCTCGTAGTGATAGGATAATAATGTAATTTCAAAAAATGGCAGACATGAAACAATTGAAATATATATTATTATCTCTTACCCTCGTGCTATCTATGGCTGTTATTGCCCAAGAGCAACCTGTTGCAGAGAATGCCGCTGTTGACGAATTGATAGCCGAGGAAGGGCAACCCAACGAAGCGGGATTGGAAGAAATAGGTGCTATAGCAGAGAACGAGCTTGCAGAGAGCAGCGCCGAAGAGAGCGTATGGACCGAAGTTGTTGACTTCTTCAAGACTATGGGGTTCGTTCGTGTATTCGACGGCAAGTCAGACTCGGGCGATTGGCGACAATTAGTTATGTTGCTTATATCGTTCTTCTTGCTGTATCTTGCTATCAAGAAGCAGTATGAGCCACTATTGCTATTACCTATTGCTTTTGGTATGTTGCTCACCAACCTTCCCGGCGCCGGCATGTTCCACTCAGAACTATGGTCGGCTTTTCTCGACCCTGAGAGTCCGGCATACCATAGTTATGGTGCGATAATGAAAGAGGGCGGACTTCTTGACGTGCTTTATATAGGAGTGAAAGCCGGTGTTTATCCGTGCCTTATCTTTATCGGCGTGGGAGCAATGACCGACTTCGGACCGCTTATTGCCAATCCGAAATCGCTTGTGCTTGGAGCGGCAGCTCAGATAGGTATATTCCTTACGTTCCTTTGCGCCAATGCCCTTGGTTTCACCGAAGCGCAAGCAGGTGCAATAGGTATTATAGGTGGTGCCGATGGTCCTACCTCGATATTCCTCACCTCGCGTCTTGCTCCTGAACTTCTCGGTCCTATTGCCATCGCAGCATATAGCTATATGGCTCTTGTTCCGGTTATTCAGCCTCCTATCATGCGAGCACTTACAACCAAAGAGGAGCGTGCTATTAAGATGAAGCAATTGCGTTCGGTGGGCAAAACAGAGAAGATTATCTTCCCTATAATGGTAGCCACTATTGTTGCTCTTATCTTACCTGATGCAGCTCCGCTTATCGGCTGCCTTATGCTTGGTAACCTGATGAAAGAGTGCGGTGTGGTTGACAGATTGTCGAAGACGGCACAAAACGAACTGATGAACATAGTGGTTATCTTCCTTGGTTTGTCGGTAGGTGCAACAGCCACAGGTGCAAGTTTCCTCAACTGGCAGACTATCATGATTCTTGTGATGGGTATTGTAGCCTTTGCATGCGGCTCGGCAGGTGGTGTATTGCTCGCCAAGCTGATGAACGTGTTTAGCAAAGAAAAAATCAACCCGCTCATCGGTTCGGCAGGCGTTAGTGCAGTGCCTATGGCAGCTCGCGTCAGCCAGCAGGTAGGTCAGGAAGAGAACCCGAGCAACTTCCTTCTCATGCACGCCATGGGACCGAACGTAGCCGGTGTGATAGGTTCGGCTGTAGCGGCAGGACTTCTGCTCACATTCTTAGGATAATTCCGGTATCAATACACAAAAACCGACCCGCTCGAAAGAACGGGTCGGTTTTTGTGTATGATTATTGGCCAAGAGTTATTCAGCGTCGAAGCCTATCTGCTGAGTTGAGAGAATAAAGTCGGAAGTGATAGTTACATTATCTGCAGTGGCAACAGCCTTGACAGTAAAAGTATGCTCTTCGCCAGGAAGCAGACCACGCAACGACTCGGTAGCTCTAACGCCATCGACGGTTATATATGCATCACGATAGATGGGTGCTACACCTCGGTTGACAACTTTAACATGCGTATCTTCTCCATTTGTCCCACAGCTGAGTATAGCAAACCGGTAGCCGGATGCCAAGCCTGCCTCAGTAACACGCTCAGGAGTGAAGTATTTGCCACGTGTGGCATCGTTGCATATAATAAACGACATGTGATACTTGGCTGCTGCTTCTTCCCATGTTACACCATACAAACCTTCAGGATTGAGAAATTCGCGTTGGTCTTTCGTCGTGTAATAACTTATCTCGCCACCGCACACACCTGTCTGCCAACGGTTGATGCCCGACCACTGCCAGCAACGTTCGTTCCAGCCTTCGCCTTGCGATAGCTCGTGTCCGGCATGCATGAAAGAGTCGTCGAACAGCCCGAAATGCAACTCTGCCAACTGAGCATCGCCCTGAAGTGGCGAATAGGCGTTGTCGCCTGCATCGACGCTGACAAGCCAGGGCATGGTGAGAACTTCGGAGAGATGAAGGAAGAAATTTTTCTGATACTCCTTAGTAGGGAAGTTCACCCCGAATTTGATGTTAGTGCCGTAGATATGATATTCACCCCAATGACCGAACCCGACCTCGAGGAAGGCAATGCGCGGGTCGTTGTTATAACGTGCAGCCAAGTCGGAATAAAACTGACGTACAAACCATTGCAGTTCGCTATTGGTCCAGTCGGGATAATAGGTAGGCCCGTCGCCGCCGGGGTTAGCGGAATAGGTCTCGTTGTAGTCGGGCAGTGCTTTTATATAGTCAGGCACATAGGTAGCACCTTTTGTCGCCTCGCAGTTATCGCTGTTCGACGGATAACACAACGGGAAACGCACCACCATCTGATGGTTACGGGAAGCGGCAGCCGATAACTTATCGTCGAGATAAGTCCAATCGTAAACGAGTTGACCATTTTCTTTTCCTGTAACCAAGCGGCAGGGCTGAACATACGAAAACTCGAGCGATATACATTGTCCGTGAGTGGAATGTTTGCTTCGAGCCATATCGTTCCACAGCACCATCCCCGTCATAGGTTGCACCGAGGTAATGGTTGCGGTAAGCGCCACTTTTTTATATGCCGGATCTTCATCGTCAACCTTAGGATTAGTGATGTTGCATGAAGATAGCAACAGAACAGATAAAATAAAAAGATAATTTTTCATATTCCGAGTTATTCTAAAGATTTCAAACATGTGAGACGAGTCGGGCTCGTCTATACTCTTTCGGCATTTAATGCAGTTCGACAGGTGCAAAGAACTGCGGGCAGTGGAAGTCCGGTTTGGGGAGGTCGATAGGTTGCCAACTAACGAAGTGAGGCAGTTTGGTTTTGTCGGCACACTTATAGAAATTTGCCATTAGTGTTAGCGGAAAACAAAGTGGCTGTCCGCCAAAGATAAGCGTGAGCGGTATATCAAGTTCCACATCCCAAGAGAAGTCGCCGTCTCTCTCGTCGATACGCTCGTGAGGCAATGAAGTACGCCGGCGTATGCTTTGCAGTTCGTCTGGCAACAGAGGTCTGACATCGTCGTTACGACTTAGGCGCCGTGAGGCAACAACAGTGCCGATGCAGTTGGTTTCGATATTCATATATCGGTCGTCTCCGGGTACACGGCAGAAAAATTCAACACACGAATCTTCCCATACCGGTTCCTGGTCGTTCAGTGCTAAGGCACGTAGTTGCTTACCCTCAACATGATAATGCAAATAGAGATATTCTTTATCATTGTCGATATCGACAGAGGTTAAAGGGCAGTAAGGGAACTGCTCCGGCCAATTAACACAAGAAATATTTATAGTCATGATATAGTTATTTTATGGTATTTTAAATAATAGACTTACGTTTTCCACATTAAGTAATCAACGAATTATGTTTGTCGATTGTTCACAAATTAAACGAATTAAACGAAAAACTTCGTTTTTCTCTTTTTTTAAGTTGTCAATAATTATCCATAATTACCCAAAATTGAATTTTATTCTCTCTTATGTGTGAAACTTTAGTAATCGAGGATACAGTTTGTCTTGCGGACAGCAGACGAATCGGGACCCCGACACCGCACATTTGACTTTATTTGAGCATTTTCTCTTGTTCCTCAAGGAGGCGGAGTTGCGCGCGAGTGCGGACAAGATTATGCTCGGGGTACTGAATCTTATAATAGGTATCGCCATTAAGATAATCGGTAAAGAACCTGACTGTTTGCATATAACTAAGCAGACGGCAACCGTAGTTAAGCAGCGACTTCTCGATATCAGTAAGGAAAGATGCCTCAGACAGATAGCCGTCTTTGTAAGCATTATAGATATCCATATCGACGTGAATATTACTTAGTTCAGGGTCGTCTTCAGCTCCGGTGTTGGCTGCGGTACGCATAAAATCGCCGAAATCGGAGAACACGAATCCGGGCATTACGGTATCCAAGTCAACAATACACATCGGTCGGTTTTGGTCGTCGAACAAGATATTGTTTACTTTCGTGTCGCAGTGGTTGATTCGCTTTGGCAACTTGCCTTCGCGGAACAAGCGTTCGCCCAAACACATATCGTCGGCACGGCGGAGCAGTTCATTATAGATAGCGCTGCATGGTTTGAGTCGTGCACACGGGTCCGCCTCGGCGGCCTGCCGCAGTTGCATGAGTCGGAATTCGATATTATGGAAGTTAGGTATCGACTCGCACAACGCGTCGTGAGGCAGGTCGGCTAATTGATTTTGGAACTCGCCGAATGCCCTTCCGGCAAGGAATGCGGCATCGGGAGTAACGCGCTCTTGTGAACGTCCTTCAACAAACAGATATATGCGCCAGAAATTGCCGTTTCCGGTTTTGTGATATAGTTTGCCATCGCGAGCAGGAACGAGTTGCAAAACCCGCTTATCAACATCAGCAACTCCTTGTGATATGAGCTTCTGACGTATATGACGGGTTACTTTGTCGATATTCTGTTGCAGACCTTCAACATTGGTGAAGATATGATGATTGATGCGTTGCAGAAAATACTTCTTGCCGCCTTCCTGCAAGGGAGGAAGGATAAAACTATCGTTGATAAGTCCAATTTTCAACGGTTCGGGGTTACCCACCTGATTCTCTAACTGAAAAGCAGAGATTATTTGAGATATATTATCTTGTTCCATAATTATTAGATTTCATTAAACCATTAAAAAAACATTTCGGAAGGCAACTCAATTCCCATTGAATTGCCTCCCTTAAACACACTAAATTAACTTTTATCAACCAAATTATTTTGAAAGTGCATACATCGCAAACGCGGCACAAACGATACCGGCAATCTGCAATGGATTCGGAATAACTTGCAATATTATAAGTGAGAGCAGCACAGTTACCATCGGCGATAGTCCTTCCATCGGCGAAACGATAACGGCCTTACCATAACGATAAGCATAAACGAGTGTAAGAGCACCTATTGAATTAAGAATCTGGATACCGAACGAAGCCCAGCAGTCGCGCACTGCATGTTCTGTGAGCATGAAAGCAGCAGCGTCGCCGTTCATAAACCAAGCCACAGGAATTAAGATAACGGCAGTGATAGCCATCCAGATGAATATGGACTCGGCATCCATCGAGTTGTTAGCAAACTTCATAAAGAATCCTTGTACACCCCACGCGAGCAGCACGAGTATGGCGAGCACTATCCACAGCCATCCGCTAACCGGACTACCTTCCTGCCCTGTTTCAAGCGAGAGGAGCAGTATTGCTACAAGTGCCACCACTATACCTGCCACTTGCCAGCGTGTGGCTTTCTCCTTAAGAAAGACGGCAGCAAGAGTGATAACGATAACGGGCGACATTGAGATGAACGGATAGATGATATAACTCGGACCGAGGGTTAGAGCCTTGAATAGCACCAACTGTCCGCCGGCACCAAGCAAACCTACCGTACATCCCAACAAAGCCGATTTGGCATTGCACATAAACTTACCCTTGTTAATAATCAAAGCAACGATAGCACAAGGAATCATCGACAATGCCCAAACTATATAAACGATAGTATCGGGTATTCCGTTTTGAATCTGATAACCTGAGAATGCACCCCAAATACCCCAAGTAACGACGGTAATGAGGATGAACACAAGCCATAGTTTGTCTTTTAAAATATTTTTCATATAGGTAGAAATTTAAGTTACTTAATTCTCTCAAAATATGGCAATCGGCTTAGCGGCACATCTATCTTGTAGGTCTTGCCGCCTTTATAACGTTTGCCTTGTTCGTCGCGCCAAACACCCTTTGGCAGTTTCACCTCCCGACTTAACTGAGTTGTTACCACCGGTGCCACTAAATACTTGTCGCCGAGCATAAACTGGTCATTAACCAGAGCAAAACCCTGGTGCGGAAACTGATACTCCATGCATCGCACTATAGGTTCGCCTGTCGCGGCAGCATGGTGAGCATATTTCATTATGTATGGACCGAACTGCTTATGCAGGTTGGCTGCCTGACGGACTATCGCAAGATTCTCTTCCGACAATATTCGCCATGGTGCTACCGAGAACTGCATCATTGGCATTAGCGCATGCACCTGAGCCGAACGAACGATAAGAGCCTGGTCGAACTCGTTTTCGTTGATATTGAGAAATGCCGTAAACTGTCCGCCTCCTACCATATCAGGGCAAGCATAGGCATAACCCAACAGACCTGCCACACACATCTGCGGGATAAGTGAGCGAACGGCTTCCCAACTATAATCCTTGTCGCCAAGGCGCTGTACGAGGGGCTGTCCGCCCATTTTCCAGCAAGCACGATATTCGTTGAAGGGGAATTGGAGACCTATTTTCGCCCATGAGACGGTATGGTCAACTGTTGTTGCGTTATTGTCGTATGCAAGAATAGGAGCCGAAGCATAGCAGTTGTTATCGCCGGCATCGAGCTTGAAACCGTCGATACCATACTGAGCCTGAGCCTCGCGCAGTACACCTACGAAATAGTCGGCAGCCTCGGGGTTTGTAAGGTCGTAACAAGCCGAATAGCCGTTCCACCAGTTAAGAATAGCGATGCCGCCATCGGGGTTGCGAAGCAGATAACCTTTGTCAGCAAGAAAACGATACTCGGGCGAATCGGGACTAACAAACGGACAAATCCACACCATCACCTTAAATCCCAAGGAATGCAGTTCGTCGATCATCGCTTTGGCGTCGGTGAAACGCTCGGCTTTGAACTTGAAATTGCCATAGTAGCGCTGCCAGTTATCGTCGATCATAAGCACACCGGTGGGGAAACCGTTGTCGATAATAGAATGAGCGTAGCGAAGTATATCCTCCTGATTCTGATTATACATCAACTCAATCCAAGTGTTATACTGCGGATGAGTGAAGAACAGTGTATCGGGCAACAGACCGCTTGCCGGGAAATATTTGCTTTGTGCAGCCATGTAAGCCTCGCGAAGAGTATTGCCCGCTTTTACCTTTTCGAGTGCGACAGAAGAAATGATTTGTCCTTCTACAGCAGAAAAACTGAAAGCATCGTTGTTCCACATATACTCGCCTTCAGACGAAAGGAACAAAGGCGCTATCTGATTGTTAGCATCTTGCCGTGAGAGGTCGAACTCGGGCATATCGGTGTAAGGTTGCTCATGCCCTAACCCCACTACTGCACCCCACCAGTATGGTTGCTGAGCCGGAAGCGACAAAGCAACAAACAAGAATGATATCAAAAGACAAGATTTCTTCATTTCGGGTTTCTGAGTTTTTTGTTTCAGGTTTAAATTTTAGAAGTAAGTGCCCTTTAGTATCCTTCGTTTTGCGGTATTCCGCTGACTGATATTTCGTCGTATGGTATAGGATAGAGTATGCGGGTGTCGTGGCAATCGATTTCTTCCCATGTATGGATACCGGCATACCGGCGGTCGAGCGAACGCTTGTTACGATACACATCTACGGTACGGAAACCTTCGAAGGCAAGTTCGAGACGTCGTTCGTCGAGCACTACGTCGAGTGTTGACGAATATCCACGCGCCGCTATATTGGAGGCAGTCATCAGTGCGTCGCCCGACAAACCTGCGCGTTTGCGAAGCACATTAACATCGCTGAGTGCGGCAGCATCCTGTCCTAACTTTGCCTCTGCCTCAGCACGGTTGAGCAGCACTTCAGCCCAGCGTATCATACTCGGCGAGCCGAGCATAGGCAAGCCGTCCTGATAAGAGAATTTGCTGACATAGAAAGCAG
Organism: Paludibacteraceae bacterium; assembly: GCA_017450605.1. Lineage (GTDB taxonomy): Bacteria > Bacteroidota > Bacteroidia > Bacteroidales > Paludibacteraceae > Colicola. The sequence goes on along the minus strand of JAFSTG010000109.1, from coordinate 27,916 downwards.
GGAAAGTGTTTCTGGTAACCATCGGACGGGAGATGCGAACTCGTGTTTTCTCGCCTCCTATAGTAGCATAATACTCTTTGTAGGTATTCACCAATTCGGGTTTAGCCACCACGTTATTGCCGTCGGCATCGACAAACGAGAACGAGCCGTCGGAGTTGGCTGTTGCTTTTATTATGTGGTTGGAGCGGGCATCGCGATAGTCGGCACCTTTGATAGCATAGCGGGCTACGTAGAAAGTGGTGTCGGCAGGATATTGCGGATGCACGTACGACGAATAACGGAGGTCTTGCGGATAGCGTTGGAAGAGGTCGAGTTGCGTTTCTGAAGGATAAGCCTCGCCCCACCCTAATCCTGTAACGGGGTCGCTCAGTAGCATACCGGCATAGAGCGACTGACCAAGTGCACCACCATCGAGGGTAGTATAGGCTATGCACCATAGTGTCTCTTTGGCGGTTAAGGTATTAGCGAAATATGTAGGATATTCGGCGGTTGACATCAGTTTGCTTTCGGGTGAAGCACCGCCCAGCATTTCGCCTACAAGGTCAATTACTTTCTGGTTCTCTTCCATATACAGATAGACGCGCGTGAGGAGTGCTTGTGCGGCTTCGCGCGAAGCATATCCGTTGTTGCCGCGACGGGTGCCATTAGCCATCAGACGGATAGCGTCTTGCAGGTCGGTAACTATCTGGTCGTAAACCTCACCAACGGTAGCACGCCGTGTCTCTTCGGTGTTGGTACTTGTGCGGATTACCACTCCGGGATTCTCCCTGCCGTAGGAATAGGGCCAAGCGTAGAGGTTACAAAGATACAAATGGCAAAAAGCGCGAAGGAAGAGATTCTCGCCCTTGAGATAATCCATTTGGTCGGACTCTCCTTCTTTGATAAATTCTATCACTTGATTGGCACCGAGGATACATTTATAGAGGCACCACCACACATACCGAACGTTCTGCAGACTCGCGTCACGCTCGTAGGTGTAAGCCTGGAATATGGTGGAAGTAGTACGACCGGAAATGATAAGTTCGTCGGATGAGAACTCTGCCATTTCAAGTCCACGGCGGCAAAAAGTATAACTTGTTGAACTACTACCCTTATACTCCATGTTGTCTTTGAGCATGGAATAGTTGCCGTCGGTCATCGTACACAGACCTTCGTAGTTCTGACTAAGCGCCTCACTTGTTACCTCATCTTGCGGAAAGTAATTGAGGTCGCACGACGAAAGGAGTACGCCGGCAGAGCATAGTGCAAGCATTAGCAAAGTTACTGATTGAAAATGTTTCGTTCTCATGATATTATTGTGCTTATTGTGTTTTATATTTATTCTGACTTTTTCAGTTTACATCACTGCACGGTAACGGTAGTCAGGTAGTTGTAACCTGTAGTCTCGTCCCAGCAGTTCTCGTTGGCAAGGCGAATGGAGTAACGCGGGTCGCCATAAAGTCGTGGTTGCGGGTCGGGAAGATTGAGATAGACCTTGTATTGTCCACTATGCTCAGGTTTGAATACTGCCTCCACGATATGTTTCTCGTCGGTAAACCAGAAACGCGGGTCGCCTTCAGGTTCGACTACATATTTTTCAGCCGGATTATCGGCATTTACAAGTATCATCTCCAAGCCACGCGGATTTTTAGGAGCGGAGTAGCCGATATTAATAACCGAGAGACGAACTTTCAGGTCTTCACCTGCCTTAGGATTTTCTGTTGTTGCCACTGTTATTCCCTCTATACGATAGCCGATAAGGCGCTGGAAGGTCTCGAAGCATCCTCCGTCTTTCCATTTTCTATGAGTGCCGCTATAATAGTCTTTATTGAGATAAGAGATATGCATTTTTTCGAATTGATCGATAGTATGGTCGCAGTCAGCCATATCGCCCGGAGGACACGACTCGCCGCCATAAACGGTATAGCGTGTTTCAGCTTCCCAATATTCCCGTTGTTCTGTGGTTGTGAAGGTGCCAAGATCAGCCTTGTCAGCCATAATAGCATCGTCGTGGCATGCAATACGTGCCTTAGGTGTACCGTTGTAGGCTTCGGCACGGGTAAGCGTATCTGCCATTGTCCAACCGAAACATTTCATTTTGAACTTAGGAGTACGCACACATATCATACGCTCTTGGGGCAGCGCGTCAAGCAGTGCACCGAGCACATGACGGCGACCTTCGAAGTCGGCATTGGTAACAGGGTTACTCTTGAAGTTGGTAGTATAATACCATTCACCCCATACGCCTACGAAACCGGCTTCCATAACATAGATTACATCGGCGTTTTCTTGTAGAATAGGTTTAATTTGTTGTATATGTCGTAGCACGAGTTCTTCCGGTGCATCATTAGGAATCTGTTTCTCGGAACTTGTATAGGCAAACCTGAGTACACATTTGCATCCGCCTTCGCGTATAGTTTGCAAATTATGACGTACTATATCAAGGTATGAATCAGGAATATCGCAGTCGCGGTAGTCTGTCAGATAATAGTTATTGAGTACAAGGGTGTAACCAGAGTCGTAGTAGCCTTTTATACGATCAAGGGTGAGTTGCTCGGGCGAAGAGCTTTTAAAGTCAATAAAACGATGAAAACCGCGCTCGGGATTATTGAACAACTCGTCTGTTACTTTGAGCGGTATATAAACCATACCGTCATTAACTGGCTCAAACGAAGCCGTATATGTTGCATTGGCAATTACAGTTAGTGAGATAGGATTTACTTTTGAGGTTGTAGGATTACCTCCTTCCTCTACGATTGACCATTGAGAAAATTTGTAGCCATCGTTAGGAACGGCTGTAAGTTGTATTTCTGTGTTTTTGGTAAATGTTCCACCTCCTTTGACAACGCCCATCGAAGCATCGGCAGATACAGCAGTTATGGTAAACTCGTCTTCTTTCATAAGTTCAAACGACGCAGTATAGGTAATGTCTTCTTTTACCTTAACAACAAACGGATTATCTGTTGACACTACCTTAGCGGAATCTGACCACTCAACAAACTTGTAACCTTCATTTGGTACAGCGGTAAGTTGAATCTCAGTGTTTTCCTTATATATACCACCACCTGACACCGTACCCATGGTATTGTCGGCCGAAAGAACAACAACGGTGTATTCAGGTTCGGGTGTATCTTTGCACGATACCATTGCAAATGCGAGCAACAAGACGGAGAAATAAAGGAAGTTTTTCATTGTACAATTTATTTTGTAGGATTTTCGTCAAATAGAGCAGAAATATCCAATAGTGAAAAATAAGGTTCGGGTTGTTGTGTGAAAAAAATTCAACTAAACAAGCGCCGTAAGCGGCTGCCCGAAGGGGGCAGTCGCTTTGGCATGAATAATTTAGAATACTTTAAGCAGAGGACTTGCAACTGATGTTCCGTCGTCTTCGAGAATTGTCTCGGGAAGAACACCTGACTCTGACCAACCTGAATCGCTGGTGAAAATACCTACGCGGCAACCTTTAACACCACCGGGAATCATAGCTTTAAGGATAGCTGCCTCAAATGCTTTGTGATTGTTAGCAAGGGTTACAGGAGCACAACCGTTGATGAAACCTGCTGATTCTGTATCAGCCCAGCTCCAATCGTCTTGTGTAGCACCGGTGAATTGGTAGAGTAATGCGCCTTCAAATGCGTTCTCCTCATAGATGCTACCGATTTCAATCAACCATTCTGTTCCGACTGTCTTGTCCCAGAGATAGTTCAACATACCTGTTGAAGCATCGTTGTCAAGGTCAAGCATCATGTCTACGGGCTCAACAACATAAAGAGGATTACCATCTTTGTCAACACCGGTCTGCTCTGCATTGAACTCGCAGTAGAAATAGATGTAGTCATCATCGTGGGTCCATTTGGTATTGTAGAGATTAGCATATTTAGCCTTTGAGCTAACAGATGCCTCTACAAAATCAACCTTGCCCCAATCATCGAAGTTACCGTCGATTTTAATAGAAGGAGCCGAGAGAGAAATAGTGTTGGTTCTCTTGTTTGAACCACCTTCGTTGGTAGCGGTAAGTGTTACATCATACTGACCGGCAGCAGCATAGGTGTGTTTGGGAGCTGCCTCTGTTGACTGAGCGCCATCACCAAATTCCCAAGCGTAGGTGAGAGTTCCATCACCTTTGGTAAGGTTGGTGAACGTAACATCAAGACCATCCACCTCATAGTCGAAATTAGCCTTAGGTGCTTCAACTTTCGGCTTGCAAGAGGTTGCAAGGATACCGGCGATTACCAGCATGCCTGCGAAAAATAAACTCTTTTTCATAAGAAAAATAAAATTAAGTGAATAAATAAGGTTAATAGAATGTGTTTTATAGATCACGGCTTAATAACCGGGATTTTGGGGGATACCACTTACCGAAGTCTCTGAGTAAGGTATCGGTAACTGAATTCTGTTGTCGGTAGGTTGAACCACTTCCCATGTCTGAACGCCTGCAAAGCGGCGGTCCATAGGCAGGTTATTACGATATACGTCGAACACACGATGTCCTTCGAATGCAAGTTCCATACGGCGTTCGTCGAGTACAACGTCGAGTGCATTTGCATAACCGTGCATATTGCCTGCGGCAAACATACCTGCAGCCGGTATGCCGGCACGCTCGCGAATGACATTAACATCGGCAAGAGCATTAGCATCTTGTCCTAACTTAGCGTAAGCCTCGGCACGGTTGAGGATAACCTCTGCCCAACGAAGCATAACGGGCGATGAGAGCATCGGGTCGCCGTCCTGATACGAGAACTTGCTGACGTAGTAGTTAGGATAGGTGTTACGTGAAACCATAGCCTTCGACAGACGAGCAGGGCAATCTTCGCCACCATAAGTAACATAATACTCGGTGTATTCGCCGTTAACGGTCTTCTCGTTGATACGATATTTAGTACCTTCTATTTCGCAATATTTGCCACTACCGTCGGTCTTCACCTCTGCTGTGAGGTTGCTGCGGAAGTCGTCGCCGGCGTCAGACTTAATCGGGAAAGTAACAACATCTTTACCTGATGCAGCGAAGTTAGGAACTATATAAGAGTAGCGTACATCGCTCGGATAGCGCTCGTAGAGGTTGAGCAACGGGTCGCTGCAATAAACCTCGCCCCATCCTATACCATCGTTGATGTACATCGAACCGATACTACTCTGTCCGCGAGTTTCGAGAGCGGTATGTGCAACGGCAAACAAGGTTTCCTTGCTTGTTACGGCATTAGCAAAATAATGTGCATAGTCGGCATCGAGTTTACCTGCAGGAGCTGCTCCGCCGAGAGCTTCGTTGACGATGTCGATTACTTTCTGGTTCTCACCCATATAGAGATAAACACGCGAGAGCAGACCGAGAGCAGCATCGTGCGATGCCACACCGCCGTTGCCGCGCGAACCTTTCATCAGAGAAGCGGCTTTTTGCAAGTCGAGAATTATCTGGTCGTAAACCTCACCTACTGTGGCACGAGTGGTTACTTCGGTGTTAGTAGAAATACGAAGTGGAATACCCATGTTATCACGTCCTTGAGCGTAAGGCTTTGCAAACAAGTTAACTAACTGGAAATGCATCAGTGCACGAAGGAAATATGCCTCACCGATAATCTGGTCGGATTGTGCAGATGTTCCCTCAGGGAAACCTTCGATAAGCGAATTAGCTGTAAAGCAAACCTTATAGCCTACCCACCAAAGGGTACCAACGTTCTTGAGGTTGTCGGTCATCTTATAGGTAGTAGCCTCGTACAAGGGGTCGGTAGTACGACCGGAGAGAGTAACATTATCGCCGGGGTATTCAGCAAACTGGAAATAGTGGCGAATATATGTATTACCCGATGCATAACCGAGAAACTCGTATTCATCTTTGAGCATCGAATAGCAACCGTTGATAATATATTCGGCACCACCCTCGTCGGAAAGCAGAACATTGCCGTTCAACTCGTCGGACGGGAAGTAGTTAAGGTCGCAACTGCTCACACCAAGTATCATTGCTGATACAAGGAATATATTCAATAATTTTGTTTTCATAATAGTCAAATCATTTAAGGATTATACAATCTAAATCATTAAATCATTGAATCATTAGAATTCTATCTCCACACCACCCACGATGTTACGTGCAACAGGGTATTGGTCTTGGTACATACCTGCAAGTTTGTAGGTAGTTGACGAGATGCTAACTTCGGGGTCCATACCCGAGAACTTAGTTGCGGTGAAGATGTTATCTGCCGAAACATATACACGAATCTTATGGAAGATAGGTTTCTTAAGCAGAGTAGCGAAGTCGTAGCTCAGAGTGATGTTCTTGATACGGAAGTACGAACCATCCTCGAGGTAACGCGACGAAACTTGGTTAGAGTTCATGTTACCATTGAGCACTCCCTTGGGGTGAGTAGCCTCATCACCCGGGCTTTCCCAACGAGTCCAACCAAGTTTGTTGTTCTCAATCGAATATTGGTTGTAGCCTAAATAAGCACCATCGGCGTCGAGAGCCTGACGATTGTAGTTGTAAACCTTATTACCTACGGTGAAGTTGGTGTTAACGCTAAGTTGGAGACCTCTCCAGCTAAGTGATGTATTCAAACCGCCTTGGAACAGAGGAGTAGCCTTGCCTACAACATGCGGGTTGGTTGCGTTATAGTCGTTGGTAGTAGTCTTGTTGCCATCGGCATCGAGAACGTAGTTGCCATCGGCATCTACAACATACCACAGAGGATCGCCGTTATCGGAGTCAACACCTGCCCATTCTTTCATATACCACGAGTAGATATCCTGACCTTCTTTCACTTGTTGGTTAACAGACGATGACTGTTGCAGGAAAGGAACATGGTCGGGGGTATAAGTTACGCGGTTGCGGTTGAAACCGATGTTAAAGCCGATATCCCAACGCCAGTCTTTGGTCTTAATAGCAGTAGCGTCAATGCGATATTCGATACCTTGGTTGCGAACCGAACCTGCATTCTTTGTAACCTCGAAGAAACCTGTAGAAGGAGCCACCGGAACGTTGAGCAGCAAACCGGTATTGTCGGTATTATAAAGGTCTAACGACATATCGATGCGTTTGATGAATGTGAGGTCGATACCTACGGCAGCCATGTTAGCAGTCTCCCAGCAGAGAACGGGGTTGCTCAGACGGCTTGGGATAGCAGCTGTTACATTCTGATAGGAAGCACTAAGTGCGTAAGTTGCAAGATACTGATAAGCAGGAATATTATTATTACCTGTTACACCATACGATGCACGCAGTTTGAGGTAGCTTACCACATTCTGGTCTTTCATAAATCCTTCGTTCGAAATCAGCCACGATGCAGCCACCGACGGGAAATAACCTACACGTTTGCCCGGGGCGAAGATAGAACTTGCCTCAGCACGGAAAGTAGCATTGATGAAGTAGCGTTTAGCATAGTCGTAGCCTGCCTGAATGAAAGCTGCCCAACTTGCGCCCGGAACTTCGTAGCCGCTTACGCCTTGCGGAACAGTAGCGTTGAGTGCGTCAACACCGTTTGGCATACCGGTACCCTCGGCAGTTGTATATTCGCTCTTCCATAGTCCGTATTCGAAACCTAACATACCGTTTACCGAGTGGTTGCCCCACTGATAGGCGGCTTTCAGGATATTGGTTGTACCAAACGAGTTGGAGAACGAAGCCGAGTTATAGAGGTAACCATTAGCATAACTCGACGAGTAACTGCGCGGGTCGATATACGAAACCCATTTCGAATCGCTATGCGAGAAACGGTTGGTGGTTTGGAATGTCAACCAATCGGTGATATGGAAATTGAGTTGGACGTCGGTTCCGAACGAGAAACCTTTACCTCTTGCATAGTCGTATTGTGTGCTATGAAGAGCGTTCCACTTGTCTTGCGAATACCAGTCTTTGCCGTTGTCGGGGCGTTTGGCTGACGATATATATACCAAGTTGCCGTCTTCGTCGTAAGGATTATCCCACGGCATTTTGGTGTAAGCATCGTTAAGAATTGTCCACGAAGACTCCTCGTCGGAACCCGACTTGTCGAAATACGAACGGATGTTCATATCGAGCCATTTGAAAATCTCGGCGTTCAAGTTAACACGACCTGAATATTTCTCGTAACCCGTATTGATAAGAGTACCATCTTGCTTATAGTAGTCGAACGAAGCATAGTAGCCCAACTTGTTTGTACCACCGGCAACCGAAACATAATAATCTTGTGTCAGACCGTTCTTGAAGAAATAATTCTTCCAGTCGTGGTCTTCGTCAACAAGCGATGCAGGACGCAGAGTCTTGAATATCGACGAAGGGTACATCGAGCGGTGATATTCGTATAACTCCTCAGAACCCATCAGAACATAGTTACCAAACAATGGTTGAGTGGTACCTACGTTGGCACGAAGGGTAACGCGAGGTTTATTGTCTTTCTTACCAGACTTTGTTGTTACAACAATTACGCCACCGGCAGCAGCGGCACCATAGATACCTGTAGCACCGGCGTCTTTAAGAACGGATATTGTCTCTACATCGTTCGGACTGAACGTGCCGCCCATCACACCGTCAACCACATAAACAGGGTCGGAAGCGGCGGTGATAGAACCCGTACCACGGATACGAATCTGAGCTGCAGAACCCGGTTGACCGGTAGAGTTACTTACCTGAACACCGGCAATCTTACCTTGAAGCATCGTACCCACATCGGCTGTTGACACATCGGTAAGAGCGTCAGAAGCGATAGTTACGACAGCAGAACTCAATTCGGCCTTTTTCATCGACGAGTAACCGAGCGATACAACTTCTTGCATCTCTATTGCTTCGGTCTGCAAAACAACTTTCATTGTTGCTGCAGCAGGTTGCTCTGCGGTCTTGTAGCCAATGTACGAGAACGACAGGACCGAATTGTTAGGAACCGTCAACTCGAAATTACCATCGAAATCGGTAATTGTACCGTTGGTTGTTCCCTTCACAAGAACACTTACACCAATCATCGGCTCCTGATTATCGGCATCGATGACTGTTCCCTTAACGTGGATGTCAGCAAAAGCAGCCATCACCGTCATGAGACATAAACAGATTACTTGTAAACGTTTCATCATGATTTTAGTTTTTAGTTAATATTGTTGTGTTTGCAAATAATATCGTATTCGTTATTCCACGCGAAGCAGGTAGTTACGCTTGAATTGTGCTTGAATCTTGGGGTTGTCACCGTTAACGGTGAAACTGCGCGGAGTGTCGGCAGTATATTCGGTAGCAGTATATTGCTTACCTTTCTCTAATCCACGAAGCTCGATCTCACCATCGAATTCGTCGGCATAGAAAGCATAGTACATAGCACCTTTCTGACGTATAACGTGGGCTTCGGGTACGTCGAATCCCCAAGTGTAGAGATTCAGATACTCGCCACGGGCAAGATCGTTTTCGGTGTATATACGCATCCACTTGCGAATTAAGTTTTCTTTCTCTTCGGTTAGCAGGTACGACACATCAGGCGAAAGCGGATTGTCTTTCGGATAGGTGAATTTCGTTCCGATAACGGCACCTACGCCTATCTGCGATGCGAAGTCATCGGCATTGTCGGTTAGTTCGACATGGTCGCCATAGTAAGCCAAGGCTGGAGCCATAGCAGCGTAAGCCTTACGTTTCATACGCACCTGACGCGAGCAGGTAGGGTCGGATGCAACAGCCTGATTGATATGAGGCAGCAGCCAATAGTTGACTGCGCAACCACATGGGCATACCTGCACTACTGCATGGGGTTTGTATTTCCTTGTCTCATCAAGCACCTTGCCAAAGTAGGTAGGCATAAGCTCTTGTGCCTGCTCGGGGTAATCAAGGCAGGACGCTTCGTTATAGTCGGGAAGACAGCAGTTGAGATGCTGACCATCGATTTTCAGACCATCGAAGTTCCAATCGGATATAAACATCTTGAGCAAGTCGCGGGTATAGGCATCGGTATGAGGATTAACAGGCGATAGATACCAACTATCCCACCATGTTATGAATTCAGGTGCCCACTCGCTTGTGCGGAGCAGAAGTTCGGGATGCTCTTTTAGTATCTGCGTTCCGGGGTCGGCAGCAAGCGGTGCCCACCATAGTTTGGCTTTCAGTCCGCGCTTATGTATCTCGTCGGTTATACGGCGCATATCGCCTGCTTTAAAACGGCTGTTGAGATTCCAGTCGCCCTCTGCTATCTGGTAGCCATCGTCAACATCTACCCACTTAAAGCCTAACTCGGCAACCTTGTCGAGTGTGCCGATAACCTCATCGACGGTGAACATACGGTGATAACCCCATGCGCACCATACAGGCTCGAAGGCTTCAGGTTCGGAAGGTTGCATCTTGATGCCCTCGTTCGCCTGCATATAGTCGGAGAATACCTTAAGAGCATTGTAATAATCGCCGCTGTGTGTGAGGTGGAATGCCTTGAAGCAGCAAAGCGTATCGCCATCTTCGAAGGTTATGGCCTCTGGATATTCATAGCGGAGCGACATTACAATGGTATTGTCGTAGCGCTTCCATTCTACCGGCATTTTTATTGTACGCAAAACGGGTTCGAACAGTCCTATAGCCTGTCCCCCACTCTTCTGCCATAAGTCAACCACCGGTATGCCACCGCCGTAGTCGCAGTTGTTCATACCAAGGTAGTTATCTTTGCTGAAGCCTTGTGTAACGGGCAAAACCCAGTCCATACGGGCGTTGGTTGAACTCGGCTGGAACGACCACACCACAGTGTCTTCTGCCACCATTTCGGTTTTGCAAAGTTCATAGCCTTTAACGCGAAGAGTCTTGCCATGATTAACAAAGCGCGTCTCTACTATCTCTAAACCAGGAAACTCTGCCACAGGAGTTACCTTTTGCAGTTTTTCAACGCGTATTCCGCTGTGAGAATACGGGAAATCGGATATCTCCACTTCTTCGCACAAAAGAGCGTCGTCGTAATGCTTCTGGCAAGCAGTGAACACTGCAAGCAACGACAGCAATATGAATCTTCCGTATTTCATATCAGTTATTGTTTAAATTTTGTACGTAAACTGTAATGAATTAGCCATAAATTTGTCATTAATTATCATTTATGATTCTTTAGTGGGAAACCTTTATTACTTATACTCAGAAAGTATTCGTTGAGCATTCTTGTTGTAAATCTTCTCAAGCACTTCGTCCGGCAGATTGAAGCCGGAGAGATACCAATGATAATAATAATCGTGAACATAGAAATGCTCGTCGTTGGTTTCGAGCACGCGGAATATGTTGTGATACATGTCAGCCGACATCCCGTTATCAGTTCCGAAGAGGACACGGTCCTGGTATTTTATAAGGAACTCGCGTGTAGCTCGTGGAGTCTGAGCCGATTCAGCCACGCGTGCTGCTATATCTACATACATATTAGGATACTTATCGAGCATCTCGCCGAGGCGAACAAGGTCGTGGTTCATATTCAAATAGTGGCAAGCAATGAATATAGTGTTAGGATTATCGCGAACTGCGTTTTCGAATGTATTTACCAAGCCGTAGTATCCAAGGCAGTTAACATCGGTGGTATCGACATGCCAGGCAGCGCCGTTGGGCAGACCGTCGTTATGCTCGTCCATAGGCAGATACATCCATATAGGCTCTCCTATATGAATACTTACCGGCATTTTCAGTTCGGCGCACTTTTCGAGAAGTGGTTTAACTCGCGGGTCGTCGATATGAATACCCATACCTTCAACCGGACGAGCATAGAGGTCGCCAAAGCCCTTATCGCCAAGTTCCCCTATACCGACTGCACCCATCTCATGATACCGCTCAAGTGTCTCTAACGAGTGTTGGAGTCCTTCGGGGGTATCGATATCTGAATAATCAAAGCAACACCATAGGCGAAAACGCTCTTTGTAGGGGGCATAAGCGGCTGCCACCTCTTCAAACGGGCGTCCAATCCAAGCGCAATGCATTACGGCGGTATGCTCTACTCCTACGGCATCCATCACGCGTATCCATTCTTGGATATCTGCATCGCTCTCGGCATAATCGTGAGAGTGCATATCGATAATGGGAAATTTGGCCTTCTCTACTTTTGTAGAAGGGATATTATTAACATTCTGAGGCACATACTCAGCCAACAAAATTTTCTCAAGAGGATTTTCGGTCTTTTCCTCCTTATTTGTTGAGCATGCAACACAAACAAGTGCTGACACGGCAAGTAATAAAAGCTTTTTCATGATATCTATAGTTTAGTTCTTAGTTCAAGCATGTTAAAATGCAGAATCAATCCTTAAAGATTAAATACTAACTAATTAACGGTCACTTCTTGTCCTAAAACGTTATATATTTTATTGTTTTTGCGGATAAGAATCTCGTTGTTGTAAAGGAACTTATGTCCTTCTTTTATATTAGGTTCTGCCGTAGTGTTTTCGAATCCGGTAGGCAGGCCGTGCTCTTTTGTGCGTACAACCTTCATTGTATTGAAGAGCGTTACGTTTCCTTCGTCATCGTCGGCGGTATATGAATTAAATTCTATATAATCGTCGGTTACTGTTATCTTGGTAAAACTTGGAGCTTCAGGCTGACCGAACATACCGGTGAAGAGGTCGAAGTAGTTTTCCACATCGTGCTTACCGTTTTTGTAGTCGTTCTCCATTTTAGTACGGCTATGAGGGTAATAACGTTTCCGTCCGCATGTAGCGCCTATGAAATACAAAGTACCATCGTTGGTACAATATGTACCGCCCTTGTAGCCTGTTACGTTCTTATTCGAGTTTTTCTCTACTTCTTCACGGTCGGTAATAGCCGAGAGGATAGGAGTGCGTTTGTCAGGGTCAACCGGGCCTATAACCTCGTAGGTATGGTCGTGCCCTTGCAGAGCAACATCTATCTCGCAGTCTTTAAATACCGGCAACATGGTATATCGGAACAAAGGCGGATGTTTGTCGGTTGAATGGTCTGAGCCGGAGAACAGGTTATAGTGTGCCAGAGAGATACGATATTTAGTGTCAGGATTCTTGGCAGTCTCCGTACGGAACCACGAGCCAAGATGCTGCGAGAGGTAAGTGGAGGTCATCATCTTATAGTCGCATGCTTCGCGCCAGAAATCCTGCATCGAGAAAACAAGGAACAGAGCGTTGCCATAAACGAAACTATAAGTTATACCATCGAATTGTGCCTTATTCGAATAATTCTTGTTGAACTCGTTATCTGTATTGAAATGATAGGTGTAATTAAGATACGAACTATCATCATGATTGCCGTCGGTTGGCACTATCGGCATGCGCATTATCACCGGACGGAGAGCCTCTTCAAACCAGCGTTCCCATTCCCACTCCGAGTTGCTTGTGCTACCATCTTCCACAAAATCGCCGGGGAACACACAGAAACGAGCCTCAGGCACCGTCTTCACAGCTGCGAGTGCACAACGGCGGGCATTATTAATATACACACCATCCATAATATGGCTGTCTGTCATGTAGATAAACGTGAAGTCGCCTTGAGAGGCATCTTCTGTACGGAATTGGGCAGGTTCGCTCCAATGCCCCTCGTAGCCTACACGCCACGAATAATCGGTACCGGGGGTAAGATTCTCAGCCAATGCCTTATGACTGATGTATATATAATGAACATTTGGTTTCAGTCCGGTAGCTGAAATTATATACTTTGCCACACCTGTATAGCGAAGTTTTTTGGTAGTGGTAGGAGTAGCCTGAACGGTTATCACATCCTCGCCGGCTTCGAAGTCGTCGGCGGTAGCATCTTTCTTGGCAAGTAACTGAACCACGCCCTGCTCTACTGCCTCGTTAGTAAACCAGCAGAAAGCCATACGTGTTGCAGGATCGCCGTTGATAGTGGCAACCATGTTATAAGGTTCTTCTTTACCTTGCAGTGCAGCCACTTTATCAACTAAGTTTTGCAGATTTGCCTGCGAGGGGTCGTTTACTGCAGCCTGTTTTGCGGCAAGAAACTCGGTATAAGAAGGCACGGTGAAGTCAGCCTGCTCATAGAGAGTATCGGCCAACACGACATTCGGATCAAGTGTAGTTTCTTGGGAATAAGAAACTACAAATAACACTAAGGATAATATCAAAGAGAGATATCTTCGCATACAAATAGAAAAATTAACATTCTTTCCAGCCGAATTTTTCTTTACCTACCCGTTCTACATCTGCGCGCGAGGTGAAAGCAGTGGTGCCTCCGGCAGCAGTGGTGTTAACAGCACCCGTCATATTACCATATTGCTGACATTGCTCTAAAGGTTTGCCTTCGGCGAGCATTGTTATGAAGCCGGAATTGAACGAGTCGCCTGCACCTATGCAGTCAACTACATTCTTATTGAGAAGAGCCGATTGCATGCGATCGGGCATACCTTTCTGCATTAGCAGTGAGCCACGGCTACCGCATTTGATTACTGCGGCATTTGCATACGGACGGATCTTCTCTACAGCCTCTTCAAGTGTCTGGCTGTGAGTGAGGAACTTCAGCTCTGTCTCGTTAGGCATAAACACAGTGAGCATCGGCAATATCCCCTTATAGTCGAGATCCCACTGCTCAACAGGGTCCCACTGTGTATCAAGAGATGTTGTTACACCGTTTTGGCGACATAACTCGAGTATCTTCTTCAGGTCGCGACGGACGCCGCTCTGCATGAAGATAGATGAGATGTGTATGTGTTTTGTGTTGGTAAATATTTCGGGATTGATATCGCTGAGCGACATATAGTCCATTGCCCCTTGATAGGTGAGGTTAGCGCGGTCCTCGTCGTAACTCATGCAGATAGTGGCACCGGTGGCATACTTATCTTGACGGATAAGATAGCGGGTATCAACACCTTTCCTTTGCAGACTTGTCTGAACAAGGTCTCCGAAACTATCGTTTCCTATCATTCCGCAGAAAGCCACACGTGCTCCGAGAGCAGCGGCATTGGCAGCGAAGATAGCAGTAGAACTGCCCAGTGTGAGAGTCATTTGCTTGGCAAACTTCTCTTTCCCTATTTCGGGTTCGCTTTCTATCTGATTGAGAATAAGGTCAACATTAAGTTCACCAAGGGCTATAATATCGAATTGTTTCATGGGAGATGTGGATTTAAGATTAAGGATTTAAATATCAAAGATTTAAAAATTAAGATTTAAAGATAATCTCTAAAGAAGTTCATCGGATTCCATCCCTTGGGATAATCGTGTTTCATTTCCGGTCCGAAAACATATTTCTTTGCTTCCTGGGGTGTCTTCAAATTATTGAAAGGCACAACATTTGTACGTGGCGGACATACGTCGTCCTGCAAACCGCTGCTTGCCATTACAGCACACGATATGCGTGTCGCAAGGTTCTTTGTGTCAAAATAAGAAAGGAAGGTCAACATTTGTTCGGTTGTCATCGAACCCTTGCACCTCTTTGATATTTCTATTGCCAAACCACCTATATCAATAGCATCGGCATAGTCGCCAAGGAATGCCACATTGGCTGCTATAGCTGTAAGGGGATAATCGCTCAATGCAGCAGTAGCATAACTCAGTGCACCACCCTGACTTGAGCCTTCGGCAAACAACTTTGTCATATCACTTGTCTGACGTGTTGCCATAAAACGGACAGCCTGCAAACAATCCATGAAAGCACCACGATAATAATAACTGTCTTTATCTCCGAAATTATACGCGAACCAGTCAGAGTTATAGATATTTATGCAGTCTTCATCCACTCCGGGGTTTTGTGTTGAAGCGGGACGGTTGTTGAGATACTGCCCCCTATGAGACAAATAGAATTCAGCATACGAAGAAGAACCGCCTGACGGACATTCGCATTTCGCCTTGCTTCCGGCTGTGTCGTAACCATAGAAATGCAGGATTACAGGATGCTTAAGTCCGTCTTGAGGTTCGCAGTAATAACCACGAATAACAACGGGTTCGCCGGTCAGACCGTCGGGCACCGACTGCATCTTAACAAGATATACCTTGCGTGTGGCACTGCTCTTTGTCGTTATCTCTGTAAGTGTGGCATTCATATCAATGCTTGCCAACTGGTCTTTGGCGGCTTGCCAGAACTCATCGAAGTCAGGTTGCATGTCCGGCTCCGAAACGATATCGAAAGGATCAATGCCGAACACAAACGTAGAATGAGCAACCTTACCATTAACACTGCATGTGGCACGATAGAAACCTGGAGCAAGATTATCTTCGGTTGTGATAACCACATCCTGCTCGGCATTAGCAGCAATCTCAACCGAGTCGATAATTGTTGCTACCGCCTTTCGTTTATCGGTGGTAATCTGCAGTTTGGCGCCTGCTTTCACTGCAACCGGATTCGGATTAACAACATGTATGGTGATAGCAGGTTTACCGCTAAACACCCAATTGTCAGTAACGGGTACTGACAACTTGAACGGTTCCAAATCTGCAGGCACTACTTGCGTTGTTGTGTCCTCCCCTTTGTTATCGGGATCGACAGGAGTGGGACTGCCACAACAGCACAACGCCACCATTACAATGGCACTGACAGCAACAATTATGTACTTTCGGAGGTTCATATAGAGAGATGGTTAGTTGTTATACACGCCCTTTAAGAAAGTCGTTGAGGTTGACAATATTGAAAGCATTGTAATACTTGTCCATATTATGCTCAATGCGCATCAGCACAACTTCCTCGGCATTTATTCCCAGACGCGAAAGGTTCTCATATAGCATCTGACGTGCCACCAATGCTTCGGGTTTCTGCCAAATATAGCGGCAACCTGTCATCACAAGCCACAACTGACGCTCCGGTGTACAGTCTTTCAAATCTTTGCCTACTTCCTCACCATGCAACCATTTTTTCCAGCGGTTCGACTCGTAAACGAGTTTCCAAAGCACATCGGTCATGTGGCTGAGTTGTGCCACCTTACCCTCGGCGAACAGTTTCTTCTCTTCCTCTTCCAATTCGGCAAGTGCTTCATACTCGTTCATTGTGAACTCCGGACCTACATTGGCGGCACCCATACCTGCCTTAGGATAATCTTCAGGGTTGTCAACATCGTCGGAATAATGACCTTTTATATAACTGCCGTAAGGACGAACTTTGGCTGTTAGTTTGCGGGCCACGTCAGCATCGAAGAATGTGGTGTGAAGGTCGGTGCCAACTTTACCAACTATGAAGCACGGCCATATATCATCCAAACCTACTTCGTGTAAGCCTGCTTTTAGTCCTGTAAGGAAGGTATCGAATGTCTTATCGTCTGCCAGACCGCCATGAACTTCCTCCGTACCAACCTCGTATGAGATAGGAGGCAGGCCGTGCGATTTGCGGAAATTCTCGGCATGGAGTATCAGTTCTACGGTGCGCTTCACTACAACGTGAATATCTATTATCTGACCTTTAGGCAGGAATATATCTACTGTGGGGTCAACATGGATAAGGTCGTATCCTGCAAGTATAGCCGCTTCGTAGCTCTCTTTCACGCCCTGCATAGCACGCTCGGTATCCCAGCGTTCGATAGACTGTTTGTCTTTGAGCCATGGTCCGCCATGATCGATTGCCACTACGTACGGACCGGTATAGTGAACGGCTGCCGCCTCACGGGCAAGAATCTTTGTGAACTCCGCCTGAGTCATACCTGTATAACCGCCATCGCAGTCAACTTGGTTGAGAGTGGTAGCAAAATAAATAGGCGAATTGTTGCGCTTAGCAGCACGGAAAGAAGCCTTAATTACCGACAACGAGTTCGGACATGCGGCGAACAAAGTGCGGGGCACACCGGTTTTTTGTTTGAGTTCCTCCATCACGCGGAGGATATTTTCTGTTTTTGCCATATTTTATATTGATTTAGAATATGAGATCTTAGTTTTTCCGGACTTTCCGGTGTTTCCGGTATTTCCGGAGTTTCCGGGGTTTCAGGTGTTTCCGGTATTGCCGGGGCTTCCGGTATTGCCGGAGCTTCCGGGGCTTCCGGTATTGCCGGGGCTTCCGGTATTTCCGGGCATTCCGAGCTTACTCGTAGATAGTTACGCCTTCTACCACACGGTGGATATTGCCGCTCACCGATGGTGCATCGGGATTCAGACCATGAGCCAGAGATGCATAAAAGCCTAACAACTGTCCTACAAGAACATAAGGCACGATGCCATAGAAATCGGTTTCTTGTTTGCCATAAGGCATCATCACTGTCAGGTCGGAATGTACATCGTCGAGTGCCGGTTTCTGTCCGGCAGCCACTACCACTTGTGCCACAGGCTTGTTGTTGCCACTCACTTGGCGGACAAGGTCGCGTTCATAGCGCTGAACCTTCTCATCATCGGTCATCAGATATACTACTATTGAATGGTCGTTGACTACGGCCTTCGGCCCGTGGCGGAAACCGAGGAACGAATCGAACTTGCAAACCACGCCGCCGTCGGTTAGTTCTTGCAACTTGAGATGACATTCTTCGGCAATACCCTTCAAAGCGCCCGAACCAAGGAACACACCACGCTCGAACTTGCGCTCGGCTATGGCCTTTAGTTTATCTTCGTAGCCCGAGATTACAGCCTCTGCATTCTTCACTGCTGCCTCTATAAGCGCCTTGTCATGCTCTAACGAGCTGATATGCCCAAGCATAAGACACGTAAGAAGCATTGTTGAAAAACTGCTTGTCATGGCAAGACTCTTATCGTCGGTTTCTTCAGGGAGGAGAATAAGCAGAATATTATCTTTCCCGCTCTCGGCAGCAAGTTTGCCGTCTCTGTTACACGTTATATATATATGTGCCACGTTCTTGCAAAGTTTATTGGCAATATTCACCGCTCCAACACTCTCAGGGCTATTACCCGAGCGAGCGAAACTGATAAGCAATAGCGGACGTTCGGAGTCCAAAAGATACTCTGCATGGGTGATAAGATCGGTTGTTGGAACGGCTCTTACGTTGGTCCATATACCACGCATAACCGGCTCTATCGCATCTCCTATGAATGCAGATGTGCCGGCACCTGTAAGCACCACATCAGTTTGAGGGGTAAGATACTGATTGAGAAACTCAACAATTTTATCTCTCTGAGCCAACATCGACTCGTACTGCTTGCGCCACATCTGCGGCTGCTGGTGAATTTCTTGGTAAGTGAATGATTTCATAATTGTGATGACTTAAGGATGAATATAGGTAAAAGTTGACGCTTAACGGCTGACTTTGATAATTATTTTGGGCAAAGTTACAAATATTAAAAATTACGAAATAACAAATACATCCATATTTTTGCAAACGAAATACACACAAAACACACATTCACATATTCTTTTGTGTTTCTTTTACTTACAACGACTTGTTACACTATTTTTTCTTTCGAAACGTTTCGAAAGTTTTGATAAAGCTTTCGTATGTTACAGGAATTTATTATCTTTGCAGAAACTTTTTTCAAAATCCAAGAAAACTATCATTTGCCATGGAAAAGCCTAATTTATTTCCACTTGCCACATCTGCCAAAGAGCGACGTGCATTGATACTGCGTCTGCTTGAATCGAACGAGGAGGTTTCGGTTAGTACGATGAGTCGCGAAACAGGTATTTCGGAAGTTACGATTCGTAAAGACCTTAATGCTCTGCAAGAACGTAATCTATTAGTTCGTACTCGCGGTGGCGCTGTGAAGCGGCCTGTAGAGAATCTGAACGAAGACACAGCCATTACCAAAAAAAGAATGTTCAACTATTTGGAGAAAGAGCGTATTGGCATTGAAGCATCGAGAATGATTAAAAACGGTGATTTTATAATGCTCGACAGCGGCACCACTACGATGGAAATAGCCCGTCATCTCGACCATATAGAGCATCTCGACATCATGACTAACGCTCTCAACATAGCAACAGAACTGATGCGTTACCGCCGTTTCAATGTCATCATGCTTGGTGGCAATGTGCGCCTCAATTCTCATTCAACGGTAGGACCGTTAGCGTTGTCGATATTGCGCAACTTCAGCGGTTATAAATTGTTTTTGGGGGTTGACTCGTTCTCAATAGAAAGCGGTGTTTCCACACCGAGTTTGGAAGAGGCTCTACTCAATCAGCAAATGATTCAGCAAGCCGGACAAGTAATAGCTGTGTTCGACTCGTCAAAATTCAACAAACGCAGTTATGTTCATATTGCCGAACTATCACAAATCAACAGCATAGTTACCGATACAGGTATTCCTGTAGGTATGCGATCAAAACTAAAAGCCGCGGGAATAGAAGTGCGAGTGGTGTAAAAAAAGAATGGTTAATGGTGAAAGGTGAAAGGTGAATGGTGAAAAGTGAATGGTGAAATAGCAAATTCATAAGTCCACAATTATGGGGTGCGCCGATATGTAATCTCTGCCCTTAGAGGTTACCACAGCATATACATAATATCTGCCCTTAGGAAAGACTTTTCTTATATTCCACGTAAACCTATCTGAGGTTAGATTAGTTGCTAATGGGGTCATTTTCTCTATATCTACACGGTTACCGTTAGCTGTGTAGTAAAGCGACACCTTAGCATCATCATACGGATTGAATAGTTTCCATGTCAACAGAACGGAATCCTCACCTGCCGACTGCACCGCGTTTGACAAGAATTGCACCGACGGACTGAGTTGTTCAGCTTCGAGCATGAATGTGTAGTTATAAAACACATTGCCTACCGAGTCGTAAGCTGTAAGTTCTATTTCTGAAGCATCGGGTGCCATATCGAGGGTCGAAAAACACGACACTTTTCTGTAGAACATCGAGTATTGATAGTCACGAAGTTGCTTTTGCTGGTCGTAGTTAGCATTTCTGCCACAACCCGGACGAACATAGTGAACTCCACCTTTATAGAGGTGTTCGAACGAGTGGTCGTCGCCCGACAAAGAAATGATATGTTTGCCCTTCGACGCGTATTTTTCGAATAGAGGTGCTATTTGTTTGGGCTCGTCAGACCACTGACCGTGGTATCCTGTGGTAAATATTCCTACATGATGACAGACTATTATCCAAGGCATAGTGCAGGCATTAAGCACGGAATCCGCCCAATGATACTGAGCGCTGCCCGGCATAAAATCGGGCGACGATGCATCGCCGTTGATATTCAACATTATGATATCTGCATTACCGTAGCAGAAATGGAAATATGCCTCACCTCGCGGGTCTTTATAAGGATCGGTTGACTTGCCGTGTGAGAACTGATGAAAATAGTCGTAGAACGACGACCAACGATAGTTACCCGGCACTCCCGTCTCGTGGTTGCCCGCCGACGACATTATGGGGCACATGGCGAGAAACTGAGCACCCGGAGTAAAAAAATACCCGTTCCATAGGCGGTCGGCTCCGTTGTCGCTTACAAAGTCGCCGTTCATGAGCGATATGTCGGGCATGAGTTCGCATATAAACTCTTGCATGTTCAACCAGTTATTGCACGAATTGCCGTGGATATCTGAAATAGTGAAAATACGGAAACCCGTACCCGGAAGCGGAGCTGTTTTGGTAGAACATAACGAGTCGTAGGTTTGTTTGCCGTTGCCAACAGTATAGAAATATCGTGTAAAAGGTTTCAAACCGGTAAGAGTAACCACATGCATATACCCCTCGCCTTCAACAATCCAACCATCTGAAGTTGTTATCGTTTGGCTAAGATTTTGCGGGTCGGTACCATAACTGACAGTTGCCGGAGTCGGTTCTGTTTCTTCCGACATCTGCCATAACACCTTTACCGAGTTGGTGGTAGGTGACATTGAATACGGCTTTTTATAAGGGATATATCTTTTCTCTAATACGGTTGTATCATTTTTTAAGTTTTCAACTTGCGCAGTTATAGCTGCCGAACTATAACTTGTCGGAACAACAGTTTTGCATGCTGACGACGCACATACAAAACCCACACTTAAAAACAAGAGAACAAAGCGTTTCATAGCAACTGTTATTTAGCAGATTATAGTTTAGTGTGCCTACGCGAGCGCACTATTCGCATACTGTTAAAGAGCGTAACGGTATTGTCAGCCTCCACTTTGAACGAATCGAGTTTTATGTATTTGCGAGTAACGGTAACGCGAGTATAACTCGGCGCCCCGGGTTGTCCGAACATGCCCGTAAACAAATCGAAGTAGTTGTCAAGTTTGTGGGTATTGTACGCCTTATCCATCTCCTCGCGCGTGAGAGGCGTATATCGTTTGGCACCGCAGGTAGCACCTATGAAATACATTGTGCCATCCGACACATCATATACTCCACCCCGTTTGCCAGTCAGGTTGTGGAGCGAGTCAACCGGCACTGTCTCCTGTTCGCTTATTGCCGACAGAATAGGTTTGCGCGTATCGGGGTCAACCGGTCCTATCACCTCGTAAGTATGGTCGTGACCTTGCAGAACGAGATCGAGTTCGCACTCCTTGAATACAGGAAGCAAGGTTGCCCTCATCAGGGGAGTCTCGCGGTCGCGCTGATGGTCGCTGCCGGAGAACAGGTTTTTATGAACGAGAGCCACGCGGTAGCGAGCTTTCGGATACTTGTTTATCTGCTGCCGGAACCATGTCGCCAAATCGTGCGAGAAATACACTGATGTGAGGTCTTCGTAACTATAGTCGCCCACCCAGAAATCCTGCATCGAATAGGCAAGCAGAAGCATATCGCCATACACGAAACTATACGTTATGCCCTCGAATTGCGGTTTGGTGGTTGACTGCATGTTGAATGTGCTGTCGGTATTAAAATGGTAGGTATAGTTAAGCAGCGGACTATCATCGTGGTTTCCATCGGTGGGCACAATTGGCATCTGCATTATCACAGGCTTCAGAGCTTCTTCAAACCATCGTTCCCATTCCCATTCGGAGTTATACTTGGTGCCGGTATCTACAAAGTCGCCGGGGAAGACACAGAATCGTGCGTCCTTCTCGTTTTTTGCCACAGCCTCAGCGCAACGCCGTGCCTCGTCAATATAATACTGATTTTGAATATGACTGTCTGTCATGTAGATAAACGAAAAATCTCGATGACAGCGGTCGGCAGTGCGGAATTGTGCAACCTGACTCCAATGACCTTCATACCCAACCCGCCAAGAATAGGTGCTACCGGCTTTGAGATTTCCGGCAAGAGCCTTATGGCTAACATAGGTGAAAGATGTATGTTTATCCAACCCTGCCGCTTTAAGTATGCCGGAAGTGGAGATGGCATAATGCAAAGGCAGAGTGGTGGTGGCATTTGCCTGAAGAGTAGTAACTCCCTCGCCCGACTCAAAATCAGCAGCAGTGGCATCCGGCTTCCGTATCAGCTGTACCACACCACGGGTTATACCTTCGTTGGTAAACCAACAAAACGCCATGTTATGCCGCGGATCGCCGTTGATATTGGCAACCATACAATAAGGTTCTTCCTTGTCTTTTAGTTCACTTATGCGAGTTTTGAGCAACTTCAGATTACCGGCTGAGGAGTCGCAACGTGCCGTCTCTTTGGCTACGAGGAAAGGTATATACGATGGCACTGTATAATCGGTTTGCTTATAGAGAGAATCGGCAAGCAATACATCGCGGTGAATTACCACTGTAGGCTTGGCTTTTACCACAACGACTACGCTGTCGCTCAAACTATTGGCAGCAAGTACCTTCACAGTGGTAATACCCGTACGCTTGGCAGTTACCTTTCCTGTACGGTCTATTGAGATGATATTCTCATTATCTGTAAGTTTCCATGAAAGGTGTTTCTCTGCAGCATCATAGGGGAGTACAATGGCATGCAGGCAGGCTTGAGTCTCGTTTTCTATAAATAGAGTGTCTTCTACTATATTGACACTCGTTGCCGGTTCGGTGCGGGTAATACAACCAAGTGCACCGGCCTTTCCTACAAGAGGAGACTGAGGTAGCAGCGAATAATCGGCGGCAAGTACCATCTCATGTTCTGCCTCGTTGTCGGGTGCACCTGCAAAGTTAGTAGGGAATACAAATTTCGGACCATAGAGTGCATTATTATCACTGTCCAGCCAAGGCTCGGCAAAAAAGTGAGGTTCGAAACCTTCGTTGGCATAGCTGATTCCCGACGTACTCTCGTCTGACACATAGTTAGCGGGATCTACAAAACCGTCTTCCGACATATTCCCCCACATAACAGTGTTATAAACCGAGCTTTCGGAATGAATTCCCCCATAACGGTCGCCGTAGTTGTTGGCTATGGTGCAATAATATATCGTTCCGTTGAAATTTGCCACTCCTCCAGCATCAGGCCAGTCGTGACCTACTGCCGAGCAGTTATAAATCACACAATGCTCTACCCTTGCACCTAATGCCGATGCCTCAGCAGCCTCGCCATGAATGAGCAGTCCGCCGCACTGTACACCGCTGCAGGCCCGTACCACACAACGACGCATCGTGATTGTGCCGTTGAGAAGTGCAGCCCCCCCTAAATCGTTATGACGGGCATTCTGCAAAACGAACCCTTCAATGAGTGTTGGCAGCTTGCAGTCGGCACCTACGGTGCTGATAAGACGCCTGCCAAGACCTGTGCCGTCGAGCACAGCCATATCGCCCACAAGATTAACACCGTCTTTCAGATTAACCGACTGATTATATACACCCGATGCCACAAATACAGTATCGCCTGCATGAGCAGCATCCACTGCTTTCTGGATAGTAGAGAATGCACTCTGAGGCGAAAGACCTGAAAATGAATCATTACCGTTTGCACTGACGAAGTAGTTTGCCGAATATGCAGAGATACTTAGACTTAAAACAACGAAATAAAATGAAAAGCGTTTCATGGCAGAACAAGATTATAGTTCAAAGTTTTTAGTCCGCCCACCGGCGGATTAAAACTCTACAAAGTTACGAAAATGTCATTAATAACGAAACAAAAATGCAAATATTTTCAGAAAAACATCTGCTTTGCGCAGCCATTTATTTCTAATATTCTTATAATCCATATCTTATAAAGCCTTAACTTCCGTAAGTTTCAAAACCTTTCGAAAGTGTAGGATGTTTTTACATTCTTGCATATTCTTCTCTTTTTATTATAATATTTTACGAAAAAGACATAAATGTTTGTTCCAATAAAAATAAATGCGCTATCTTTGTAGCGCTATTTAATAAAACTATCAAACTGAACAACACTACCTTATGAACTACCTTGGAATAGACATTGGTTCTACTACAATGAAAATGGCATTGCTCGATGCAGAGCAACGCATCATATACACCGATTATCGGCGACATAATGCTGACCCACGCGGCGTTGGCACTGCCATGCTAAAAGACATGCTCATTGTCAATGGTTTAGACAACAAAAGCCGGATAGCGGTAAAACTCACAGGTTCGGTGGGTATGGGTTACGCTGAAAGAGCTGGTCTGCCATACGAACAAGAGGTGATAGCCGCTGCATTTGTTATTCATAATAATTATCCCGACTGCCACACATTTGTTGACATTGGTGGGGAGGACTCAAAGATGATATTCTTCACAGAGGGAAGGGTAGCCGATATGCGAATGAATGGGAATTGTGCCGGCGGAACCGGTGCGTTTATCGACCAGACTGCCACTTTACTTGGGGTTGAAACATCCGAGCTTGAAGCTCTTGCAGAGAAATCGAACACTATCTATCCTATTGCTTCGCGATGCGGAGTGTTTTCGAAAACAGATATACAGAATCTTCTTAGCCGCAATGTCAGTAAGGCGGATATTGCCGCATCGATGCTCAATGCCGTGGCATTGCAAGTTGTTTCAGCTTTGGCACGCGGAATGGAGATACAGCCCAAAGCAGTATTCTGCGGCGGTCCATTTGCTTTCATTCCGCAACTTAAGCATTATCTACAACGGACTATGCAATTAGCCGACGGCGACTGCATAGTGCCAGAACATGCTCAGTATATGCCGGCTATAGGTTGCGCACTAATGGCAAAAGAGTCGCCCGTCACTGCAGAAGAATTGCTATCGGCATTCGGCATGCAAACCGCCGCCGACTATAAGCCAACGGCTGAAAACAGTCTGATGCAATTATTCGCAAACGAAAACGACTACAAACAGTGGCTTGGCGACAGAACAAATAACATCAGAATAATTGATAGCAACCTACCGCTTTCGACATCCGACGATTATTACTTGGGAGTTGACTCGGGTAGCACCACCACAAAAGTAGTATTGCTCAATTCGAAAGGCAATATTGTGTTCACCGACTATTGTTATAATCGCGGCGATAACCTCGGAGCATTTGCAGGAGCAGTAGAGCGCATGCGTCTGCGCACAGGTGATATCAACATCAAAAAAAGTTGCGCCACAGGTTACGGCGAACAGTTGCTGCGCACGGCTTACTCACTCGACTATGGCATAGTGGAGACTATGGCACACTTCAAGGCTGCTCATGCCGCCGACGAACAAGTAAGTTTCGTGCTTGATATTGGCGGACAGGATATGAAAGCTATATTTGCGGAACATGGCAGTATCAGACGAATAGAAATCAACGAAGCATGCTCATCAGGTTGCGGCTCCTTTATTATGACTTTTGCCAACCAATTAGGCTACGATATCTCTGAGTTTGCCCGACTTGCTTGTTTTGCCAGGCATCCTTACGACCTCGGAACACGCTGCACAGTGTTTATGAACTCGAAGGTCAAACAAGCAATGAGAGAAGGAGCAAGTGTGGAAGACATATCTGCCGGTTTTGCCTATTCGGTTACTAAGAATTGTATGTTCAGAGTTCTCAAACTACAATCAACCGACGAGCTTGGGAAACATATAGTGGTGCAAGGGGGCACAATGCGCAATCATGCCGTTGTCCGTGCGCTCGAACTGCTGACAGGCACACGCGTAAGCTTCACCAATATCCCTGAACTGATGGGAGCCTATGGAGCAGCGCTATATGCGATGGGGAATTTGAAAGGATAAATCATTTTTTAGAACTACCTTATACTTGTGTATGAAGATTAACGATATACTAAAAGAATCCAGAAACTATAACTCGGAATTGGAAGTATGCCGGGGGTGCGAGAATCATTGCACTGTACGTGCCTTCAAATTCTCAAATGGCAAGACGTTTTATTCCGGTAACAATTGTGAACGTATCTACAGCAACAGCAAAGAGTCAGATTATGCCGGCGTTAACATGTTTGCAGAAAAGCGTCGCCGCCTATTCTCATATAGTGCTCGTAAACCTAAACTCGCAGCCAACAAGAATAGATTACCTATTATAGGTATTCCACGCGGTCTTGGTATTTACGAGAATTATCCGTTTTGGAAAACACTCTTCGACGAATGCGGCATAACTACCGTTCTTTCGCATGTATCATCTAACTCGTTATACGAAAAGGGAATACGAACAATAGTTGCCGATAATATATGTTTCCCTGCCAAACTCTTTCACGGGCATATCATCGACCTCGCCACGCAAGGTGTCGATCGTATTTTCTACCCATGGGTGGTATTCGAGAAGAAAGAGGATGAGAATTCCAAAAACTCGTTTAACTGTCCGATAGTATCAGGTTACTCCGACGTCATAAGCAGTTCTATCAACACTGCCCGCACTTATGGTATTCCGTTAGACTCGCCGGTGGTGAGTTTTAAAGACGATAATCTATTGCTTTCAGCCTGCACCGACTACCTCGGACAGTTCGGTATTAGCAAAAAGACAATAGAAACTGCCGTCAGGCGTGCAAGTGAGGAGCAAGAGAATTACCTCAGATGGCTCACTATCCGTTCTGAGCAGATCCTGCAAGAAGCCATTGCTCAGAACCGCATGGTGATATTGCTTGCAGGCCGGCCTTACCACATCGACCCGCTTATCGAGCATAAGGTGTCGGCTGCAATAGCCCAAATGGGTATCGACATAATAACGGAGAACGTGGCACGAGAAGCGGGCAGACCCGTGTACGACCAAATAAATTCGCTTTGCCAATGGGCATATCCTAACCGTATATTCAAAGCGGCATATTTCGTAGGCACTAACCCCTACCCCAATCTGCACATGGTTGAACTGACGTCGTTCGGTTGCGGACCTGATGCGTTCATCCTTGACGAAGTGCGAGAGATTCTGAGTCGATATAAGAAGAACCTTACAATCCTAAAAATTGACGATGTGAACAACATAGGTTCGCTTAAACTCCGTATCCGCAGTCTGGTAGAGAGTAATCCTATAAAG
>JAFSTG010000011.1 GCA_017450605.1 Paludibacteraceae bacterium | reverse complement strand
GTTGCGAGTCGTTGAAGTAAGCAGGAACAGTGATAACAGCATCTGTTACTTCCTGACCAAGATAATCTTCGGCTGTCTTCTTCATCTTATGAAGAATGATTGCAGAAATCTCTTGAGGAGTGTAGAGACGACCATCAATGTCGATACGAGCGGTGTTATTGTCGCCACGCACTACCTTATAAGGCAGACGTTTTATCTCGTTCTGCAAACGGTCGTAGGTCTCACCCATAAGACGCTTGATAGAATAAACGGTGTTTGTAGGATTAGTGATGGCCTGACGTTTTGCAGGATCACCTACTTTACGTTCGCCCCCCTCAACAAAACCTACTACTGAAGGAGTAGTACGCTTGCCTTCGGAGTTGGCTATTACTTGAGGCTCATTGCCTTCCATTACTGCGACACAAGAGTTGGTTGTGCCAAGGTCTATACCAATAATTTTACCCATAGTTGTATGTTTTTTTAGTTAATATTCCGAATTCCACAACCGCAAGTTGCCAATGCTCATTCAATCTTGCTGCCTACTTGCAGTTGCTTTCGCCACAAAATAATCAAACCTTGTGCCAATACATAAAAAAACTGCCAATGCTGACAAAATGGCAGAATTGGCAATATTACAACTCTCGGTGTACTACCTACAACTTTCGCCCTTCCATAATAATAGGTTTATTGCCAAGACGTGTGGCAATAAGGAATGTATCAGTACTTTGTCCTATTTTGTATTTTGCACGAATCTGGTCGGCACTGAGCGGATAGTTGCGGGCAATGATGCTGTAGCGACTATGGTGAAGCGATTTCGGGTGCACAATCCCGCTAAGCAGAAACACCCTCCCGGGGAAATCTGCTACTAATTGCTCTGACGTGTATAGATGTGAGTTGACAGCAAGCTTCTTGAGATTAAAACGATAGGAAAGCAGGCGGAAAGCCCCTGCTTTCATTATAGCAGCGTTAGGCTCGTAGATATATTGGCATAAAGAGTCAGCATACAGGCATTCCGCCGTGCGCTCTTCCTTGTTGGTGAATATCAATTCGTTGTCGGTAGTTTGCAGATTAACGGCATGAATGAGTGGCTCCTCGGTCGGTTCTTTTGAGAAATCGCATACCACAAGCATCTCTTTCACCTCGCCGCTAACTGCTACAATATGTACTTCGCAGGCGTGCGGCAACTGTCTTAAGGCATTATGCATGTCGAGCATCGGACTGAGTTTGAGTAGCAAAAATCGGCATTTCTCATGTAGCAGAGTGTATAACTCGCTAACGCGCGGTTCGCAGTCGTCGAGGTAGAATACTTTATTTCCGCCTTTATCGCGTCGCGAAGGGTCGAGCATAATGCAATCTACCGGCTCTGTCATGTCAAGAAATTCTTCTGCCCGACAGTGTCTTACACTAACAGCCTTGTTGCACGCTGCAAAATTATGTTCTGCCAAACGGCATAGTTCGGCGTCTGCATCGATGTACAACGAGCGATAGAACAAGTCGCTCATAAAGAACAGGTCAGCACCAAACCCGCCTGTAAGGTCGGCAATGGTAAGGCTGTCGTTACATAGACCGGACGACTCTCTTAACAAACGGCTGAGGATGTCTTTCTTATAGCTGGCTGTTTCTTGCGATGAACATTGTTCAAGCGAAAGGTGCCGAGGATAATACCATTCTTTGATGGCATAAATTGCAGGGAGTTTCTTCCGGCATATTTGGCGCCCTTCAATCTGACGCAAAGCAAAAGCAATATCCACGTCGGGATACTGCTTTTGTTGTAGTGCTAAATCTCGCACATCGTCGTTAGCATGCGAGACAATAAAATCGAGAGTGGCACGAGAATGCATCACCACATCAGAACAACACGGAAATACATCTGTTCGGGTACGAACTTAGTGTCGATTTCGTAGTTGAAATCAGAAACTGTATATACCAGATTCAGATACTGATAACCATATTCAAAATCTACCGATTCGGTATAGTTCACCCAAATCTGCTCGCCGTTCTCGTCGTCACCGAGATACTCTTCTTTCAAGCGAATGAAAGGCAGTTGCATCTGAGCGGCATTTTGCGTATCAGGGTTCCATTCTCTGTAAACCTGAACGGTACCGTTCTGATATACATTATAATCGAGATTCTCAATTTTAAATGGCGCAATAAAATAGTTGTTGTTGTCGATGTTCGAATATTGCCACTCGTTAGGGTCAACTTGCAGGCGTATAACCTTTCGATGGGTGTACTCAAGCGAGTAAGGCTCGTTGTTCTTGCACGAGAAAAATACTGCTGTCAGGCAGAGTAATAGAAGAACTTTTTTCATTTTAGTATATTGTTAAATTATTTTGCGATATATATTTATCTGTAAATAAATTTTCGTCCGTTCTGAATATAAATATATCCGGGTTGCAGACTACCGGCATCTACTTCCATGCCAAGGATATTGTAGATGGCGCCATTGCCAAGACGAGTGGCAGGGCGCACATTCTCAACACTTGTCCACCCTTGGGGTGCGGTCTTAAATATCATTTCCCAGCGATAACCGGAGTAATTGTCGTCTTCCGGTTGCAGGTGTCCTAAGTAGAACCAGCCGTCAAGTCTTCCGCTCCAGCCCCAATTAACATGGAATACCACATCTTCTTCTACAAGCATGTTCATCGGGTAATCTTGTGAGATGCCAGCAATAGTAGTCTTATATCCGTCGAGCAGGAATGCATGACCATCGCCGCCCGGAGCACCTGCGAAATATACTGGATGACCGGCATTAAACTCCTCTACTATCGTACGCATCCAGTCGTCGTAAGGCTGGTCGGAACCTCTGTAGGTTATATATTCACTACCTGTATAACCGAAATTGGTGGCATAGGCTTTTTGTGCTTTCTCTGTTTCGCCCGAAGTTCCGTCGAATCCATAGTTAACGCCTACGGCTGCACCTACGGCTGCCATCAGCCGTGCCACTGCATCGCCCTGCTTCTGCGTATAATCGCCGGAGTAGTCGTCGAGCATCTCGTCCCATTCGAATGGCATCTTCTGAAGGTCAACTGTAACTTGCTGACCGGTAGCACCCGGTGTGAATGTGAAAGTGCCGGTGCCTACCGCCGGATAACGATAGTAGCGCATCAATTGTGCTATAGCTGTTGCTACGCAGCCCGTCAGGCATCTGTTATTGCCTATTCCTGGGCATTGCCAATTGAACGGAGCACCCTGGTCGTATTTGATATTGCCAAGCAGAGGACATACTTGTATCTCACCGTCGAGCACATAACGAGGGAAGAAAGTGTCGTCGCCGCACTCTAACATATGCTTGTATGCTTTTTCGTAAGTTGACAAGAAATAACGAATATGCTCGGGCATATCTTCCGCAAAACCCGAAGAGTGTGAATAGCCCAGCACCTGAGGCATACGGTCGTCGGCTGAAACGATAACGAAACTATCATCGTTGCTCACAACATAGAATGCATCAGATATCTTTTCTGCTGTAACCAGCGGTCTGTTATGAAGCAACTTGCCCGAAGGCATATATTTTTTTACACTGCTTGCAGGCATATAGAGCGAGGCTATCTGCTCGATTTCAGCCTTTGTCCTTGGAGCGGCTGAAGCTACTGCAACCAGCACGGTCAAACAAAATATTAAAAACGATTTTTTCATACAAATATGACCTTACATAAACTATGCCGCAAATTTACAACTTTTTTTTCGAAACTCAAAATTTTTACAATATTCGTCTGTTAACGCCACCTTTATCAGGTAGGTGATTGCAGGCAAGTCGTCAGCCGTTAGAACTCAACAATTGTTATTCCGGCTCCTCCTTTGTCGGGGTCGCCGTCGTGAAAACCGCGAACGCGGTGATTGTTCTGCAGGTAGGCGCGTACTACTTGCTTGAGTGCGCCGGTGCCTGTACCATGAAGAATACGTACTTCGTCGGTGGCTACCATTACGGCGTCGTCGATATAACTTTCGATGGCCTGAAGTGCTTCGTCGGCACGCATGCCGCGTAGGTCGATTTCTTGCTTGAAAGAAAGTTTCTTTCGCCTAATCTCGTCGCTTACTGAATGTTGCTCGTGCGAATTGCTATCAATGAGGCGAGTCTCTTTGATAGATTTTCCGCTTAGTTGGCGAAGGTCAGAGAAGTCGCGGAACACTTTTTTCTTCTTGTCGTCGGCTGCCGGAGTTTCAGTCTGGGTCTTCTTTGAATTGCCTTTTTTGCCCTTAGCGGTAGCGGGTTGTGCCACTTCCTGCTTTAGTTTCTCAACCTCGGCACGTGCTTTCTTCGTCTTTTCAGAGTTGGCTTTTGTCTCTTTTATCTCTCTGATAGTATTTTCAATAGTGGCATTGGTTCGTTCAAGCAGGGAAGCCGCCTGCTCTTTTGCCTTGTCGATAATCTCACGCTTGGTTGTTTTGATATTAGCTATCTGACCTTCGTAGTATTCGATGCGCTCTTCCAAATGTTTTTCACGCTGCTTTACCTGCTGCCGTTTGTTTTCCCAATAACGCCGGTCGCGTGCTATATCTTGCAACTGCTTGTCGTAGTCGATTTTCTCTTCGCCCACCAATTCTTTTGCCTTGTCGATGATGCTGAGCGGGAGTCCTATCTGATGGGCTATCTCTATGGCAAACGACGAGCCTGCATGACCTATCGAAAGAATAAATAGCGGTCGTAATTGCCCGCGGTCGTAGAGCATGGCTCCGTTTACTATACCTTCTGTTTCACCTGCGAGGTGCTTTAGATTTGTGTAGTGCGTTGTTATCACACCTCTTGCCTTTTGTTGGTTAATTTGCAGCAGTATGGCTTCTGCTATAGCTCCTCCCATCAGTGGTTCAGTGCCGCTACCGAATTCATCTATCAGCACAAGCGAATGTTCGTTAGCTTGTCGCAGGAACGTTTTCATGTTGCGAAGGTGCGAACTGTAGGTTGACAAGTCATCGTCTATCGATTGCGAATCGCCTATATCTATCATAATGTCGGAGAAGAGTCCCATAGTGCTATCTTCGCGCAGTGGTACGAGCAGTCCGCATTGCATCATGTATTGGAGCAAGGCTACAGTCTTGAGGCATACCGATTTACCTCCGGCATTAGGTCCGCTTATAACCAAGATGCGATTTTCATCGGTTAGTCGTATGTTGAGTGGCACAAGTTCCTTGCCTTGTTCGCGGAAGTTACAAAGCAGCATAGGGTGTCGTGCTCCCCGCCAATCGAATTGGGGCAAGTCGTTAATCACGGGTGCTATGGCTTGCAACTCGCGCGCCAACATGGCTTTGGCATGAAGAAAATCGGTGTCGCCGAGAAATTCCATGCAGTTGACTAAATCACTCAGGTGCGGACGTAGTTTGTCGGCAAATGCGAGTAAGATACGTTTTTTCTCGCGCAGTTCTTCGTTCTCGAGTTCGCGAATCCTGTTGTTGGCTTCTACTACTTCTGTCGGTTCGATATACACCGTCTTACCGCTTGCCGATTCGTCGTGAACGATACCTCCGAGTTTGCGTTTATAAGCAGGTGTGATAGGAATAACGAGTCGTCCCTCACGCATGGTAGGAGAGGCATCCGAATCGACATACCCCTCTGATTGTGCGCGACGGAGGATTTGAGAGAGTAGTCGCGATACCGAACCTTCAGCCTGCCGTAGTTCTTTGCGGATACGCGACAGTTCAGCAGAGGCGTTGTCGCGAATAGCGCCGTATTTGTCAAGCAGACGATCGATTCCCTCGATAAAAACACTCGCAAGTTGTGTGTTGTAGTTGCTCGTGATGAGTCGCAGCAGCGGAAAACGCTCTTCGGGTAGCGACGAGAAAAACTGTGCTTGCTGGCGGATGGTTTCTAACGTAAGGCGCAGAAGGTGAAGCTCTTGCTCTTCCATGTAAAGTCCTTCTACGCGAAGCCGCTTGAGCGAGGCACTAACGTCGTGCTTGGCTCCGTCAGGATAGTCGAACGACTTATCTGCGAGCAGGTCGAGCATTTCTTTTGTAATGGTTAGCAATTCTGATATTGTTGCAAAATCGGTGAGGAAGTGCATTTCTTCTACGCGCCGCGAACCATATTCAAAACTGCAATACGAAAGCAACTTATGGCGAATAAAACCAAAGTCAATTTTATCTTCTATGTCGTATGGATAAAGCAATGTACGAGATTATTTCAATTTTCAGATTTCAGATTTCAAATTTTCAACTATTCAATCTTTGCTCATAGTAGCCGTATGTCTTTTACTATTGTGGCGCCGATGGCATCGTTGAGTCGGCGGACTATCTCTTTCCTGCCGAGGAAAAACTCTTGTTTAAGCGGTGCCGACTTAACATGCACAAACAACACTCCGTTTTTTATTTGCGGAGTGTCGGTGTATCGTGCAAGCGACTGACCTATAACCTTCTCCCATGCGTCAACGGCACGTTTTTCGAGTAAGGTCTGTTCGAGGTTGTTATCGCGCAGCACCTGTGCTATAATGCCGCCTATCGCTTCTGGCTTTTTTCTAATCATCGCAGTTTGAGTTGCTGATTGATAGTTACTTCCTGACCTTCTTCAATGCCGTTGAGTTTGTATATTGTTTTCAGTCGGATACCTTTGTTTTGTGCTATCGACCATGCAGTGTCGCCTCGTTTAACGCGGTAGTAGGCTTCATGTTGCATCGCACGTGCACGCTTGCGATAGAGATAAACGCGGTCGCCTGCACGCAGCTCTCTGCGATCGTCGGCATCGTTGAAGCGGCGTAAACGACGCTCGCTGATGTTATACTCGTAGGCAAGTCCGGCAAACGTCTCGCCTGCGTTAGCAATAATATATTTTCTGCCGTTATGACGATATAGTTTGTGCTCCTGATAGAGGTCGATAGGTTTCATCTTAGCCTTCTTGCTTTTGGCCTTAGGTTCTTCGCTCTTGCCTATCTCATCGTTTTTAAGGGCTTCTTGCTTCTCTATTTTCTCTTCTTCTTCGACCGATACGTCTGCTACATCAAAACGATGAAGTTCGTAATCTTCGATGAGTTTAATCAGTTTGTTGGCATATTGCGGGTCGGTGGCATAACCGCATTGTTTGAGTCCGTGTGCCCAGCCCTTGTAATCGGTTGACGGTAAAGTAAACAGTTTCTGGTATCGTGGACGTTTGAGAAACAGCGAATGGTCTTCAAACGACTGTTCTGCTTTCTTATACACACGGAAACACTCGCCCGTCTTATCATCGTCGTGCGAAGTGGTGGCACCTTGCCAGTCGCTTGTACATTTGATGCCGAAGTGGTTATTCGATTTTTGAGTTAATTCGCTTTTACCTGCCGCCGATTCGAGCAAACCTTGAGCAAGGGTAATGCTGGCAGGAATGCCGTATTTGGTTTGCTGCTCTTGAGCGGCTTTGCTGTACTTGCTGATATATTCCTCGTAAACGGGGTTCTTGGTCTGAGCCGTAGCATTTGAAACTACAAAAACTAATACGGCAATAGAAAGACATAATTTTTTCATTGTATGATTTCCTAAAAATTCGCTGCAATGTTATATATTTTTT
>JAFSTG010000010.1 GCA_017450605.1 Paludibacteraceae bacterium | reverse complement strand
ATCTCAACGACCTCTATCGTCGTGTCATCATTCGTAATAACCGACTCAAACGGCTCATCGAGATAAAAGCACCTGATGTGATTCTGCGTAACGAGAAGCGCATGTTGCAGGAGGCTGTTGACTCGTTGCTCGACAACTCGCGCAAGTCGTCGGTAGTGAAGTCGGATGCCAACCGTCCGCTCAAGTCGCTTAGCGACTCGCTGAAGGGTAAGCAAGGACGTTTCCGTCAGAACCTGCTCGGTAAACGTGTTGACTACTCGGCACGTTCGGTTATCGTTGTAGGTCCGGAACTGAAGATGCACGAGTGCGGTCTGCCTAAAGATATGGCAGCCGAACTCTACAAACCGTTTATTATCCGCAAACTCATCGAGCGCGGTATAGTGAAGACAGTAAAGTCGGCAAAGAAAGTCATCGACCGCAAGGACCCCGTTATCTGGGATATCCTCGAGTATGTGATGGAAGGACACCCCGTATTGCTCAACCGTGCTCCTACACTTCACCGTCTTGGTATTCTCGCTTTCCAACCGCGAATGATAGAAGGTAAGGCTATACAGTTGCACCCGTTGGCATGTACAGGTTTCAATGCCGACTTCGATGGCGACCAGATGGCTGTTCACCTCCCATTGTCGAACGAAGCGATACTCGAGGCCCAGTTGCTCATGCTCGGTTCGCATAACATCCTTAACCCTGCTAACGGTGCTCCTATCACCGTGCCTTCGCAGGACATGGTGCTTGGTCTGTATTACATCACCAAAGCACGTAAGGGTGCCAAGGGCGAAGGATTAGTGTTCTACTCGCCGGAGGAGGCAGAGATAGCCCTCAACGAGAAGAAGGTTGACATGCACGCTATCGTACAAGTTCGCTTGAACGATATGGAGAACGGCAACCCCGTAAAGAAACTCGTCGAGACAACGCCGGGCCGTCTGCTTGTTAACCATTACATACCAGATGAGGTAGGTTATTTTAACAAAGTGGTTAAGAAGAGCACTCTTCGCGACCTTATCGGCGATGTTATAAAAATATGCGGTGTGGCACGTACTGCCCAGTTCCTCGACGATATAAAGAACCTTGGTTATAAGATGGCATTCCAGGGCGGTCTGTCGTTCAACCTCAACGATATTATTATTCCAGAGAGCAAGGCAAAGCTTGTGGCTGAGGGTAATGCCGATATCGACGAGATAACCAACAACTACAACATGGGTCTTATCACCAACAACGAGCGTTACAACCAGGTTATCGACACATGGACTCATATCGACAACTCGCTCACAAAGGTGCTTATGAAAGAGATGGAAGAGGCCGACCAGGGTTTCAATGCCGTTTACATGATGATGGATTCGGGTGCCCGTGGTTCTAAGCAGCAGATCAAGCAGCTTTCGGGTATGCGTGGTCTGATGGCTAAGCCTCAGAAAGCCGGTGCCGAAGGTGGTCAGACTATTGAGAACCCTATCTTGGCAAACTTCAAAGAGGGTCTGTCGGTGAACGAGTACTTCATCTCTACTCACGGTGCCCGTAAGGGTCTTGCTGATACCGCTCTTAAGACCGCCGACGCCGGTTACCTTACACGTCGTTTGGTTGACGTCAGTCACGACGTTATTATCAACGAAGAGGACTGCGGCACATTGCGTGGACTGATTGCAACAGAGATAAAGAAGAACGAGAACGTGGTAGCTACACTCTACGACCGCATCCTTGGCCGTGTAAGCGTACACGATGTATATCATCCTATAACGGGCGAATTGCTTGTTGCAGCCGGCGAAGAGATTCGCGAGGACGCTGCCGAGAAGATTGAGGCTTCGCCTATCGAGTCGGTTGAGATTCGTTCGGTGCTCACTTGCGAGTCGAAACACGGAGTTTGTGCTAAGTGCTATGGTCGTAACCTTGCTACCGGACGTCTGGTGGAGAAAGGTGAGGCAGTAGGTGTTATTGCAGCTCAGTCGATTGGTGAGCCCGGTACTCAGCTTACACTTCGTACGTTCCACGTCGGTGGTGTGGCAGGCAACGTGGCAACAGAAAACAGCTACTCTCTCAAGTATGATGGTATAGTTGAGTTAGACGAACTCCGTACCGTCGAGGCTGACGAAAACGGCACAAAGCAACTTATAGTGGTTAGTCGTCAGACAGAGATGCGACTCCGCGATAAGGCAACAGGCGTAGTGCTAACCACCTTCAATATCCCTTACGCTGCAAAATTGTTTGTTGAGAACGGTAAGGAATATCAGAAAGGTCAGCTTGTCTGCGAATGGGATCCGTTCAATGCCTCTATTGTTATCGAGAACAACGGTAAGTTGCGTTTCGAAGATGTGATAGAGAACAACACCGCTAAGACTGAGACCGACGAGCAGACAGGCCTCAAGGAGACTATCATCGTCGAGTCGAAAGACAAGAACAAGATGCCTACCGCTAATATCGTTGACTCGAAGGGTAATATCCTTCGCTCGTATAACCTTCCTGTAGGTGCTCACCTTGTGCTTAACGATGGCGACAAGGTTAGTGTAGGTATGCTTCTTATCAAGATACCTCGCACCGTAGGTAAAGCAGGCGATATCACCGGTGGTCTGCCACGTGTAACAGAGTTGTTCGAGGCACGTAACCCCTCGAATCCCGCTATCGTAAGCGAGATAGACGGTGAGGTAACCTTCGGAAAGGTTAAACGCGGTAACCGCGAACTGACCATCACTTCGCGTCTTGGCGAGGAGAAGAAATATTTGATTCCGCTCTCGAAGCAGATTCTGGTTCAGGAGAACGACTTCGTTCGTGCCGGCACACCGCTTTCCGATGGTGCTATCACCCCCGACGATATACTTGCTATCAAAGGCCCCACCGCCGTTCAAGACTATATCGTTAACGAGGTGCAAGACGTCTATCGTTTGCAGGGTGTGAAGATTAACGACAAGCACTTCGAGATTATCGTGCGCCAGATGATGCGTAAGGTTGAGATTCAAGATCCGGGTGATACCCGCTTCCTCGAGAAACAGCTTGTCGATAAGAACGACTTTATCGACGAGAACGATCGCCTCTGGGGTAAGAAAGTGGTTGTCGATGCCGGCGACTCAGAGAACCTTAAACCAGGTCAGATAGTGGCTCCGCGCCGCTTGTACGACGAGAATTCGTCGCTTAAACGCCGCGATAAGAAACTCGTTGAAGTACGCGATGCTATGCCTGCTACCTCATCGCAGGTACTGCAAGGTATAACGCGCGCTGCTCTTGGTACCAAGTCGTTTATGTCGGCTGCCTCGTTCCAAGAGACAACCAAAGTGCTTAACGATGCTGCTATCAACGGCAAGGTTGACTACCTCGAGGGAATGAAAGAGAACGTTATTTGCGGACATCTTATTCCGGCGGGTACCGGTCAGCGCGAGTTCAACCAACTGGTTGTGTATAACAAGGAACAATATGCACAAATCCAGGAGGCTCGCGAGGCTGAAGACGAAGAGTAATAACTGTAGAGAGGAACCCGCGCGGGGTCCGCTCTGCTTATATAGTCGGTTAGTTAAATTTTAATTTAATAGTTTGCGTGCCGTCGAATAATACCAATGTCCACCGTTCAACTTGAACGCCGCCAATTGCAAATTGGCGTACCCTTTCACCATTCACCCTTCACCCTTCACCTTTAAATCTTTACTTCCTATGTCTTTCAATCATTTTTCTTCATCATTTCTTTATGTTCTCTGTCTTGTACTTCTCCTATCGTGCCAGACCAAGCATAACTACGACGGCGGCTTGCAGACTACAGAGGTTAAAGCCGAGCGCACAGTTTATGCCGAGGGCAGCACTACCGACAAACTCCAGATGTCGGCTACTATAGAGTATCCTTCGGCGCATGTTAATGCTGATGTACTACTGAAGCTTCAGCAGTTGGTTAAAACCGCTTCCCTTGGTAATGCGTATGAGGGTGAGAGTGCCCAGCAGGCGGTAGCCGACTGGATGGACGAACTTGAAGCAGAGTACGAGGCAGAAAACAGATATTTTCTGAGCAGCGAAGCCGATGAGGAGGTTCGCGCCACGTTCAGTGCCGAGAACATCGTTGACGCTTCGGTATATTCAATCTGCGATGGCATGATGTCGTATCAGGTTCGCTCGTATGTGTATTCCGGTGGTGCACACGGACTCTCAAGCACTAACTACATAGTCATTGACCTTCACAACGGGCAGGTACTCACCGAAACGGATATATTCCCCGACAAAACCGACGACCAGCTTACTGAGATGCTGCGCGAGGCATTTGTTGCACAAAAGAATATGAGCGAGGAAGAACTTACCGAGCGCGGGTTCGAACTCGATGCTATCTTTGCTAATTCGAATTTCTATCTCAACGACGACAGCGTAGTGTTTGTTTTCAATCCTTACGATATAGCACCATACGCTGAGGGTGAACAACGGATAGCTCTCATAAAAGAATAGTCTTAGTG
This sequence comes from Paludibacteraceae bacterium, assembly GCA_017450605.1. Taxonomy (GTDB): domain Bacteria; phylum Bacteroidota; class Bacteroidia; order Bacteroidales; family Paludibacteraceae; genus Colicola. The sequence continues at coordinate 8,310 of JAFSTG010000010.1, read as the reverse complement.
TTTTATGGGTGGAATGTTCTAATGTATTATTGATGGAATGTTCTAATTGTGAGTTTGTTCTGAATGAAACTGCAACCGCGAAAAATATTATATATTCTTTGTCTGCTTGCCACTTCGTGTACAGCAGTTGATACTCAGTCGGTCTTTTTACCTGACCTCGAGCAGAAGAAATGGCAGTTGCTCATATTGTTAGTCTTCGTCTTGTATCTTGTTGCTATTCCTATATCAAGTTGGTTCTTTGGGAAATTTAAATATCTTCAGCTTCGCAAGAAAACGAAACAGGAGATGGTACGTCAACGCCATCTTCAAAAACTTCAACTCGCAACCGAGCAACAAAATGAAGAATTGCTCGCTATGCAGCAGAAGCTAAAAGAAGATAACTTATCGTATTATCGGTTGAGAGTCAGTCATGTTGAAAATAATTGTAAAGCACTGAGGTACTCTAAAGACTGGAAAGCCGACCTTTGTTGGGATGATTTCTCTCAGATGTGTGATAAGATAAATGCACATTTCTTTCTGCTCGCTAATAAACTTCGCTCAGCCGAACTGCACGAAAAAGAAATCCGTCTCTGTGTACTCGTACTGCTCGACAGGTTCGATAGCCGGCAGATGGCAGAGCTGCTGTTTTATGCCGAGTCGGGCATTAGAAACTATAAGCAGAAGGTAGCCCAAAAATTGGGGACAACAAGCAAGAATCTCCGCCAATTTCTCGTAGATTTGGCAGTTTCAGGCACAATTAACTCAACCGATTTGTAATTTATCCACACAAAAAAATGTTATATATGTGATATTGTGCTGATTATGCAAAAGTAGAAATCCACAAAAAAATTTGCAAGCATTCATATATAGCAGTACTTTTGCGGCGTGATACTTAACGATAAAAAGTATCGCGTCGCAATTATATTATTATTGGTGTACTTTTAGTTGTTGTTGATATGGATGCAGTAATTAAAAATCTGAAACTCACTCCATGGATGACAGGTGTTGTAACACTTGTGTTTCTTGTCTGTTTTATGTTTGGTTTTATATCGGTGCGCTCTGGTTTTATGTTATGTTGCTCGGCGTTTGTGCTGCTTTTTCAAATAGCGGCTCAAGTATATCTGTATGCACGTCAAAAGAGCTATACCTTGCGCTCATGGGTGGCAACTCTATGCCTGCTAATATTTGTTGTATCTCAGTGTTTTATGGTGTTTTCTCCTTATAATGTTTTCTTGATAGGGATATTGCAGTTTTTAGCATATATAACCCTTGTACATGTGCTGTCTATTGTATCTACTTATCAGGGAGAAAATTTCGAAGAAACAACTTTTAATACATGTTCTACCTATATGCTAATAACTACAGCATGGTTTGCTATTGTTGTAATTATATAACTAAAATTTCCCACTAATCCGCCGGCTGGCGGATAATGACTAATTTATGGCTAATTCATTACAATTTATGTACAAAAATTAACAAGAATTATAATAATTTTTCATTAATTTTTCGTCCGCCGGCTGGCTGATTGATTATTTGATGTGTGATGTGGGAAAGTTGAGTAAGGTATAAATACAAATACTCGAATATTATGAAACGCGAAAGAATCAAAATATGCAAAAGTTACAATTCTTGGTTTTGGTGAAGCCGGGTGTAATAGCGTCAAAAGATTTTTAATTATTATATTGTTATTTATTATTCTAAATCAAACAAGTATGAAAAAAATCTTATTTTGTCTGATGTTTTTAGGCGCTTTAGTTTCATGTGAGCAACAAAACATGAATGTTTCAAAGAAAAATGTGCAACAGTTAGATAAGAATACTGCGCTTTCTAAGATCCAAAAATTATGTAATGATTTTGAATCAGTTGATAGCGTCAGAATAATTAGGAACCGGACAAGTGATCAAGATGCAAACTGGAAGGCCATCTTGGAAATGGACGGTCATGGGGCTCATATAGGTTATGAGGTATCGCGTGAAAGTTTTGATCCTTATGTTATAATTGCAGTTACTGCTATGTCAGCTGTATTATTCTCTGTTGCTGAATATGAGCGTCAAAAACAAGAGGATTCAATATCAAATAATTTTTATCCGGTAATAGATCCTATAAGTCCTATAAATACTAATTGGCAATATAATATAGTCCCAATTTTTCATGAAAGTGCAACTATGGGTTCGGAAGTCGGTTACTATCATAATTCAATTTTGTCAGAAATAGTAACAAATAATATACCATTAAATACTTCATCTTCTGGTGCTAACATTTCCATAATAGAACAAATCTATGAGTATATGGTCGGCGACGGGACATCATATATTGCTGATATGTATATGTCACAAATTAATACAAATAATTCCATATTATATGAGGGTTTTGATGCTGCGGAACAATCCGTTATGATGAGTTATAACAGCACTCTCCCATTTTTATCAGAAAACTCAAGAGCAGCGTTTACTTATCAGTTTATAGATATAGTAGTGAATTCATTTTTTGATAATGAGGAAGCAATGCTTTGTTCGATTATGACCACCTACTATAGTAGTTTCATTTGGAATAGAGTAATATATTAATGATACTTAAAAGTTAATGTGAAGATGAAAAAAAGTTTTATAAAAAGACTGCAGTCGATGAGCTATTCGTTTGTTGCTTTCTTTTTTGTAGTATTAATGTGGACATTCCCGAAATTCTTTGTCAAAGAATTATGTATGTCACTATTCATCGGTAGCATAGCTCTATTGGTTGTTTGTGCAATTTTAGCGCAAGTGTATTTGTATGTTCGTTATAAAGATAATTCTCGACTTTCGTGGCTCTGTACTTCATTTCTTATAGTAGTGCTGATTTCTCAATGTTTGGTATTCACATTTCCTTCGTGGGGAGAGGTTATATATGCATTTCAATTTCTGATTATAGCTTTATCCTCTGCGTTGTCAATACTTCCAAAGTGGTACAAAGAAGAAGATTTTAATCAATTTGCAGTGTTTTCTTTATATTGGGTAATAATTGCAGCATTGCTTTATATTATATTCCAGCAGTTTCTAATAGTTTTATACGTATAAGTTAAATAAGTTAGTTATGAATAAAGATAAAATAAAAAAGCGTCAAGCATATAGTTTCGCTTCAGTCGCGTTTCTATATATAATTTTTAAATGGGCAGGCACGATGTTCTTCACCGAGAAATTCTGCTTATACCTTTTTATTGGAGGACTGGCATTGTTATTTGTTATGGCAATTGCAGCTCATGTATATTTATATGTTCGTTACAATGATAATTCGAGGTTATCATGGCTATGTTCAATACTTATTTTGCTGTTGATGGTTTCGCAAATTCTCGTAGTGTATTTTCCTTCTAATAAGGATTTTATAGGTCGGATGATGTTTTATTTGTATTTTTTTATCTTGGCTTCTACAGCAATTCCTCCTCGTTATAAGGGTGAAGAATTGAATTATTTATCGGTATTTGCATTCTTTTGGATTACAATTCCTCTTATGGTTTTGATTTAGTGATAAAAGTTTCCCATTTCTCAATATTATTCTGTTACCGATGATAGTTTTTTGATAATTTTTAACAGCAGATTTAGATGTTTTTTCTTTTTACCTCAGATTTAACAGATTTTGCAGATTTAAACAGATTCTGTATTTCACTCAACCAATATGAAAATCTGTATAATCCGATAAATCAGTAATTGCAGGAGGCGAAGGAGTTTGTTTGTCTCTTCATAAGCCTTTATAGATTTATCAAACAGCCATTATGCAACTCACTCTTTCGCTTTCCTACCATTATAGGTAATAACTAAAAAACAAAATTTATGTATCTTTTTTGTTTGTTGACAATCAATGTATGGACACTATCATCGCAGTTATCTTGTATAAAAATGACAAAATGCTTTATAAATAGAAAAAAAATATCATTTTTATTGCAAATATTTTTTTATGAAAATGTTTTATATAATTGCGGTGGTTATGATAAATTCTTGAATATTTAATCTAAAAGTTTTAATTTTATGAAAACAAAATTTTTGATTCTTTGCTGTTGCTGTTTGTGTAATTGTTACGTATTCAGCCAAATTGTTGTCTCAACAAATGGTAATGTGGGTGTTAAAACCGGTTCTTTCACCCCGCTTTCTCCTCTCTCGATTAAAACCCAGGGAAATTCTGATCAGATTGTTTCTATAGAAGCGGATAGTAGTCGTCATTATGGATTATATTCTATGAACAATAGTTACTTTAATACTGGTAGCCAATCATCTTATGGCCTTTGGGGTCGTGCATTATGTAGTACTGCATTTACTATGGGTGTATGGGGTGCGTCATACCTGAGTTCTCCATCTTCAAGCGGTCGTGCGTTTGGTGTGCAGGGCAGAGCAGGTAATGCAACTTCCGGCTATAACATAGGTGTTGCAGGTATAGTTTCAGGCACCAATAACGGTGCCGGTATATTGGGTGGTACGGGAGATATAACTTATTCTATAGATAGCAGATATGCCGGTTATTTTGCCGGAAATGTGAAAATAACCGGTACTATTACCTCACCGTCGCTAAACACAATTTCTGATTATAGATTGAAACATAATATTGAAAATATTTCTGCCAAATCAGTGAAAAGCATATTAAAGCTGACTCCGGTACACTACAATCTAAATCAAGTTTATATAGAAGAACAGTCAGATACTGCATCAACTCCTCATGGTTTCTTTGCAGATGAAACAGATTTCGAGAAGTTACATTATGGTCTTATTGCTCAAGATGTGAAACAAATATTTCCGGAGCTTGTGTCAGAAGACGGCAATGGTTATCTGAGTGTTAATTATATTGAACTGATTCCTATACTGATTAGTGCAGTACAGAATTTGTCTGAAGAAGTTAAGATGTTGAAAGAAGAAAAAGAATACGATAAATCTAAAAAGATTATAAAGAGTGGTAATACACAAAAATCAGCAAATGCGGTGTTATATCAGAATACTCCCAATCCATTTAATCAAACTACAAAAATATTGTATGAATTGCCTGTCGATACAAAAGAAGCAGTGTTATATATTTACAATATGCAAGGGTTGCAAATAGAAGAATATCAGATTTTTACCTTTGGTTCAGGTGCTATAACCATATCAGGTGGTCATCTTGATGCCGGCATGTACCTGTATTCTCTTGTTGCCGATGGTCAACTGATTGATACAAAACAAATGATATTAACGAAATAAATATTAACATTTTAAACACTATCTACTATGAAAAGAACAATATTCATATCGGCTTTTATCCTTTTAATTTGTTATATGGCAAAAGCCCAAGAATCGAAACCGTCTGATTATTATTGGTATAATGGTACACAAATCGAACTTGAAAGAGGGAATCAGGAATATATTATTTTTGATGATGCCTTACTTTCAAACTCGGATAAAGAAAAATTGGTTGAAAGCGGAAATGTTTCATATCCGGGAAAAGATAATTTGAAATGGGGGACTACCAAACCCGATGCTGTTATTGAAGATTCAGAGCATGTGCTATATCGGACTCCTTCCTACAAAGGCAGTGATGGTAACAACATATTTGTAACTCACCGCTTTTATGTCAAACTCAAGAATAGCGAAGACCTGTCTGTATTGCAAAATATGGCAAAACAGTATCGTGCTGAAATTGAAAAAAAGGATTCAGATTTACCGCTGTGGTATATTTTGCGCTGTGATTTACCGTCTTCTTTTAATGCATTAGAGTTAGCAAATATTTTTTATGAATCAGGTCCCTTCTCTATGGCGGAGCCGGAATTCATGGGCGGTATTTCTCCTGTTACTGCCGTTAAGCAGGTCCTCAATAATCAATATGAGACCGCCCAAAAGAAAATTTATAACGGCGTTATTATTATCGAAGTCGGTGGGGAAAAGTATAATGTATTAGGAGTAAATATAAGATAATCGTCTATTCTAAAAAAAGAAAATTATGAGATTATTATATTCAATGCTTGTGCTACTAATGTTCACCACATCTGTAGCATTATCTCAAGATTATTATTGGTATAAGGGTGCTAAGATTCCTCTACAGCAAGGCAACAAGTGGTACGTTCTTTATGAAAACAATGATAATCGTGATGAAGAGTCTCAAAAAGTAGTAGATATTTTTTCTTCACCGACAAAAAAGGTGGTTTGGAATATTGTTGATAATAAAACTCTATATGATACCAAGAATGTTGTTTATCAAACCCGCTCTTTTTTGTGTTTTGATGGTACCCAGGATTTGTATGTGACGCACCGTTTTTATGTAAAATTAAAAAAAGAAAATGATGTGGTCTTTTTGCATGAACTATCAGAGCAGTATCATCTTATTTCTGAAGAAGACACAGATTTGCCGTTATGGTATATCATCAGTTGCAGTCCAAATTCGCAATACAATGCATTGGAATTGGCAAATATCTTTTATGAAACTGAATTATTTGCGGTATCAGAGCCTGAATTTATGGGAGCTTTACGGTTGGATTGTGTTAACGATTCATTGTTTAATGAACAATGGAATCTTATGAATACAGGGCAATATGGTTCTTCCTATAGTGGAATAGATATTAATTATTGTAGTGCCCGTACAGTAACACAAGGAAACTCATCCGTAATAGTCGGAGTATATGATTTAGGAGTGGATTTAACCCATCCGGATATTAATATTCATTCTTTTAGTTATGATACTTATACTGAATCTTCGCCAAGTCAGATCTATGCCAGTAATGGGAAAATATATCATGGGACCGCATGCGCCGGTATTATAGGAGCAAAAGCCAATAACTCTATAGGAGTGGCAGGCATTGCCCCAAATTGTCCAATTATGTCACTTAGTATTTATTTTGCTCAAACAACTTCTGAAAAAATAAAAAAAGGTTTCATTACTGCCGCAAATAACGGATGCTCTGTGATAAGTAATTCGTGGGGAGGTGGCACAAGTTCGTCATTCATTGATGCAGGTATTTCCTACGCATTATCGCACGGCAGAAATGGGAAAGGTTGCGTAATTGTTTTTGCAGCAGGAAATGACAATAATGATGTGATTTATCCCGCCAATTCGAATGATTCGATTATTGTAGTAGGGGCAATGTCACCATGCGGAGAAAGAAAAAATCCATACTCGTGTGATGGCGAAAACTATTGGGGGAGCAACTATGGTAGTAAGTTAGATGTAGTGGCTCCGGGTGTTAAAATAAGGACCACGGACAATGTAGGCGTTGCAGGGAAAACTTCTACTGACTATATGACAGATTTTAATGGTACATCATCTGCATGCCCGCATGTTGCTGCTGTAGCAGCACTGATACTTTCTGTAAATCCTGACTTAACACAAAAAGAAGTGGCGGATATTATTGAGGAAACAGCACAAAAGGTAGGCTCATACACTTATTCAACCACAAGCGGCAGACCGAATGGCACATGGAATAATGAAATGGGATATGGACTTGTTGATGCATACGCTGCTGTTTTAGCTGCAAAAAACAAGTACATTCAAAATATTACATACACAAACGGAACAACTATCGTAGAGTCTTATCCTGAAATTTTTGCAGGCTACTCTGTTACTGATGCTGTTCCATATGGAGATGTAGTAGTAAAATCCGGCAGCAATGTAACCTTTAGAGCAACAGAGGCAATACATCTTAAATCTGGGTTTCGTGTTGAACAAGGAGCTACATTTCGAGCCTTTACCGAATAAGTGTCTCTTAACATTTTATTCCGCGATTGATGAATGGTTCTATGATTTATTATATATCTAAAAATTTTTTGTATTATGAAAAAGAATTTATTATTTGCACTTGCGTTGGTGCTGTTTGTAGGGTGTTCGAGTAATGCCCCCGACCGGTTAACTTCTGTGAATAAAACTATCTTTACAGGAAAAGTTCAGAAAGGTCCGTTTGTAATTGGTTCCACGGTTGATATTTTCGAACTTGACCGTACTCTCTCTCAAAGTGGCAAAATGTTTGCGACAACAATCTCCGATGCTTCCGGTTCGTTCTATCAGCGCAACTTGCAGCTCGGCTCTCAGTTTGTTGAATTACGTGCAAGCGGTTTTTACTTCAACGAAGTAAGCGGCAAGCTCTCCGACTCGCCTCTAACGTTGTTTGCTATAGCTGATATTTCGTCGGCTGACAATGTGAATGTCAATATCCTTACCACTCTTGAGTGCAGCCGTCTGCTTACTCTCGTCAGTGAAGGCAAGAACTTTGCAAATGCCAAGCGTCAGGCACACGAAGAGGTGTTGGCATTGTTCGGTATGACAACACAAGATGTTGGCTCAGCAGAGACGCTCGACATTGAGACCGACGCACAACTGCTCGTTGTATCAGCTATTGTTCAGGGAAGGCGT
>JAFSTG010000108.1 GCA_017450605.1 Paludibacteraceae bacterium | reverse complement strand
GTTTGAGTATATGCCCTACAGCCACCTCAGCTTGGCGCGAAGCCACATGAGCGAGCATAATCTTACCTGTTACGTCGCCCGCAGCGTAGATATTTTTCTCGGAAGTCTGCATCATCTCGTTTACCACTATTGCCCCTCTATTCATCTCGACATGCAGATTATCAAGCCCCTGAAGATTGGCACGACGCCCCACACAAACAAGAATCTTATCGGCAGTGAAAGTTTGTTCACCCTCAGCCGTTTGACAAACCACCTGATGGCCTTCGAAACGTAGAACCTTAGTGGAAGTTAGTATGTTAACGCCAGATTTGATATATCTATCACGCAACAAAGCCACACAGTCAGAATCGAGATTAGGCAATATCGAAGGCATTGCCTCTATAACGGTAACAGACAAACCAAGTTCGTGATACAGAGTAGCAAACTCCATACCTATCACGCCGCCGCCTACTATCACTATATCAGAAGGTAACTCTTTGGCATTGAGTGCGTCGGTACTATCCCATATAGCATCATTGTCTTTTATTCCATCTATCGGTGGTACAAAATTCTGCGACCCGGTACATACAAGCAGTTTCTCTGCTTCATATTTTTCTCCGTTGCACTCAATCACCACCATTTGAGGTGTATGTTCTACAAGAGTGGCAGCACCGGTTATTGTCGTACAATTCTCGTTGTTGAGTTTTGCACGGATTCCTGCCACCAACTTGCGAACCACTTTCTGCTTGCGCAACTGCATTTTCTGATAGTCGAATGTTACCGTTTCTGCCTGTACACCATACTTACCGGCATTCAGGGCATTATGGTATTGCTTAGCACTGTAAAGGAGAGTTTTTGTAGGAATACAACCTATATTCAGGCAAGTTCCACCAAGAGCAGTCTGCTCGAAAATCACTGTTTGAAGCCCCGCTTTCGAGGCAAGTTCGGCTGCCGTATAACCGGCCGGTCCGCCACCGATAATTGCAAGATTATACATTATTGTAAGTTTTTGATTTCAGTTTTCAAAATAGAAATTCACACAGAGTGCACAGATTTTTCAGATAAAACAGATAATTATTTAGGGCACTTGTAAAAAAATCACCGTATTTTAGTTTGCCCTTTGAAAAAGAATAAATTTAACCTTTTACTTGTTTTCGGCTTTCACTTTCTCCAAATACTGCCTTACTGCCTCTCCTATCATCTTTTTGCACGGCATTTTCTGCTTTGGGGACTCGCCATTCAATCCTAACAGTTCGGCACAGACCAAACTGCCATGGCGCTGTCTAAAATCGTCGGCAAGCGAGCGAACGAACTCGTAGTTAGGTAACTTGCGTTGTGGCTGGTCGGGCTGAGTGTTACCTTTTTCGAGTCCTGCGAGGATAAACATGCCACAAGCAGCCCCGCAAGTGTAACGCATCCGAGCTATACCACCTCCAAACGAAGCCGACACTCGAAGAGCAATATCGCTGTCAACACCATACAAATCAGCGCAAGCAGCAACCACTGCCTGCGAGCAGTTGAAACCACGTGCAAACAACTCCTCAGCACGTGCCACTCGACGGTCAATTTCTTGTTGAGTCAGCATTCGTGTGCAAAATTAACATTTTTTTTTGAAATATATAATTTTTTTATAATTTTGTAGCGTTCTATGTTAGAATATTTCGCCGGATAAATAAAATTTACTATATTTGCACGAAATATGGGAGTTTCTACGACTCTTGCCAACAGACAATAGCTAATTAATTAACAAACAAATAAATAATTCTATTATGAAAACTACCACTTTACTTTGCACCATTGCCTTAGCAGGCATTATGTGCTCGTGCAGCATGCTCGGTTCGTCAACTACAAGCAACACCGCTGCTACTTCTACAACAACATCGAACGCCACTACTGCTGTGAGTTCAGGTCAGACAGCCGGAGTTGCTCTTGATCAACTTTACACCACCTACAAGGCAACAGGCAAGCTCGACATGACAAATCTGCAGAACATCATTTACATGGCTCAACTTGTTAATTCGTGCCAACAACTTAAAGACAACAAGTCGAACAAAGAATATTTAGGTTCGTTCGCTAAAGGATTAGTTGTAGGTTCGATGAACATCACTCCTACCACATCGAACAATGTTACCAATCAGCTTGCTTCTCTGATGACAGGTGCTACAACACAAAATCTGTCGTCGGCTCTTACCACGGCTCTTACAGGTGCTGCACAAACGGCTACCACAACTGCTCAATCGACTGCTACCGACATGCTCTCGCAGGCTATTGCTCAGGCTCAGCAATCGCAGGCTGCACAAAAAGCTACAACCGCAGTTACCAACGCTGCTTCTACAGCATCGAGTGTTGCCACTCAGGCATCGAATGTTGCCACAAGCATTTCAGATGCTGCCAACAGCATTTCTTCGATATTCAGTCTGTTTGGGAAATAAGCAGGAATCAGGAATCAGGAGTCAGGAATCAGGACATTAGAAGCGGAGCTCCGTTCCATCCGTGGAAACAATATAAATCTAAAAAATAGAATCTAAAATCTACAATACCTCATGAACATTACCGACCGTTTTCTTAAATATGTGTCGTTTTGCACAACCTCCGACGAGAATACCGGCATGACGCCCAGTACTCCCGGGCAGATGGAGTTTGCCCGTTTTCTGAAAACAGAACTTGAGCAGATAGGTCTAACAGATGTCGAACTCGACGACAACGGCTACATAATGGCTACCCTGCCCGCCAACACCAAGCGCGAGTGCCCCGTAATAGGCTTTATAGCCCACATGGACACTTCGCCCGACGCAAGCGGCAAGAACATTAAGCCGTGGATAATGAGAGACTACAACGGAGAAGATATAGTGCTCAACGAGCAGGAGAATTTTGTTCTTTCGACCTAAAAATATCCTGAGTTTCTTCGCTACAACGGTCAGGATATTATTCTGACCGACGGTAAGACGCTACTTGGTGCCGACGACAAGGCAGGTATTGCCGAGATAGTTACAGCTATGGAGTACTTGCTTGCCCACCCCGAGATAGAGCATGGCAAGATTCGCATCGGTTTCACTCCCGACGAAGAGATAGGTCAGGGAGCCGACCACTTCGATGTTAAGAAGTTTGCTGCCGACTGGGCATATACCATGGATGGAGGCACAATAGGCGAACTTGAATATGAGAATTTCAATGCAGCTTCTTGCAAGATAACGGTTCATGGCGTTAATGTTCACCCCGGTGCTGCATATCACAAGATGCTCAACTCCATGCGCATAGCCTACCAACTTGCGGTTATGCTACCGCGTTGGGAGACCCCCGAACACACACAAGGTTACGAAGGGTTCTACCATCTTGTGGGTATGCAGGGTACTGTGGAAGAGACCACACTGAGCTATATCATTCGCGACCATGACAGAGCACGCTTCGAGAGTCGCAAACGCGAGATGGAGCACCTTGTTCGCAAAGTAAATCGCGAGTATGGAGATGGTACAGCCGATATTGTTCTGCGAGACCAATACTACAACATGAAAGAGAAAGTTGAGCCTGTCATGCACGTAGTAAACATTGCCAAGCAAGCTATTTCCGATGCCGGCGTAGAACCTACGGTGAAACCCATACGCGGTGGTACCGACGGTGCACGACTCTCTTTCGAAGGTCTGCCTTGCCCTAACATCTTTGCAGGAGGCGAGAATTTCCACTCGCGTTTCGAATACCTGCCGATTCAGAGCATGGAAAAAGCAATGCAAGTGATAATAAACATCGTAACCTCGATATGATTTTATATTTTGCCAATTAAAGTTGGCGTACAATGAAATTTTTGAAATTTGAAATCTTATTTTGAACTTTTAAATCTCTTTCTATCATGTTAAAAACAACTCCATTTACAGATATTCATATTGCTCTTGGCGCTCGAATGGCCGAGTTTGCCGGATACAACATGCCAATCGAATATAACGGCATCAACAACGAACATTTATGTGTACGTCAAGGTGTCGGCGTGTTCGATGTAAGTCACATGGGCGAGTTTTGGGTAAAGGGTGAGAAAGCTGCCGATTTTCTGCAGTATATAACAAGCAATGATATTAGCAAACTTGAAGCAGGCAAAGCGCAATACACATGTTTCCCGAACGGTAAAGGGGGAATAGTTGACGACCTTATAGTGTATATGTACTCAACGACTAAGTTCCTGCTTGTAGTTAATGCTTCGAACATCGAAAAAGACTGGGCATGGGTAAATAAGCACAACGAGAAATTCGGAGTGCAACTCGAAAATGCCTCCGACCGTATGGCTCAGTTGGCAGTGCAAGGTCCGAAAGCGACAGCGCTGTTGCAGAAACTAACCGACATCGACCTATCTACGATACCATACTATTGTTTCCGCGAGTGGAGTTTTGCAGGAGTAAGACCGGTTATCATTTCCAATACAGGTTATACCGGTGCAGGCGGTTTCGAACTATACTTCGCTCCTCAAGACGGCAAACAGATATGGGATGCATTGTTCGAAGTGGGTAAGGAGTTTGGATTGCAACCCATAGGACTCGGTGCTCGCGACTCGCTCAGATTAGAGAAATGGTACTGCCTCTACGGACATGATATCGACGACACCACTTCGCCTATCGAAGCCGGATTGGGATGGATAACCAAGTTTACCGATTATAAAGATTTCATCGACAAAGACTTCCTTTTCCGCCAGAAAACCGAAGGAGTAAAGCGCAAACTCGTACATTTCGAACTGCAAGAGCGTGGTATCCCTCGCAACGGCTACGAACTATGCGATGCCAATGGTCAGCATATCGGTCAGGTTACATCTGGTATTATGCTTCCGTCAACCAAAGTTGGCATAGGAATGGGATATGTAGCAACACAGCATGCTGCAAAAGATAACATCATTTACGTCAATATCCGCCAGAAACTTATACCTGCCAAAATAGTTTAGCCGAATTGTGCTATGCAATTGGCAAGAATAGAAAGAAACACAAGAAACCAAAAACAATAAAGTAGCGGAACTATCAACCGGATTATTAACTTAAACATTTAATAACATGAAAAAGTCTCTACTTACAATTGTTGCTGTGAGTTTGTGCCTCACTGCATGTCAGAAACATGCTCTCACTGCATTCGAGAAGGTTGCTCAAGGTGACCCTATCAAACCCGTGATGATAACAGGGGAGGGGCAATCTGTGTTTATTGAGGATTTTGTACCTACTCTTTCCGTTAGCACTTTTGAATCGATTGTATTCAATGGTCAACCGGCCGACGATGTAACCGTTCCTATCAGTCTGAAGCCGCTCAACGACTACTCGGCATGGCTGCAAACTGACGCCATACCGGTTATGGAAATTAATTCTGCTAATGATAAAGGAGAGGTTGAAACCATCACCATTCCTATTTTGCCGCTTGCAGCACCTCATTGCCAAGCAGCATACCTCGCTCAAGCCAGCGGCAAGGAGCTTGTTGTAAATTTCACCAACGAACCTAAAGATATCCGTTTCCTTGCCCTTTGGCAAAACAAGAAACTCGATATCCAGACCGAGCAACTCACCGCAAGCAGTTACTCTATCAAGTTCGATATGCCGTTTAGCAAGAGCGGACGTTCGTTTATTCGTCTCTATTCTATCGACGACGAGTGCGTTTATAACGACATTCTTTTGCCGCTCGACAACATGCGCCCTATCACTTCTGTTAAACAACTCAACCGACATGACGACCAAGGTCAGGTACTTTATTCGTTGATGATCGACCGTTTCAACAATGGCGACAAGAGCAACGACCGGAAACTATCGTCGCCGGAAGTGCTCGATATAGTTGACTATCAGGGTGGCGACATCAAGGGTATAACCCAGAAGATAGAATCGGGCTTTTTCGACGAACTTGGTATTACCACCATCTGGCTCTCGCCTATAACACAAAACCCATGGGATGCTTGGGGTTGCTATATCTTCCAAGACAATGACGACGGCACATATAACAACAAGTACGACAAGACCAAATCGTACACCCGCTTCTCAGGTTACCATGGCTATTGGCCCATCTTCGCCACTGCTGTTGACGTACGTTTTGGTACTGCCGACGAACTCCGCCAGTTGCTTGCTACAGCACATAAGCATAACATGAACGTTATTCTCGACTATGTAGCCAACCACATGCATATCCACTCGCCTACCCTCACCGAGCACCCCGACTGGCATACCGACAGTATTCTGCCCGACGGACGCCGTAACTTCGAGTTATGGGACGAGGCGCGACTCACCACATGGTTCGACACACATATCCCGACACTCAACCTTGAGCGCAAAGAGGTGTATGAGCCTATGACCGACTCAGCCACGTTCTGGATGGAGAACTTCGAGTTTGATGGTTTTCGCCATGATGCTTGCAAACATATTCCTGAAGTTTATTGGCGTACGCTGACACGCAAACTTAAAGAGCGTGTGCCCGACCGTCATCTTTGGATGATAGGCGAGACCTACGGAAGTCCTGACCTTATTGGCAGTTATGTTAAGACGGGTATGCTCGATGCGCAATTCGACTTCAACGTCTATTTCACTGCCATTCATGCCATTGCCGACGCTGATGGTTCGCTTGCCGAAGTCAATAGAGTGATAACTGAAAGTCTCGCAGCCTACGGAGCACACCACACTATGGGTAATATCTCCGGCAATCACGACCAAGTACGTTTCATCTCATTGGCAGGTGGTGCTGTCTCGTTCGACGAAAACGGCAAAGAAGCAGGTTGGACACGAGAATGTGGTGTAGGAAATGCAGATGTGGCATACAGGAAAGCATTACTGCTTGAAGTGCTTAACCTTACTATTCCGGGTGTTCCATGTATCTATCAAGGCGACGAATACGGTCAGCCCGGCGGCAACGACCCCGACAACCGCTTGCCTATGCGTTTTGACAACTACACGGAGCAAGAGAAAGCATTCCGGCAGGAAGTAAGTTCGCTCGTACACCAACGCCGCGAGAACATGGCGTTGCTTTATGGCGAATATCTGCCTATTGTAGCAGAAAACAACTTGCTTTGCTTTAAGCGCGTTTACCTTGGAGAACAGGCAATTGTTGCTATCAATACTTCTTCAGAAAAGAAGACGATTACGGTTGACGGCAACCTGATAGAGGTTGAACCATTAGATTATGTTTTGATAACCACCAAGTAACTCATTAAGAGACGCTCAAAGGAGCGTCTCTTAATATGTCAATAATCACATAACCAAAGAACAGTAAAACACAAAATGAACCGAAAGATTCTGTTATTCGTCATCTTTATTTCATGCGCTTGCTCAGCACAGCGCACCGAGCGTCTGCTCACCGCTTGGGAATTTGCCAAAGAGACACAACCTCAGACTATGCCCGAGACAGGTTGGAAGTCAGTCACCATTCCTCATGATTGGGCTATTACCGGACCTTTCTCGCGTGACAACGACCTGCAGGTTACCACCATTTGGCAAAATGGTGAGACTCAACCATCAACTAAGACAGGCCGCACAGGCGGACTTCCCTACGACGGCATAGCATGGTATAAGACCACCATTCCTTCCAAATGGCTAAGGCAAGGACAACGCACCGAACTATTGTTCGACGGAGCCATGTCGGAAGCAAAAGTGTTTGTCAACGGCAAGCAAGTGATATATTGGCCTTACGGATACAACGCTTTTCATGTTGATATAACACCTTATCTGAACGCCAATGCCGATAACCTAATTGCTGTTCGCCTCGACAATAAACCCGAATCGAGCAGGTGGTACCCGGGCTCAGGATTATATAGAAACGTACATCTTATCCAAACGGCAACCACTCATATACCTACTTGGGGCGTTCAGATAAAAACTGCCGATATCAACAATAACCGTGCAGTTCTTTCGGTTAATACCAAGATTTCTGCCCCTAATGCCAAGAAAGTGCGCTTACTTACCGAGATTTACAACGAAGGTTATATGGTTACTTCAACCTCTCGCACTCTCAAATCGGCAGAGATAAGCAATGGAGTGGCAGACATAGCACAGACAATCAATATCTCGTGGCCACATCTATGGTCGCCAGAAAGTCCGACAGTCTATAAGGCAAAGTTCTCGCTCTACGAAGGCAAACAGTTGGTTGACACATACGAGCAACCCTTCGGAATCCGCACTATCAAGATAGTGCCTAATGAAGGTTTCTACCTCAACGGACAACTGCGTAAGTTCCAAGGTGTATGTCTTCATCACGACCTTGGCCCGCTTGGTGCTGCTGCCTATCGCGATGCCATACGTCATCAACTGACTATGCTTCATGATATGGGTTGCGATGCCGTGCGCACTTCGCATAACATGCCTGCACCTGAGCTCGTTGAACTTGCCGACTCGATGGGTTTTATGCTTATGGTGGAACCCTTCGACGAATGGGAATGGGGTAAATGTCCAAATGGCTACAACCGTTTCTTCGAAGTAGTAGAGGAAGGTCAAGACCTCACATGGGCAGAACGCGATATGATAAATATGATACATCATTTCCGCAATAACCCCTCTGTAGTGATGTGGTCGATAGGTAACGAAGTTCCCACGCAATGCGAACCTGAAGGTTATAAAATAGCCAAGTTCTTGCAGGATATTTGCACTCGCGAAGACGGTACACGACCCGTTACTTGCGGGATGGACGGAGTTGACTGCGTACTCGAAAACGGCTTTGCCAACGTAATGCAAGTGGTGGGTATCAACTATCGTGCTCACCGCTACGAAGAGATTTACAATGCCACCCCACAGAAACTCGTTCTCGGCTCGGAGACTGCATCAACAGTGTCGTCGAGAGGTGTGTATAAACTGCCGGCAGTGAAAGATAACAACGACAAGGTATGCAACCTGCCTCAACCCGGCGGCAATTCACAAACCAACCAATGCACAGGTTACGACCTTGAGTACTGTCCGTGGAGCAATATCCCTGACGACGATTTCCGCAACATGGACGATTTCCCCTGGACTATAGGACAGTTTGTATGGACAGGTTTCGACTACTTAGGCGAACCTTCGCCTTACGATACCGACGCATGGCCATCGCACTCGTCGTACTTCGGAATTATCGACCTTGCAAGCATACCCAAAGACCGCTACTACCTCTATCGTTCGCAATGGAACAAGCGTACCCACACACTGCATATCCTGCCTCACTGGAACTGGCAGGCAGGCGACACTCTTCCGGTGATGGTATATACCGACTACGACGAAGCCGAGTTGTTTGTCAACGGCAAGTCGCAAGGCCGTCAGAAGAAACTGACTCGCGAGCAGGCGCAAGCCGATACCCGTTGGGGACATGTGCGCCGCTATCGTCTTATCTGGGATGATATACCTTTCGAAGCAGGCGAAGTGAAAGTAGTGGCTTACAAAGACGGCAAGGTTGCCGATAGTGCTGTTATGAAAACCGCCAAGGCTCCTTTCTATATGGAATTGGTGGCTAAACGCTCCGGTAAACTCACCTACACCACAGTTCGCATTGTTGACATCGACGGTAACCTCTGCCCCGAGGCCGATAACATTGTGGAAATAAGCACAAGCGGCAACGGCAAGTTCCTATGCGCTGCCAACGGCGATGCTACATGCGTAGTACCATTCCAAAGTACAAGACAGAAAGCCTTCCACGGTCAACTAACCATCATCACCGAAGGCGAGCCGCTACTCACGGTAACGAGCGAAGGTCTCGAAACAGCAGAGCAGCAGTTATAATTATTTAAAATTCAAAATTTAACACATATGAAAAAACTATTTATTTTTCTGTTTGCCGCACTTGCGCTGACAAGTTGCAATAAGCAAAAGCCCGCTTCTACTCTTCATACCGACTGGGCTTACAACACCACTATATACGAACTCAACACTCGTCAGTTCACCGAAGAAGGCACCTTTGCGGCTGCCGAGGCCGAACTACCCACACTCAAAGCATTAGGCGTTGATATCATTTGGGTTATGCCTATCCAACCTATCGGAAAACTGACACGCAAGGGTAGTCTTGGCAGTTACTATTCGATAATAGACTATTGTGATTTCAATCCCGAATTTGGTACCTGCGAGGATTTCGAGAGTTTTGTGGCTACCGCTCACGAATTGGATATGTATGTCATTCTCGACTGGGTAGCCAACCACACTGCTCCCGACTCGAGATGGACAGAAAACGAGGGCTGGCACTATCGCGACTCGCTTGGCAACCTGATGGTTCAATACGATTGGACCGACATATCGAAACTCAACTACGACAATCAAGACATGCGCGCCGAGATGAAACGTTGTATGCGTTGGTGGATGGAAGAGATCGGTATCGACGGCTTCCGCTGCGATGTGGCAATGGAAGTGCCTACCGACTTTTGGGAAGATACTTTTGCTGACCTTCGCCGTGATTTCCCCGGCATGTTCACACTCGCCGAAGCCGAAGTACCCGAACATACCGTCAATGCATTTGACATGTACTACGGTTGGGAGTTGCACTCTCTGATGAACAATGTAGCACAGAAAAAAAGCACAGTTGAAGATCTTTGGAACTATTTCCAAAAAGCCGACACGACTTTCTGCGAGAAGTCAATCCGCATGAACTTCACCTCCAACCACGACGAGAACTCGTGGCATGGAACAGAGTTTGAGCGTATGGGTGCGGCATCAGATGCTATGGCTGCTTTCACATATTTTGTGCCCGGCATGCCGCTGATCTACACCGGACAAGAATATGCCAACAACCACCGACTTGAGTTCTTCGAAAAAGACTGCATAGAGCGTAATCACTCGCATCATTTCCAGATGTATGCCGAACTCAACCGCGTACGCGAACTTAATCCTGCTATATGGAGTCCGGAGCTTGGAGGTAAGATGCTACGTCTGCCAACTGATAACGAAAATATATTCACAGGAGTGCGCGATGTAGAACTGACCGATGGTTCTCACAACACTGTAATAGGTATTTTCAACTTCTCCGACTCTCAACAAGAAGTTACTATCACTGCCGGTGAATATGCCGGCAACTACACCTGCACTTGCGGCATGCCCGTAACAGTAGGAGAAGAAGACCACATAACACTCAGACCATGGGAATGGCTCATCTACTGCAAATAAAACAATCGAAACACATATCAGTCTTACTATTGCTCTGCGGCACCTTGATTGCTGCCCCTGTGCGGTTGCAAGCCACCTCTATAGTTGAGTTATATACCGTTCAATGCAGGTCGGCGAACACAAGTATGGGAACAGTATTCACGACACATCAAGGTGCCGTAGAGTATCACACACAGGTATCTATCTCTGCCACATCGGCCATCGGTTATAGGTTTGTCAGGTGGACGGACGAACTGACAGGCGATGTGGTTACACAAAATCCATATACTTTCAATGTCGAAACGGATGTATCGTGGGTAGCTGAGTTCGAGCCATACGGATTCACCGTAGTAGGCGACTCCGCCATACTCTACGGCACTACTCCATGGAATCCTGACGAAGAAGCCAACCGGATGATATATTCCCGGCAGAACTACACTGCCAATACCATCTGGAATCTTACCGTTACTGAACGCACCCTAACGGTATGCGATAGTCCGTACAGCTTCCACGTTGTCAATAGCCAAAATCACGCAATACAATTCCCCGCAGACCAAGACGCACAAGTAGAAATAACACAAAACGGTGTTTATGACCTTCTATTCACCTTCAACGACAATAGCGGTCTGAATGAGGTGAAGGTGATAGTAGTACTTGTTGAAGCACTCAGTGATGAGTTTTTTCATATCGAGTTAGAATCAGCCACGCCTGCTTGGGGAACGGTATTCGGAAGCGGAGACGCGCAATGCGGCGAGATGCGGACAATAAGTGCCATACCTGCCGAAGGGTTTGCTTTTTCGCACTGGTCGGATGGTAACACAGAGGCGACACGTACACTCAGAGCAGATAATAACTACTCTCTCACAGCCTATTTCACTTGCGTTGAGAATTGTCTGCCAACCGACCGACTATACCTTCCTGCCGACGCGACCGATTGTCCGGACTATTACAAAGGCACTCAGCCCACTTGGCTTGCCTACCCCACTTCTATTAAAAATAAAATGCCGGCAGCAGAATGTAGCAATCAGCCTGCCGACGAAGGCGTCATCGACGGATATTTCTCAGTAGGCAAATCGGAAAGCGAAAAAGTGAGGTTTGCCAAAGGAAATCTGCAGTATCAACCTACTACCGACACGTGGCGTTTTGCTGACAACCAATACGATTTCATAGGCAAGGACAATCTATTTGCTGCACCTAATTACAAGGGTCGTCTCGACCTTTTTGCATGGGGCACAAGCGGCTGGGACAAAGGTGTGGCGTGCTACGAGCCATGGTCGTCGTGCACCAGTCAAGCCGACTATTACATAACAGGCAACCCGCTGCTGTCGATGACCGGACAGTTTGCCGACGCCGACTGGGGTTACCATAACAGCATTTCTAACGGTGGGGACAAGATTGGAAAGTGGCGAACGCCCACTTATCAGGAGATGCTTTATTTGCTATACAGCAGAACAAACGCTGCCGCGCTGCAATCGAGGGGTATAGTTAACGGTTGTCGTGGGTATATATTGTTACCCGATAATTGGACACTTCCAGATGGCTATCAATTTACTGCTAATGCGACAGCCTACTCCACCAACAACTACTCTATCTCGCAATGGAAACGCATGGAGAGAAACGGAGCCGTTTTCCTTCCTGCAGCCGAACTCATCACATACGACGAGAAAGCCGGTAATTTCAACTACGATGCCTACCGCTATATCGGTGTTTATATGACAGCCACACCTACTGTGAGCCAAGATGTTCTTTGTTTCACTTTCGACTCCGACAAAAGTCTTATCGATTCGTTTGTGCGTTACCATAAGCATAGTGTTCGTTTAGTGCAAGACGCCAAGCCCGAGCAGCAGTCAACAGATATAGGATTCGACCCTATTGAGACAATAGTGCAAGAAGAGGTGATATGCTATCGGCCTACCTACACCTTTATGGGACACGAATATCCGTTGCCATCAATGGAGAAACTCACCGACAAACATATTGTGCCCTACACTCTCGAGTATCGCGACTACGACAACTGCATCACTTACACTATGAATCTGCTCGTTATTCCACATCCTGCCGACACCATCACCACCAATATCGTACTATGCCAAGGCGAACAACTACTATGGAACGGGGCAACAATAACAGAGAAAGGCTCATACACACATCAACTCACCAACCAATATGGATGCGACTCTATCGTTACCCTAAATGTCAGCCTTGCTGCAACCTACGACACCACTTTCTATGCCATCTTACATAACAACACCACATATTCGTGGGAAGGCGACAGTTACGCCACAGAAGGAACTTATACCAAACATCTGCAATCGACAGAAGGCTGCGATAGCACCGTAACACTCAACCTCATAGAAAACAACATACAAGCACATTTCCTACCATTTGAATATTGTGCCGACGACTCAATAGCCGAGTTTGCGGTAGCGATTGAAGAAGGCATGATCGACCGGTTAGAACTGATATTCAACGACAGTGCCAAACACCAGGGACTAAACGATACTATAATAGCCGATTTCACAGGCGAACCTATCGTTTTAAGAAAAGATACCAACTCGCGAGCCGGTGCCTACGAAGTTATCGCAATGTTTTATTACAAAGACATGTTTCTTGATTCGCTTAAATATCAATTCCTTATCAGTTATTCAGCATCGGTATTAGAGCAAAACTGGAGCGACTTTATCGGAGTACTTACTTACGACTATAACGGAGGCTACGATTTTGTTGATTTTCATTGGTACAAGAACGGCGAACCTATCGAAGGTGCCACTCATTCGTATATCTACGGCAACATAGAAGAAGGCGCACAATACTCGGTTTTCCTTACCGAAAGTAATGGTAACGCGGGTATGTCTTGCCCTATAACAGCCCAAACGATACCCGAAATGACTGCACATCCCACTCTTCTTAGGCGACGCGAACCGATAAACATACGCACACCTCAACCTGTAACTATCAAAATCTACGATTGCCGAGGAGCACTTGTGTCGGTCAATTATGTGAGTGCTGACACAACTTTGCCTGCACCGCCTCAAAGCGGTATGTACCTCTTAGTAATGCAACCCGACAATAACAGCCGCAGCAAAATTATTAAGCTTATTGTTGAATGAAACACCTTGTAACAATATATCTGCTGTTTGCAGCATCGTGCATCTGCGCATTGGCAGACAACTACATCGGTCTGTGGGCGGGTGGCGGAGTAGCATTACTTGGCGACGACCTCGAGCAAACAACCGCCAAAGCAGGTATAGGAGGACGCGTGGGATTAGGCTGGCAATACCAAAAGCGAATGTTTACCATTGAGATAGGAGTAGAAGGCACCTACCAAAAACATAATATTGCCGTCGGACAACAGACATATAGTTTCCCTGCCACCGACTCGCAAGGAAAACAGTTTACCTACAATGCCATTATCAGCGAGCGGACAGACAATAGCCGCACTCTCGACCTGCAAGTGCCGGTGCTTTTAGGTATCGAGGTCAAGCATTTCTATCTGCTTGCCGGTGGTAAGTTTAATGCTAACCTGCTCGGTACTACCGCAACAAGCGCCCTTCTCTCAACCTCCGGCGACTACAATCGCTATTACGAGACACTTGAAAATATGCCTAACCATGGTTTTTTCGAAAATCAAGCAGTTGCTTCTAAAGGAAATATCAGTTTTAACTTCGATGCCCGTTTGCATTTCGAACTTGGGGCAGTGCTCAGGCAAAAACATAACTACGATAATCGCAGCAACAAATACCGTATCGGTCTGTTTGCAGAAATAGGTTTACTTAACCTCAATCGCGGCAATTTCAATCAAACAGCCACTGCTATTACCAAAACAAACCCTGCCAGCGTCGAAATAAACCACATCTACACTTCAGCAGAGAGTAACCATGCAAAACTCCGCGGCAGCACTATCGGCTTGCGACTTTCAGTACTACTGCCCGTTGGCAAACAACAAAGCGCCTACAACAGCAAATGCAACTGCTATCAGGAATTGTTCTATTTCCACTAAACTATCCACGCAACACTGAATATAAAGCTTATACTCATATATTTCCTCAACCATCTACCAGATTTTTTTAAGATTTCTTGCACATGTCAAGAAATTCCACGAAATTTGCAGTCAAGTTGCGTATGTTGGAGATAGGTTTACCATATTCTCAACACTGATAAGTTTCAATTTATCAGCTATATATTATTACAATTTTAGTCAAAGAGCACTAAATTAATACTCCACAAACAAGTTATTTTAGCAGTAAAATATTATACATGGAATAAATTTACAACAAATTATTTTAGACCGATGGAGGCAATGCGATAACAGCCGATGTGAATTATGAAAAGATTCTTATTTATTTTATCATTGACTATCTTACTGAGCGTAGAATTAAATTCGCAGCAAATAGTCTATGTTACACCTACGGGTGGTGGTTCTGGGACCAGTTGGAATGACGCTTGCAGCCTTGGCGATATACTTGGTGAGCATGTTCATTTGATACCAATTTATTCCTCGGATGTTATTATTTATATCAGCAAAGGTGATTATTATTTAGACTATAGTGTTAGTGCAGTCTCTATTACTAATTTTATTTCTTTAAACGTGAATACGATTTTAGCTCCCAATCCATATAATAGTATTACCATCTATGGAGGATTTAATGGAGAGAGCTCACCTGATTATAGAGATTTGAACAATAATGTCACTACTTTTCATGCCCTAAATAATCCTTTATACCCATATTCATACGCCCCTATTTATATTCAAGGGGATCAATGTTATACCAATATGACTATAGACGGTATCACTATAACAAGTGATGGATATAATATAATGCAACCTGCCATTTATTTTACATGGACAAGTGATATTATACTACGAAATATAAACATAGAAAATTATCACACCAACACCCACCTAATGTTTTTAGAAGGGCAGGGATGTTCAATATGTCCTGAAACTGATATTTTAATTGAATATTGTTCATTTAAATATAATTATGCTTCATATTTATGTTATTCAGGTTCATATTTAAATATGGATTATTGTTATGGTTATGGAAATATTTTTTCTACGGGCTATATGATAGATGCTAATTGTGGATATTATTCATACACAAGTAATATTTCTTCAACAGAATCAATGAACAAAATTAGGTCTCATAATTTAACAAATGAATCTAATGAAACATATAAAGATATATCTACAGATTATCGTTACTACTCTCTTTCAGGTCAGTTCGTAGGAAATTCTATAAATATACTTCCTCAAGGGCTATATGTAAGAGTAAATATCCTTGAAGAAAATACGGAATACAAGCTTATTCATAAATACTAATTTTTCCCATGTGGAAACTTCTTAAAATATTAGCATTAAGTTACATACTCACTTTCAGCATCAAGAGTATAGTTGCAGCTCAAACAGTTATTACATATAATGGTGCAGAGTATGAAATATCAAAATCGCCGAATGGCAAATATTCTGCCAAGGTGGTAAAATATTTAATACCGACGATTGAGATTGCCGATAGTGTGGTTTTTGATGGCATGCAGATTCCCGTGCAGGATGCAGTAGATTATAATAAGAAGACGTGCACTCTCAACCATTACGACAAAATAGACTTCTCAAATGCAGTAGCAATTAGCACGATAAAATCACAACAGACCGATTCAATAAATATTGATACCTTAATTCTCCCGCCCCACATATTAGGAGTACCGGCATTTAATGACGAACATGAAGCTTTCGTTAAAAGTTTACCTGCAGATATAGATATTTCCGAAAGTATTGCGTCTGCGGATGTACCTATTGGTATTCATCGTGTTTTTTTCTCAGGAACGGATGATTTGCAATATTCATCAAGTTTTGCAGGTTGCATATCGCTTCAAGAGGTTGATTTTGCAAATAAGGAAATCACATATCTACCGATCTTTAATAATTGTTATTTTCTTGAAACTTGTCGTATTCCTGAATCTGTTCAATACATAAGTAATGCTTTTATGTTTTGTCATAAGATCAATAGTTTTGGTGAAGTAAAGGCTGGATATTTTAATCATTTTAAAAATCTATATTCTTTAGGAGAGGAAGTGTTATTAAATGGAGCTACTATTGACACTATACATATAGGTGTCAACACTAATATAACCGGGCTAACAGATAACCCTTTCTCATCCGTTCGTTCAATTAAATGGTTTGAAGTTGATGAGGGTAACCCATGGTATTCTTCTGCCAACGGATGCCTCTTGTCAGCTGACGGTAAATCACTCATTCGATATCCACACGGCAATACACGTTCAACATTTGAAATTCCGAGGCAGATTGAAAATCTGAGAGGAGTATTCTTCTCACCAAATAGAACATCGAATTATCAAGAAGAAACATTTTTACACGAAATTGTCTTCCATGAGGGAATAAACAAAGTATGTAGTAAAGCTTTTTATGATATGTATCAACCATTTATATGCAAAGGGTTTGAGCATACTAATATACATCAACTGGATAGTTATGCATTCTTTGGGTCGGGGCTTTCAGAAATAGAATTGCCCCCTTGTCTTAAGTCGATAGGAGGGGCTGCGTTTGCGAGTTGCCGCAATCTTAGAATTATGAATTTTTCAAATCTCCCCATGCTAAAAGATATTGCTTTAAACGCTTTTACTTTTACACCATTGAAAGATATTGATTTACTTTCTTGTGAAAGTTTAGAGAATATAGATTTTGCCGCTTTCAAATTCAAAACATCATTATCAGATGAAGAAATTGCCCAATTAGATAATGACGATGTGTTACTTACAGGTATTGTATCCCTTAAACTACCTGCCAATTTAAAAAAAATTGGGAGAGAGGCTTTTTTTCGCAATCATCTGAAATTAGTAACTTGTATGATGCCCGAACCTCTTGAAATTGATTCATCAGTATTCGGATTTGTTGACCGTAAAAATTGCAAACTATATGTTCCTGTCGGTTCAGTAACAGCATATAAAAACGCTTCGGTGTGGAACGAATTTGATATTGAAGGTGTGCAAACTTATCGTCTTTATGTTTCTTCCTCTGACACTTTATGTGGCAAGACATGTGGCAGTGGCGTCTATCCAAGTGGTTATATTGCCACTATCACTGCAAATCCTGCAAAAGGATACGAATTCAAGCATTGGACTGACGGAAATATATCACGCGTAAGAAAAATACCTGTTACGTCTGACGCTTCCTATATTGCTGTGTTTGCTCCTAAAGCATCGAATGAAACAGATGCCATCACACATGAAAATGAGAGATTGGCTTGGCATATTGAAGACAACACAATATTTATTGACGATGACGTGCGTGGAGATATGAGAATA
The DNA here is from genome assembly GCA_017450605.1 of Paludibacteraceae bacterium. Lineage (GTDB taxonomy): Bacteria > Bacteroidota > Bacteroidia > Bacteroidales > Paludibacteraceae > Colicola. Next base: position 191 of record JAFSTG010000108.1, on the reverse strand, counting down.
TGGACGACAGAAGGAAAAGTGGTATGGTCAGGCAAGGCACAAACCATTACACTCAATATACCGGCAGGCATTTATATTCTTTCTATCGCCGGCAAGTCTTCGTTTGTTGTATTCGGGAAATAAACAGCTGTCAATGGTTAACTAAAAACGTTGTTTTTTTAGATGTGCCCTTAGCAATTAAAAAAAAATAT
>JAFSTG010000107.1 GCA_017450605.1 Paludibacteraceae bacterium | reverse complement strand
TTCAGTTCCTCATTAACCATCACCTGATAGAAATTAACGGTGAAACCATAAATATTACCGCTGATTTGTTTTAGACGGCGAACATCTCCGTTTGTGTCACCGTAATTGGTCCAGTTGTTGAATGCAACACCGCGGCTTGCACCTTCTGCAGTAGGAGTTTCCTTCAGCCAGTCTTCAAGCCATGAACCTGTTACGTCAACTGCAAAAACAAAAGTCTCGTCAACTTCCATCGAGTTAGAATCGAAGAAGCGGTTGTTCTGCAGGTCGTACTTAACGATGTAACGACCATCTTCGCCTACGGGATTGTTGAGAGTGTAGGCAGCGTTTGCGCTGAATGCCACGAAAAGGGCTGCAACAAATAAAGTAAATTTCTTCATAGTAATGAAAATTTAAAGTGAATAATATGGTTGATAAAAATATTTTGCATTTCAAACCACTGCAAAATTAGAATATTTAAACATTACGCTATAATAATAATGTGGGAATATAGAAAAATATAGATTTTCAATAAATGAAATATCTGATAATGAGCAATGCAGTTTTTTTGCAATGAAAAAATATCAAGATTTTTTCAAATAGAATTATACCTGTTTCAAGTCTATATTCTATGTTGTTAGAAGTGAAAATTTCGGCGTTTGAAAAATTTATCCTATCTTTGCCCGTAAAGGATAACCTATGATATTTTTTAACCATCATCGCCGCAGGTTGAAAGCAACTACCTACGACATTCGACCTGCGACTTACGACTTGTCAATATGAAACGTTTCTATTTTTTATGTATGTTACTGATAACTCTGAGTTTGTCAGCTCAGCAGTATATTGTCTCCGATGATGCTCTCGAGCGTGGTTGGTGGAATCGTCCGTATGTGCGTTACGAGGCAGAGTCTGGTCATTGCACCACAACAGGTGTCTTCCTTACTCCTACCGACGATCAGCGCGAGTTGCAGAGCGAAGCAAGTCATCAAATGGCTGTTCAGTTGCTCGCAAAAGGCGATTATGTGGAATGGACATTAGATAGTGTGGGGCAGGGTATAACAATCCGTTTTTCGCTTCCCGACTCAGAAAACGGAATAGGTTCAAAGGGAAAGATAAGGATAAGTTACACCGGCAATTCGGTTATTCCTGAAGATATGTTTGTTTACGAGGTTACTCTCGATTCGTATTGGGCATGGCAATACACCGCTCGCAACGGCAATTATCCGGACAACACACCCTCAACCGATAAAATGGTGCGTATGCGCTTCGACGAGGTGCATTTCTGTTTGCCACTTACTATGATGAAAGAAAAAATGAAGACGGGAGGCAGATTGCGCTTGACGAAAATCGACGACAACGACATGCCTTATACTATCGATTTCGTTGAATTAGAAGCAGTACCTGAGCCGCTTTCTTTCGACGACCTTCAGGCTGAAAATAAGGTGGCATATAACCCTTCAACCGACGGCGACATAGCCGATTTTATTTCTCAAAACGGTGGAAAGACAATTTACATACCTGCCGGACGACATCTTACAAAAAAACGTATCTATCTCAATAAACATAATACACACCTTGTTGGTGCAGGCGAATGGCATACCGAAATCTTTTTTACCGCGTCGAGCGATGCGGCCGACACTTATAGTCTGCGTGGTATAGAAGGCTCAGCCGATAACTTATTGGTGGAAGGACTAACGCTCAATACCGTTAATAACAAACGTTACTATCAGAACAACGATTCTAAACAAGTAGGTAAAGGTTTCATGGGAGGCTGGGGACATAATTCTATAATCCGCAACTGTTGGGTAGAGCATTTCGAATGTGGAGCATGGATTGCCGACTATACCGGTGAAAAAGGTAGCGAGAATTTGTTAGTCGAGAATTGTCGTTTTCGAAATAACTATGCCGATGGTATCAATCTCTGCCAACGTTCGACAGGTCATTTGGTTCGTTATTGCTCGTTCCGTAACAACGGCGACGACGATATGGCATCGTGGTCAACCACAGTGAGAAGCAAAAATTGCACTTTCGCCTACTGCACGGCTGAGAATAACTGGCGAGCGTCGTCGTTAGGTTTTTTCGGCGGCGAGAATTTAGAGGCACATCACCTTTCAATTGTCGATGCTTTAGAGTGCGGTATGCGGTTTAATGCCGACTTCTCCGGACGCGGGTTTGCTACCGAAGGCAGGATTTACGTGCACGACATAACGATAACCCATAGTGGTTGTACAGGTGGGGCATGGGGAACAGCCGGCGATTTCTGGGGGAATATGCAGGGAGCAGTTAATATAGGTTCTACAGGATACTACGATGTTAATAATCTGTATCTCGAAAATATAAATGTTAATGATTCACGTACTAATGCCTTTTATATTCGTGCAAAGAGCGGACATAAGATAAACAACCTTGTGCTGAAAGATATTGCAATCGACCAATCGCCCGGTAGAGGAATTTATTATTCTTCAGTTTCAGGAACGGCAAGATATTGCAATATCACTGTTACTAACTGCAAAGAAGACGAGAATGCCAGGCCATCGAACTTCAAAATCACTGAAAGTTGTGATGAGTCGGCTGCAGTAAGCAACACTGAAATTGAGAAATCTCAGACAGTGAAGCAGATAATCAATAACACCGTATATATAGTAAAAAAAGATAAAGAGTCGGGATATAAATATTATCATCTAACCGGCTCAGAAGCAGTAGTCAGGCAAGAGTAGGTAGCATGTAGTAGGTAGAGTAGATTGAGATAAAAAGGTCTCAGGAATCAGGAAACAAGTATCTGGAATAATAAAAATATATGAGAAATGTATTGTTATTGTCGGTATTGATATTTGGTGCCGGCATAGTAGTGGCAACAAATCCTGCCGATATCGAGCAGTTAGAGCATTACTTGCAGTTGCAAGAAGAGTTCGATGCGCAGAAGCGCGAACGTATTGCCATGCAGACTGACACAAAACAGTTGTTCGACGAGTATGCTTCGTATATCTACGATTCGGCAAGTTACTATTCGCTAAAATTCATCGACGAAAGCAGATTGAGTGGGAATCCCGATAAATATGCTATGTCGCAAATTTGCCGTAGTTTCTTGTATCTAAGCGGAGGACTGTTTAAAGAGTCCGCCGACTTGCTCGAGAGTATCGACCTAAGTCGGATTTCCGACAGTGTGAAACTCGAGTATTACTGCATTCATGCCCGTTTGTACTACGACCTTGCCGACTATAATAAAGCGGAGATGTCGCATTATTATCTTACAGAGGGTAATCGAATGACGGCTCAGGCATTGACTCTTCTTACACCCGCCGATACAGCCCGTTATTGGTATCTGTGCGCCCTGCAGGATATGAAGCAGAGCAATTATGTACGAGCCATCGAACGATTTCTCCGACAGTTAGAAAGTAAACAGGTTACCGACCACGAAAAGGCTATCACTTTTTCAAGTATAGCGTATATTTACACTTTGATGGACAATATCGAGAAAGCACAACACTATTATATACTTGCTGCTATTAATGATATATGCAGTTCAACCAAAGAGGCAGTAGCACTCCAGAATGTGGCACGCATATTATTTAAAGAAGGTGATGTGGAACGCGCGGCGAGGTATATTCAAATAGCCAACGAGTACGCTCAACATTATAATGCTCGTCATCGAAAGCAGGAAATCTCTGAGATTCTGCCAATTATAGAAAACGAACATTTGCGTATTGTAAACGAGAAAAACCGACGAATAGAATTGCTTTCGATATTTCTTTATGTAATGTTGGCTTTGCTTGTAGTTGTAATTATCTTTCTGCTTAACAGAATGCGTGCTGTAAGTCGCGCCACTGAGACAATAAAAACCATAAATCAGAGTTTGCGAGAGGCTAACAAAATAAAGGAGGAGTATCTTGGAACTTTCCTTTGTTGGCAGTCCGATTTTATCAATCAGTTCGAACGTTATCAGCGCCAACTCAGCAAACGCTTGCATGAAAAACAGTATAACGAACTGATAACTGTGGCATTACCGCCATCGCTTAATGCTTCACGCAAACGGCAGGATTTCTATAAGCAGTTCGACGAGATGTTCTTGCGAGTGTTCCCTAATTTTGTTGACGACTTCAACTCTTTGTTGCGCGACGATGAGCACCTTGTACTCAAACGCGGTGAGCTGCTAAATACCGAACTTCGTATCTTTGCTCTTATGCGTCTTGGTATTACCGATAACGAGAAAATAGCACAGGTTCTCGACTATTCGGTTAACACCATCTATACCTACAAAACACGTGTTAAGAATCGTTCCGATTTGACTCAGGAAGAGTTCAAAGAACGATTCATGAACATAGGCAGCATGAATAGTTAAGGGTATAAATTATTAGCGACGTCCACCTGCCGGTGAACGTCGCTAATTGTTATGTTGTTATATTACTAAATGTTAATTATTCATCTCATTATTGGCGCTCACCATTAAGAAATAAAAAATAACAAATAACTATCTAAGTTTTGCTCCGAACTGCTGTTGGAATGTGTTTTGCAGACGTTGCATAACATTATCAATTTGTTTATCCTTAAGCGTGTTGTTAGGGTCTTGTAGGATAAACGACAATGCATACGATTTCTTTCCCGCCTCGAGTGTCTTTCCTTCGTAAACATCGAATAAATATACATCGCGTAGCAGTTTGCGTTCGGTTTGCAGCGCCGCTTTCTTCAGGTCTGCAAAACATACCGACTTATCTACGAGCAGTGCCAAATCGCGTTTCACTTCAGGGAAACGTGGCAGGTCGGTTATTACCGGTTTGTAATTCTTCTGCAACTTGAGTATTGTTTTCCAATCAAGGTCAGAGTAATACACTGGGTTGTCGATGTCGAAAGCACTAAGTACTTTGCTCGATATCACTGCCATATATCCTATTTGTTTGCCGTTTGGTGCGAATATCTTGAGTCCGTCTGCAAACAACTCATTCGCATATTCCTCGTAAACCAACATATCAACGTTGATACCTATTCTGCGAAGCAGATTAAGTACGATGGCATGCAGAGTGTAGAAGGTGGTTGGCTCGGAAGGTTGAACCCAGGATGGTGCATATTTATTACCTGTGAGCCATAAGGAAAGATGCATCTCCTCTGTGTAGTGCGAGAGTGGTGAACAATCGGCAACAGTCGAAGCGTTATCGGTTTGCGCTTTGAAATGGTAGCAATTACCGAACTCGTAGAAACGAAGGTCGGTGTTTTTTCGGTTTACATTGCGCTGAATGCTCTCTAATCCGCCATAAAGCAGAGTCTGACGCATTACTGCCAAGTCGTTGGAAAGAGGATTGAGCAACTTAACGCAATTCTCAAGCGGATATACTGAATTGTCGGCATAGTAACTCATGCGGGTAAGCGAGTTGTTGAGTATCTCGTTGAACCCTTGCGCAGTGAGTTGCTCGCTCAGTCGGCGCTGCAATGCAAATGAGTCGGGTTGCAGACTGTGAGAAAGATTGCTGACAAGCTTCTCTGTCATCTCAACATTATTGTATCCATATATGCGAAGTATATCTTCTACTACATCACATTCACGTTGTACGTCAACACGATAGCGAGGTACTCGTAGTTGATATACCGTGTCGTTCTGAGTGCTCTTCTTCGACTCAATATTTATTTCTAATGCTTTGAGAATAGTCTCTATTGTTTCGGCTTCGAGTGTTTTGCCGATAAGTGCATTTGTGCGGGCGAGCGACAACTCCACTTCAAACGGCGGAAAGTCGCACGCTTTGCGGTCGAGAATCTCCATTGCTACTTCGCCTCCGCCTATTTGCTGAATCAGCAAAGCGCAGTACTTAAGTGCATATTCGGTTATATTGGGGTCACAACCGCGTTCATAGCGGAACGAAGCATCGGTCTGCAACTGTTCGCGGCGTGCTGTCTTACGTATGCTGACAGGATCGAAATAAGCACTTTCAAGAAATACGTTTTTCGTTTGGCGAGTAACCCCGGAATTAAGTCCGCCGAATACACCGGCTATACACATCGGTTTGTTTTCGTCGCATATCATAAGTTCGGTAGCTGTGAGAGTGTGCTCCTGCTCGTCGAGAGTTACGAACTTCTCTCCTTCTTTAGCATTACGCACCACAATGCAATGACCATCTACCATGTCGGCATCAAAAGCGTGCATTGGCTGCCCGAACGAGTGGAGAACAAAATTAGTAGCGTCCACTACATTATTAATCGGACGCAGACCGATACTGAGAAGTGCGTTTTGCAACCATTCGGGCGAGTCGCCTACTTTGACGTTGCTCAGACTAACACCTGTATAACGCGGGCATGCTTGAGTGTTCTCAACGCGTATCTCGAACGGAAGCGAGTGATTGTCAACATTGAATTCTTCAACCGAAGGTTTCTTTAGTATCATGTCAACTCCCTGCGCCTTATAATATGCATACAAGTCGCGTGCAACACCATAGTGCGAGCAGGCATCGGCACGGTTAGGAGTAATGTCAACTTCTATCAGGTAATCGTCTTCTATATGGTAGTATTCTTTTGCAGGTGTACCAACCACTGCATCGTCTGGCAAAACTATTATGCCATCGTGAGAAGTACCTATACCTATTTCGTCTTCAGCACAAAGCATACCCATCGACTCCACTCCTCTTATCTTACTGCGCTTTATGGTGAAACTCTCATCACCTGAGTAAAGAACAGTACCTATAGTTGCACAAATAACCTTTTGCCCTGCTGCTACATTGGGTGCACCGCACACAATCTGAACAGGCTCTGTGCCTTCTTTAAGGCTAACTGTGGTGATGTGCAGATGGTCTGAGTTGGGATGTGCTTCGCATGTAAGTACTTTGGCAACTACCAAACCCTCCAAACCACCTTTAATAGATTGAATTTTTTCTACTGTACCTACCTCAAGACCTATTGCTGTGAGGTGTTTTGCCACTGTCTGTGGATCTTCGGTGAGCGGCAAATAACGCTGCAACCATTTATAGGATATGTTCATTTTTTATGATATTTTGTTTTCACTAACTCAACTTTCCCACATCACATAATTAATGTCAATTTTTGTCTGTTTTTGTACGTAAATTGTAATTATCATTATGATTATCTAAGAGGGAAACTTTTTTATCACTAATGCAATCTCTGTGTCTCTAATCTCTGTGTCCCCTTATTCAAGAGCCGATATCCATAGAGCGTGCAAATTTACTACTTTTTTTCGACTCTACAAATACAGGAAATTTTTTTATACTTTTTGCACATAAAATCTTAGTGTGGTGTTGCTGCTATCGGGAAATATACTTAAATTTGCAGCGAGATTGTGCGTGGTTAGTGTAACAGCTGACTCACACCGAATTTTCAACAACACAAATCAATTAACCAAAAACACATAATATCATGGAACTTCCTTTTGCAGAATCGTGGAAAATAAAGATGGTTGAACCCATCCGTAAGTCCACACGCGCTGAGCGCGAACAATGGCTCGCACAAGCCAAGAACAACGTGTTTATGCTTCGTTCGGAACAGGTGTATATCGACCTCCTTACCGACTCAGGCACCGGTGCAATGTCCGACCGTCAATGGGCTGCACTAATGATGGGTGATGAGAGTTATTCGGGAGCACGCTCGTTCTTCGAGTTGAAAGAGACAATAGGTAGAATAACAGGTTTTAAGTATGTTATACCTACTCATCAAGGGCGTGCAGCAGAAAATGTGTTGTTCTCGTATTTAGTAAAAGAAGGTAATGTGGTGCCGGGAAATGCGCATTTCGACACTACAAAAGGTCATATCGAGAGTCGTCATGCATTTGCTATCGACGTTACAATACCCGAGGCGAAAGATACGCAGCGCGAACTGCCTTTCAAGGGAAATGTGTCGCTTGAGTTGCTCGAAAAACTGCTGAAAGATAATTCTGGTAACGTGCCATTTATGGTGCTCACCGTTACTAACAACACCGTAGGTGGTCAGCCTGTTTCGATGCTCAATATTCGTCAGACCGCTGAGTTGTGCCACCGCTATGGAGTACCGGTTGTGATGGACTCTGCTCGTTTTGCCGAGAACGCTTATTTTATTAAGACTCGCGAAGAGGGTTATGCCGACAAGACGATAAAAGAGATTGCTCGTGAGATGTTTTCTTATGTCGATTGCATGACCATGTCGGCTAAAAAAGACGGATTGGTTAATATGGGCGGTTTTATAGCTACTAATCGCGAAGATTGGTACGAAGGATGTAAACTGTTCTGTATCCCGTTCGAAGGTTTTATAACTTATGGAGGCATGAATGGACGCGATATGGCAGCTCTTGCTATTGGTTTAGACGAGAATACCGAATACGATATGCTTGAGACTCGTATTCACCAAGTGCAGTATCTGGCAAAGAAACTCGATGAGTATGGTATCCCGTATCAGCGTCCGGCAGGCGGGCATGCTATATTTGTAGATGCCGACAAAATACTTGTCAATGTGCCTAAAGAGGAGTTTCCTGCTCAGACTCTCACATGCGAACTTTACCTCGAGGCAGGAATCCGTGCTTGTGAGATAGGGTATATTCTTGCCGACCGCGACCCAGTAACACACCAAAACCGTTTTGGTGGACTCGATTTTGTCAGGTTATGTATCCCACGCCGTGTTTATACCGACAATCATATAGATGTGATTGCTGCAGCACTTAAGAATGTATATGACCGTAGGGATAACATAACACGTGGACTCAAAATAACAAAAGAGGCACCGCTAATGCGTCACTTCACTGTCGAACTCGAAAGATTATAATATAAGGTCATAATAATGTTTTTTGACCAACGACGAAAAAATATCAATTGTTTATTAATTATTTAAGACTAATTAAGAGTATGAAAGAATTTAAATGTACAGTATGCGGGTATGTATATGATCCCGCTGCAGGTGATCCGGAAAACGGAATTGCTCCAGGCACAGCTTTCGAAGACCTCCCCGAAGATTGGGTTTGCCCATTGTGCGGCGTAGGAAAAGAAGATTTTGAAGAAGCATAACCATCAATAATCCGAGTTTTCTAAGTATAACTATATTACATGTTACATTATATAGGTTGCGACGACACAACCATTGAGTTGTTCGAAAATCAGTATCCCGTACCTGAAGGTATGGCATATAATTCGTATGTTATCGAAGACGAGAAAATTGCCGTTCTCGACACTGTTGATGCTCGTTGTGCAGAACAGTGGAGGCAGAATCTGAATGATGTTCTCGGCAGTCGAACACCAGACTATCTCGTTATTCATCATTTAGAGCCCGACCATTCGGCACTTGCCTTCGAACTGCTGCAACGCTTTCCGTCGATGCGATTAGTTGCCACGCAAAAGGCTTTGCAGATGTTTGCCCAGTTCTTTCCCAAGGCTGATATCGAAGGTCGTACATTGGCTGTCAAAGATGGTGATACATTGCCGCTTGGCGTTCACACACTTCGTTTCTTTACCGCACCGATGGTTCACTGGCCGGAAGTGATGGTTAGTTTCGACGAGTCCGATAAACTCCTCTTTTCGGCTGATGCTTTCGGTAAGTTCGGATCACTATCTGTATGTGGTAGCACCGATGCCGATGACACCGATTGGGCTTGCGAGGCACGTCGTTACTATTTCAATATATGTGGCAAATACGGCGGACCGGTGCAGACACTTCTTCGCAAAGTGGCAACGCTCGATGTCAAGACTATTTGCCCATTACACGGACCGCGACTTACCGCAACAATCAAGGAATGTGTTTCGTTGTATAACACATGGAGTAGTTATGAGGCAGAGAAAAAAGGTGTGCTTGTGGCTTACGCATCTATTCATGGAGGTACAAAGATAGTGGCAGAATATCTTGGCAGTATTTTTGAAGAGAGAGGCTTGGAAGTATCGCTTATCGACCTCACCAACACCGATGTATCGTATGCTGTGGAAGATGCCTTCATGTTCGACCGTGTGGTGTTTGCTGCTTCGTCGTACGATGCAGGACTATTCCCCCCTATGCATAATCTGCTCCATCATTTGGCTATTAAGGCATTCCAGAACAAACGAGTGGCTATCGTAGAAAACGGATCGTGGGCACCATCAGCAGGCCGAGTGATGCGTGAGATGCTACAGGCTATGAAAAATATCAAGATAGTTGAACCCGCTGTTACCATACGAAGCAGGATGACAGGCAATGACAAACAGGCATTGTCACAACTCGCCGATGTGTTATCCGAAGAGCAGTAATCTGATTGCTTTATTGTGTGTTGTGAATGTTCTGCATCGTAGATTTGATGGTATAAACAATAAGAGTTCTACACTCATCATTAAATAATAGGTATTATGCTCAAGCATTTTTTCACTTATTACAATGAGATATTTCCCGCTCATTGGACAGAGGATGCTCTGACCGATTTCGATGGCTCTGTAAATTATACATTCGGCGGTTTGGCTCAGGAAATGGCGCGCCTCGGACTATTGTATGAGAAACTCGGTATTCAAAAAGGCGATAAGATAGCTATTGCCGGACGGAACTCTGCACACTGGGGGGCAGCATATCTCTCTATTGCTGCTTATGGAGGAGTGATAGTCTCGATACTACAAGACTTCAAAGTAACGGATATTATAGGTCTCCTTAACCATTCCGAGTCGAAAGTGCTGTTTGTCGGACAGTATGTATGGAAAACACTCGGTAGTGAAGTGTATAACATTGCACAGTTAGCACCTCAGTTAGAGTATATTATTCTGCTTAACGACTTTACATTACTTTATTCGCGCAACGCAACCTCGCTGCATTCACTCTCCGATGTTGACGACGAGTTTGCTCGTCGATATCCTAATGGTTTTCAACCCTCTGATGTTCATTATCGCGACGATAACTACGACGACCTCATGCTCATCAACTATACTTCGGGTTCGATGGGCGCTCCTAAGGGAGTAATGCTCAACTACAGAAGTTTGAGTGGAAATCTATATTCCGGTCATGTTCATCTTCCTAACCAACCGGGTTGGAAACTTGTGTCGATGTTGCCACTTGCCCACATGTTCGGGCAGTTAGCAGAGTTCTTATTCCCGTTATCGGGCGGTTGCCATATCTATTTCCTCTCGAAAACACCTACACCGACACTCTTGCTCAAAGCATTCGAGCAAGTGCATCCGTATATGATAGTTACCGTTCCGTTGGTGATAGAGAAGATATGTAAGAAATCGGTATTCCCTATTACAAATAAGGCGGTGTTCCGTCGCCTGTGGCATGCTCCTTTCGGAATAGGTCCGCTTATACGCAAACAAGTTAAGAACAAGTTGCTCAAAGCATTCGGAGGCGAGCTTAAGTATTTTATTGTAGGGGGCGCTGCCGTAAACCCTGATGTGGAACAACTCTTGTTAGATATTCATTTCCCGTTCTGCGTTGGTTATGGAATGACAGAATGCGGACCGCTGATAGGCGGGTGCCTGATTAAAGATTTCGTGGCACGTTCTGCAGGACATATTTTGCCATACAACGAGATTCGTATCGACTCAGCCGACCCATACAATGAGGTGGGCGAGATATTGGTTAAAGGCGACCACGTGATGATGGGTTATTATAAGAACGAACAGGCTACACGTGAGGCGTTTACTGAAGATGGATGGCTGAGAACAGGTGACCTCGGACTAATCGACAAAAACAAGAATATTTTTATAAAGGGTCGCAATAAGAATATGATTCTTGGATCTTCAGGGCAAAATATCTACCCCGAAGAGATTGAAGATAAACTCAATAACATGGACGGTGTGGCAGAGTCGATAGTGGTTGAGCGCGAAGGAAAATTAGTGGCTCTCGTTTTTCCTGATTCAAAAGGTGAGCTTAATTTCAATAAGTCGATTCGCGAACTGATGACCGAAAACCTGCAGCGCCTCAACGACCTACTGCCACGTTATAGCCAGATTTCGCACATAGAACTGCGCGACGAAGAGTTCGAAAAAACACCAAAGAAATCTATAAAACGCTTCCTCTACAAATAATGGCACGAAGATTGTATTAGAACTATTGAAACTTATCTAAGTTCTCTAAATTCTCTAAATCTTTAAAAGCCTCTAAATATCAAAATTATGAAAAAGTCTATTTTAATGCTATTCGCGTCAGTAGTTGTTTTGTCGCTGATGGCGCAAACTCCGCGCTCGGCACAAGTGAAAAGTGCCGTTGTGTTCTTGTCGGGCGCTCAACTCACACAGACTGTAACGCTTAATCTGCAGAAAGGTGATAACGACGTGGCAATAGAGAACCTCAGTCCGTCAATTAATCAGTCGAGTTTGCAGGTTAAGATAGGGGGTGGTGTGGTTATCTCGTCATACGAATATTCTATCGACTACCTATCGGCTGATAAGTCGTATCATTCGGTAACTGCTATTTCCGATTCTCTTCAGAAAGCGAATGCCACGCTTCAGACTATCGAAGAACAGTTGGCTACCAACAAGCAAATGCTCGTTTTGCTCGACAAAGGAGTGGGGCATAGCATGGAAGTAGAACAGCAGAATATCACCACCGAAACAATCGAGAAGAATCTTAATTACTATAAAAACCGCTCGCTTGCTTTAAAGGCTGAACAAACAAAATTAACTGCTCAGCAGAAGGATACGAAGGCTCTTATCAGCCGCTTGCAGCAGCAACTAAGGCAAGATGCCAATCAGAATGCCCGTCGTTCGGGAATACTCAAACTGCATCTCAATTCGCCAAAAACGGCAAATGTAAATGCCGAAATACAATACTTCACCCCAAGTGCTTATTGGGTACCATCTTACGAACTTAATGTAGAGAAAGTTAATTCACCTATCAACGTTATTATGAAAGCTCAGGTGGCTCAAACTACCGGACTCGAATGGACAAATGTGCGCTTAACTCTCTCAACAGCTACTCCTTCGCAGAACAATACAGCACCGCAGTTCTCTACATGGTTCTTGCGCCAGCAAGAACATTATAAGTCGTATGGAACAGCCGCTGCACGCAATACTTCGATGTTGCGCAAATCGGCGGCTGTTTATGATGCAGCCGAGACTGAACTGATGGCTGTACCTATGGAAATGGCTGTGGAAGAAGATATGGAAACAGCAACTGTTGCCGATTTTGTATCGCAAAGCGAACAACAATTGTCAGTGGAATATGATATCGACCTGCCATACACAATTCTTGGTAACGGCAAACAACAGACTATTGCCCTTCTTAACAAGAAAATAGAAGATGTTGAATATACCTACTACACTGCTCCTAAACTTGACGCACGTGCTTATCTCGTGGCTGAGGTGAAAAATTGGCAGAAGTTACAGTTGCTTGATGGTCGTGCTGTGGTAACCTACAATGGTACTTTCTTTGGCGAAACCTATCTCAGTTCGTCAACCACCGACCAAGCTCTGCGTCTCACCTTGGGCGAGGATAAGCAGATAGCCGTTAAGCGAGAGAAAATCGAAGATTATACATCCACAAAAATCGTTGGTTCTGAGAAACGGGTTACTCACGGCTATAAGATAATGGTGAAAAACAATAAAACCATCGATGCCGATATCGTAGTAAAAGAACAATATCCGGTGTCAACCGACAAGCAGATTGTCTGCACCCTATCAGATAAGATTTCGTCGCCTACAACCAACGATACAGGTAAGGGAATACTCACTTACAACGACCGACTGAAGTCGGGCGAGAGTCGCGAATATATTGTTACCTACACGGTTAAGTATCCAAAAGATTGGGATATCAATCTGTAAAATGGAAAATCATGATTCGATGAAAGTTGCTTATTTCATAGGTTCGCTCAATCGCGGTGGCACAGAAATGCTTACGCTCGATATCTGTCGCCGACACCGAGAAGCACCATTTCAGATACTGCTTGTTTACCGCAACGAAGGTGAGTTGAGCGAGCAATATCGCCAGACCGGCGTTCGTATGATAAGACTGAAACCTTCGAAGGGCGGACGGCTTGCTTATCTATTCGAGATGCGGCGTATGCTCAAACGCGAACAGGTGGATGTCCTTCATGCTCAAACCCTGACAAACGGAGCATTTGCTTTGTTCTGCACTCTTTTTACCAATATTAAAGTTGTGAATACTTTTCATGGCTTTCATACCTCAAGGGCAGCAATTTCCATGTGTCATTTAGTAATGGCTGGTTGCGATGCGCTATGCTTTGTGAGCGACTATGAACGGCGGTGGTATGCTAATCGCTCTATAGAGAGACGAAATGGGTGTTTTGTGGTGTATAACGGTATTGATTTCAGTAAGTTCGACGGAATATTCGAAGAACCCGATTTTTTAAAAAAAATCGACGCGGCACAGCCGCGAAAAGATTTATTATCGAGTCATGATTCTGCAAAACGAATACGATTAGCGATGATAGGGAATTTTGTGAGCGTCCGCTCACAAAATTCCCTGCTAAGATGTATTCACCTTCTCTATAACCGTGGTTATAAAAATTTCGATTTTTATTTTGTTGGTAAACGAGCCGATAACGAACCATGGCTCTACGACGATTGTGTGAAGTATGTAGAACAGAATGCGCTTGAGGGTTGTGTTCATTTTGTAGGTAGTAGAGGAGATGTTCCGGCTATTCTGCAACATATCGACGCTTTCGTTTATTCCACCTCGCACGATACTTTCGGAATCGCCGTTGTCGAGGCAATGGCGGCCGGAGTTCCTGTTGTGGCTAACGACTGGGAAGTGATGAAAGAGATATCACAAAACGGCAAATGGCTCCGACTCTATAAGACCGACGACGCTCAAAGCGGTGCGGAGGCTATGGCAGACCTGATTGATAATATATCTGCATATAAGGCTGCTGCGCAACAACAAAAATACGAAGTGCGTAGCACATTTTCTATTGAAAATCATATTGAGCGATTGGCAAGTATCTACTCTGCCGTCGTTTCAAACAATAAGAAAGAAATGCAATTACTTTCAACTTGATAATACAATTGCTCTTTTGAGCGGTTTACCATCTTGATGCTAAGCCTCTATTATCATTTCGGTAATGACTATTTTCTGTTGCCTCTGTGTATAGGTAATAACTACTGAATCGACGAGTTTGTGCAACCAATATATTAACTCGCAAGAATACCTAATAACACTTCTATGGCTGTGCTTCAATTATTTGCAGTGGAACGATATCTTTATCTCAGTGAATAAATAAAGGAGATTTGCATATTTGCTTATTTCTTCGTAATTTTGCACTTTGGTAGTTTGAAGTTGTTTTACCACATTTATCTAAAGAGTGCAGACTTACTTCCCTAAATATTTTTCGCAGATGGCAATAGGAGTATATCTTATTGCTTTACTCGCAATCTCTGTGCTTTATATCAACTATGCCATGATGTGGTATTGGTGGTTGTTTGGTATAGTTGAAGTGGTTGGTTTCTTCTATTACGCCAATTATCTTTCAAAGACTTGGAGTGTTCTATCCGAACGCCAGTTCCGACGGAGTCTATTCTCAATGGCATTCGTTATCCGATTATTTGCCATGCTTTTTCTATACTGGTTCTTCACCATTATGAATGGTCAGCCTTTTATGTTCGCTGCAGCCGATTCGTTAGGTTATCATGAGACAGCCGAATGGTTCGTTATGATGCTCCGAGAAGGCAATTTTTTGGGGATTTGGAATAGTCAGCAGGGAGTGTCAGATTTAGGTTATCCATTGTATCTGTCGTTTGTTTATTTGCTTACCGATAATAGCATTATCGCTGTTCGATTACTGAAAGTACTCTGGAGTTCGCTCACTTGCATTCTCGTCTATCGCATAGCGCAACGCAACTTTGGCGAGCCGGTTGGACGTATGGCTGCTATCTTTTGTATGCTAATGCCTAACCTTATTTACTATTGTGGTGTGCACCTCAAAGAGACAGAAATGACTTTCTTGCTTATGGCTTTTGCCGAACGAGCCGACTATGTGATTCGTAAAGAACGCTACGAGGTAGCATCGTTTGCATCGGCTATACTGCTTGGAGTGAGTCTGTTTACTTTCCGCACTGTGCTTGGGGCGGCTGCCATGTTCTCGTTTATCGTCGCATTGGTGTTTACCAACCAGCGTGTGGCGAGTCTCGGCAGACGATGGCTGATGCTTATTGCTGTGGCTGTTGTAGCTCTATATTTCGTAGGAGGACGCATATTCGGCGAGATGCAAGATTATTGGGATATGCGCGATACAAACCAGGAAACACGACTTGAGGACCGTGCACGAAAAGGTAATGTCCTTGCAAAATATGCCGGTGCTGCAGTGTTCGCTCCTATGATTTTCACCTTGCCTTTCCCAACAATGGTTGAAACACCTAATCAGGAGACATCACGTCTTATTCATGGTGGTAATGTGGTGAAAAATATAATGTCGGGCTTAGTCCTTTTTGCCTTTTTTATGATGATAATGAGCGGTTGGTGGCGCGGAAATATTTTCCAAGGCGATTGGCGCAACCATATATTTATTATCGCACTTCTTGTCGCGTATCTCGGCATCTTGGCGCTCAGTGCGTTCGCTCATGCCGAACGTTTCCACATGCCTGCCATACCTCTTGAAATGATTTTTGCCGCCGTAGGCGTAAGTAAAATGACAACCCAACGATATCGTCGATTTTTCACAGTCTGGTGTCTGATAATGTTCGTGGCTTTCATTGGATGGAACTGGTTCAAGATGCGAGGTAGAGGATGGGCTTAGAGTAATTTCAAATCTGAAACTTGAAATATGAAATATGAAATTAGAAATATGAAACTTCTCATCACCGGTGGAGCCGGGTTTATAGGCTCCAATCTTTGCGAATATTTCGTAGGTAAGGGACACGATGTAGTGTGCCTCGATAACCTATCTACCGGCTTCAAGCACAACATTGAGCACCTGCTGCCGAAACCTAACTTCACCTTCATCGAAGGCGACATACGCGACCTGCCGACCTGCCGCGATGCCGTCAGAGGCTGCGAGGTGGTGCTCCAGCAAGCCGCTCTGGGTTCTGTTCCGCGTAGCATCAACGACCCCATCACCACCAACTCGACCAACATCGACGGCTTCCTCAACATGCTCGTCGCTGCACGCGACGAAAGAGTAGGGCGATTTGTCTATGCTGCCTCGTCATCTACTTATGGCGACTCCAAAGAACTGCCAAAGATAGAGCATAACATCGGACGACCGCTATCTCCATACGCCATCACTAAGTTCGTCAACGAGCTATATGCCAATGTCTTCTCGTCGCTCTACGGACTCGAGACCATCGGACTGCGTTACTTCAATGTCTTCGGGCGCCGCCAAGACCCAAACGGAGCCTATGCCGCTGTCATACCCCTATGGGTAAAAGCACTGATTCACCATGAAGCACCATATATAAATGGCGATGGTAGCTATTCGCGAGACTTCACCTATATAGATAATGTCATACAAGCCAACGAACTGGCAGCTACCTTGCCGCGTGCCGAGATAGTGAAGCGTGCCGAATTGTATAACATGACCTTGCCTCCCGCCGCACCGCTCGACCTCGTGTTCAACATCGCCTACGGAGGCAACACCACGCTCAACGACTTGTATAACTGCCTGCGTAGCAACCTCGCCAAGTTCGACCCCGAGATTGCTGCTGTAGAGCCGGTTTATCGTGAGACACGGGCTGGTGACATACCGCACTCGCAGGCTTCTATCATCAAGGCGCAGCGCATACTCGGTTATAACCCACATTATTCAGCACAGCAAGGTTTCGCCGAAGCGTGCGAATGGTACTGGCAAAACCTTAAGTAAAAGCCCCCTCTCAGGGTACGCCGATTACTAACCGTCGCTACATCACCATTAAGAAATAAAAAATAAGAAATAAGAAATAAGAAATCAGAAATCACTCTCACCATTAAGAAATAAGAAATCAGAAATAATGAAAGTCCTTTTCGTAGCAAGTGGAAACAAGAAAGTAGGAGGTGTAAGCTCTTTTGTCAGAACGCAGTATGAGTCGCTGCGTGCCGAAGGACTCGACATGCTCCTATACCCCGTCACCGGACATGGCTTCCGTGGATATATGCACCATTTGCGACGTTTGCACCAAATAATACGAGACGAAGGTGTGGATATAGTGCACGCTCATTATTCAACCTGTGGCATACTTGCCTGGCTCGCCGCTTTCGGATTGCACACCAAGGTCTTCGTTTCTATACTCGGCAGTTTCCCAAGCAAGTCGGCAAAACTCTATCGCGTCCGCTTCTTTATCAAGCATATATGGGCAGGAGCTCTCACTAAATCTCGTCGTACGGCAAGCCAGTTAGGTCTCAATCTCCCCGTTGTAGCCAATGGTGTCAACCTCGAGCAGTTCGCACTCGTTGAGCAGGCGGAAGCACGAAAACGGGTAGGGTTCAAAGCAGAAAAGAGATATATCGTCTTCGTCAGCAATCCGGCAAGAGTCGAGAAAAACTGGAGCTTGGCTCAGGCAGCTGTCGAGGCACTTAATCTCCGACGTCGGCAGAACGGTGAGGCTGATGCCGAACTCGTGGCAGTCTTCGACAAACCGCACGACGAAGTCGTTGATTATATGTGTGCAGCCGACTGTCTGCTGCTCACCTCGCTTAGCGAAGGCTCCCCTAATGTCATCAAAGAAGCGATGGCATGCAACCTGCCCATTGTCACCACTGACGTAGGCGATGTGCACGAACGCTTAGACGGGCTTGATGGCTGCTATGTCGCCAAGACCTATAACCCCGACGAGTTAGCTTCACTGCTCGACAGCGCCCTTTCCTTCGGCAATCGCACCGATGACGGAGAACCACTTATTTATGGCAGGCGTACTGATGGTCGCCAAGCCCTCATCCGGCAAGGCCTCACCACCAAGCAAGTCGCCCAACGACTGATAGAGATATACAACAATTTGAAATAACAACACCGCCCGCAAGGCGAGCAACCGCCCTGCACCGGGTACGCCGGTTTGTAACCGGCGGCATGAGAGCAGCATTCGGGTACGCCGGTTTGTAACCGGCGGCAAAAGCAAGCACAGCCAAAGGTAAGCAACGTCCATTCCCGCCGGTTATTAACCGGCGCTTGACCTCGGGGGGCGTTGGTTTGCAACCGGCGGCAACAGCAACCGGCGGCAAAAGCAAGCACAGCCAAAGGTAAGCAACGTCCATTCCCGCCGGTTATAAACCGGCGCTTGACCTCGGGGGGCGTTGGTTTGCAACTGGCGGCAAAAGCAACCGGCGGCAAAAGCAAGCACAGCCAAAGGTAAGCAACGTCCATTCCCGCCGGTTATAAACCGGCGCTCCCAACGGTCCAAATCCAAAACAAAAGCGGTCCAAATCCAAAACAAAAACGGTCCAAATCCAAAACAAAAATTACTTAACTATTTGGTATTTCGAGAAAATGTTGTATTTTTGCAGTGCAAAAAAATATCAGTAGAAAATGGACGAAAATTATAGAAAAAGAGTGGCAGATATTTTGCTCCAATATCGTTTAGAGGAGATGGGTGCGGTATTGGTTGAGGGACCTAAATGGTGTGGCAAGACAACAACCTCTGAGCGTCAAGCTGCGAGTGTCATCTATATGGATGACCCGGATATGAAAGAGCAGTATGCCGAAATGGCACGCACACAGATCAACATGTTGCTTGAAGGGGCTACACCTCATCTGATTGACGAGTGGCAGGTGGCTCCTAAATTGTGGGATGCTATTCGTTTTGCGGTCGATCATCGTAAGCAGAAAGAGGGGCAGTTTATTCTAACGGGCTCTTCTGTTCCTGCCGACTTTAAACAGATAGAACATAGTGGCACCGGTCGTTTCGCAACTCTGAGAATGCGTACGATGTCTTTGTTCGAGTCAGGTGATTCTACCGGAGAAGTAAGACTTAGCAGTCTGTTTGATGGAGACGATGATATCCGAGGACATAATCCTCATACCTTAGAAGACATCGCATATTTGGTATGCCGTGGCGGCTGGCCAGGGGCACTTACAAAAAATAAACGGGCGGCTTTACGTATAGCATATAACTACTATGACTCTCTAATCAACCGTGATATCTCTCGGGTAGATGGCGTTGAACGTAATTCGGAATGGGCAGATCAGTTGTTGCGGTCGTATTCTCGTCTGCAAGGCTCGCAGGCACCTACTACTGTGATACTTCAAGATATGAAACTTGGCGCTTCCGATGCTATCTCGGCAACCACCATCGATAACTATCTCGATGCATTCCGAAAGCTATTCGTGGTCGAGGATATGAAAGCTTGGAACCCGAATCTTAGAAGTAAGACAGCCATTCGCGTCGCACCTACCCGTTATCTTACCGACCCGAGTATAGCTGTCGCCGCGTTGAGTTTGGGCACTAAAGATATGATAAATAATCTTCAGACTTTCGGATTCTTGTTCGAGACATTATGTGTTCGTGATTTGCGCGTGTTTGCCGAAGCACTCGATGGCAAAGTATACCACTATCGGGATAAGACCGAGTTGGAATGTGATGCCGTCGTGCATCTCAGAAATGGGAAATATGCTCTTGTAGAAATCAAATTAGGTGGCTCTGAAGCCATTGAGACTGCTGCTGCCAATCTAAAAAAACTACATTCGAGGTTGGACACGGAAAAGATGAATGCACCATCGTTTCTTATGATATTAACCGCTGTCGGACAATTTGCATACCGTCGTTCAGATGGCATCTACGTAGTACCGATAGGCTGTTTGGGATTGTAGCTCTCATTGGTTTGCATGCAGGGGTACGCCGGTTTGCAACCGGCGGCAAAGAAATAGCACAGCCGCCAAGTAAAGTCTCCGTCCATTATCGCCGGTTTGTAACCGGCGGCATGAGAGCAGCATCCGGGGTACGCCGGTTACAAACCGGCGGCAAAAGCAACCGGCGGCAAAAGCAAGCACAGCCAAAGGTAAGCAACGTCCATTCCCGCCGGTTATTAACCGGCGCTCCCAACGGTCCAAATCCAAAACAAAAATGGTCCAAATCCAAAACAAAATTCACTTAATAAAGCAATAAAACCTTATCATAGTGTAAGATATGTCAAAAGTAAAAGAGAAAATACTGCTTAATATCGTCCTGCCCATGGCAGAGGCTGTAAAATGCACTAATGCCTCGTATTGGTATCGTCAGATAACGGAGATGAACACGTGGTCGCGCGAGCAAATCACCGCATGGCAAAACAGCCGCCTGCAGAAACTTGTCCGTCATGCCTACGACCATACCATCTATTACCGCAACCTCTTCGACTCGCTCGCCTTAAAACCGGAAGACATACAAACAGCCGACGACTTGCAGAAACTGCCGATTCTTACTAAAGATATAATACATGTACATTTCGATGAATTAAAAGCAGATAACCTGTCCTTGTTAAAATACCGCAAAGGCAGAACCGGCGGAACAACCGGAGAACCGATGAACTACCTGTGTGACGAAGATGTATGGGGATACGTTACAGCCAACAAAATATATTCGTGGCGCAAATTAGGTTATCGTTTTGGTGATAAGTTTGTTGCTTTAGGGAGTGCCTCTATCTTAGCCAAAAAACCTTCATTCTCAAGACGCGTACTCGATATCATTCGTAACGAGGTGGCACTTAATAGTATGAATATGGACGAACAGTTGTGTCTCAGTTATATACAGAAGATTAAAGATGAGAACATCCGCTTTGTATATGGTTATGCTTCTTCTGTCTATCTCTTAGCTGCTACTGCCCGACGCCATAATATTGACATGACGCATATCGAAGGTGCTTATACTACTTCTGAAAATCTCACCGATACATATCGTAAGGTAATCGAAGAGACCTTCGGCTGCCGTGTCATGGATTGTTATGGTGCTCGTGATGCAGGTGTTACTGCTTACGAAATCCATCGTGGATATTTCGACTTGGGATATATGGCTATAGCTGAAGTCGTTGATGAGTTTGAACCTAATAAAGGCATTTTCCTGTCAACCAACCTGCTTAATCTCTCCATGCCGCTTCTCAGATATCAGTTTGGTGATGTTGTCGAACTGTCTTCTAACAATCAGTATAATGGTCAGATTCTCACGCAGGTACTCGGACGTTGTTCCGACGTGTTGAGACTCGACAATGGCCATGTGCTGACTTCACCGGGGTTTACTATACTTATGAATAACTTCGATGTCGTAGCCTACGAGATTCATAAGATCGACGGAGCTCATATCAAGATGCAGATACAACCGGCTGACAAGTTCAATAAGCAAGCTGAAGAACGACTGATTGCTGAAATGAAACGTTTTGTGGGAGAAGGCTGTGATTTCCAGCTCGAATACGTCAGTCATTTCGAACCGCTCCCTAACGGCAAACGCCGCTACTTCATGGTGGATGATAAGAAGAACGACGATATGGCGGCTAAAGAAAACGGACGATTTATTTGCACCATATTCGTCGCCTATGGCAAGGGGTATAACAAAAAACTCGCTGCCTGAAAGACAGCGAGTTAAAGTAATGATTTTTAACAATTATAGTGGGTCAATTTAATCGTCCCTTTACTTTTACCATAATTATGACATTTTATTCATTCATTGACAAGCACTTACTGCTGCCGACAGCAGATTATCTAACCGGTCGTGACATAGCAAGCGAGTGGCGCTTTATGCAGCGCGCAGAAAGACTTACAACAGAACAGCTAAAAGAGTTGCAAAGCAAACGGTTAAAGACACTTATAGAGCATTGTTATAATAATGTTCCCTACTATCGCAATATGTTCATCTCCTTAGGATTAACACCAAATGATATAAATAGCAGAGATGACCTGCAGAAATTGCCCATTCTGACAAAGCAAATAGTAAGAGAACATTACGAAGAGTTAAAAGCTGATAATATTGCTGTTTATAAGGTTGTAACAAGTTCTACCGGTGGTAGCACCGGGCAGCCGATGAAGTTTATCCGCAACATTGAGTCGTGGAATATGCAGTGGGCGTCTAATTTCCGAGCTTGGGAATGGTATGATTTTCATCTTGGAGAAAAAATATTAACACTTGGCGGCAACTCTCTCGTAAAAAAAACAAAATCACCGACTCGCAAAGATATATTTGATAGAGTAATAATGCGTAATCTAAAGCGCAGTAGCGCAGATGTTGATGACGAGGCAATGCTGCAACACTATGAAGCTTTAATGCGTTATCAACCTCATGCTCTGCGAGGATATGCATCGTCTTTAGTTATATTTGCACGTTATATCGAGAAAAACAAATTACCTATTTGTCCTATTAAAGTAATACTCACTACCGGCGAGATGCTGATGCCGGATTATCGACTTACATTACAACGCGTATTCAACTGTAAAGTATATGATGGATATGGTGCAGGCGACGGCGGAATTGGAGCAATGGAATGTGAACTGCAAGATGGACTTCATATATCTGAAGAAAGATGCGTTATTGAGATAACAGATAAAGAAGGCAACGTCTTACCTGATGGTCAGACCGGATATGTCTGTACTACCGATTTGGGTAATTTTGCATTCCCGTTTATACGGTATCATGTCGGTGATATGGCATATATCAAAGGCGAAAAATGTCAATGTGGCAGAAACTCACGCGTTTTAGGACAGGTGATGGGACGTGCCGGCAGATTGATGTATAGTAAACAAGGAGTACCCATATCACCTACCATGTTGCCAATTATGCTTTATCGAAATAATGACTATCATAATCCGACCAATGCGGAGATTTACAATAAAATAGATAAATTTCAAATTCGGCAAGATGCAAATGGCGACATACAGATATTGTTAAAGCTAAGGAATCTGCAAGAATCTCATGAACAATTTGATTACATTATAGAAAATTACAGAAACCATTTTGTCGGCTCCGAAGTTGAGTTGGTATTTGTTGATGACATACCGCTATTGCCTTCAGGAAAAGAAGATTATTGTATATCCGAATATAAAATTGAAAAAAGCAAATAATCATGAAGATAGGATTTATTAAACCCAATTATCCATTCGAAAAGCGAGTGGCTCTATTCCCTAACCAAGTCTCTAATATCGTCAACGAATGTATTGTAGAAAAAGGTTTTGGTGAGTATCTCGAGTTCACTGATACCGACTATCTCAATGCCGGTGCAAAAGTGCTGTCACGTAGCGAAGTTTTTAAACAATGCAATGTCATTTTCGCTCTGAAACTCTTGCAACCTTCCGATTATGAATACATAAGAGAAGGACAGATTATTGTAGGCTGGATTCATCCGTCAGGGTCGGGGAAACAATTTATGATAGAACAAGCACTCCCCAAAAACTTAATTATTATCGATTTAGACAATATCTATCCAAAGATATATTACAAAAATAAATCTATATCGATTCCATTTATCAGACCTAACTTCATATATCGTAATAGTTATATCGCAGGCAAAGCTACTGTTCTACACGCACTGCTTAGTAATGGTCGATTGCCAGATAGCAATACTCAGGTGGCTATCCTTTCCGCAGGTAACGTGGCACAAGGGGCATTCGATGTCTTGGCAAAGTTAGGGGCTTCAATAAGACTATTTAACCGTCGTTCTATGCCGCATTTTCTCGAATCAGTCGAACAATATGATATCATTGTAAGTGGTATTGAAATGGATACAAACGAGCATCTTCTATCGCTAAGCGAACAACAGCGAATAAAGAAAGGCGCTCTGGTTATTGATGCAGCAGCTGATGCCGGTAATACTTTTGAAGGACTCGATTTTACCACTATTGGTGAACCGATACGTTATAAAAATGGAGTCTATTGGTACTGCGTAAATAATGCACCGTCTCTACTTTATCGAGAGAGTAGCGAGGTTGTGAGTCAAGCATTCGAAAAAGTGTTCTATAATTCTCAAATACAGGATTTCTTAGATTTGATATGATGACAAAGTCACACGTCCCGATTAGTTTTGTTAAGGCTGCCACTTTCAACTGCGGTAATGGTCATGGAACTGAGCAAGCACCGAATTCTTTATATGATAAACTGCATATAAAAAGCGATATAAAAACTATTATTCCTGCACTTTCTTCTGAAAAAACAAGTTTTAATGAAAAGGTGGAAGAGTTGATGGAGGTGGCATTGCTTCTAAAAAAATATGTGGAATCAGAACTTAGAAGCAGTCATAGTGTTTGTGT
This sequence comes from Paludibacteraceae bacterium, assembly GCA_017450605.1. Lineage (GTDB taxonomy): Bacteria > Bacteroidota > Bacteroidia > Bacteroidales > Paludibacteraceae > Colicola. Next base: position 14,234 of record JAFSTG010000107.1, on the reverse strand, counting down.
GCTTGGAGGAGACCACTCTATTGCTTTAGGTTCTGTTGCCGGGACTTTACTGTATGATGACAATGCAGCTGTCATTTGGTTTGATGCTCATGGCGATATCAACACCGAAATATCATCTCCGTCAGGTCATATACATGGAATGCCCGTAGCTGCTCTGTTGGGATTGTGTTCATCGGCGTTAAATGGCATCCCGACTCATTATCTAAAAACCGAAAATATCTTTTGGATAGGTGTAAGAGATTTAGATCCCGGTGAGAGAGAAATCGCTAATAAATTAAATCTGAATATGTATTCAGCTGAATATGTACATCGGGTGGGGATGGCTAAAGTGATGAATGAAATATCGATGATTATAAAACAGCAAAATTGTAAAACTCTGCATCTTAGTTTTGATATTGATGGTATGGATCCATCTGTTGTTTCCGCGACAGGTACTGCAGTCCCCAACGGATTATTACAAGCAGATTTTGAAATATTTGTAAAAGAACTTTCCTTTCTAAAACATTCTGCTGATGTTGAGTTTAGAATATTAGATTTTGTCGAATACAATCCTTTACTTGATAAAGACGGAAATACACTTGAGTGGTGTAGTGAAGCGCTAAAATCATTACTTGAACAGATGGTATAAAATAGTTCAGTCGAATCATCAAAGAATCCAATCTGTGTCATCTGAACAATCTGCGTCATCTATGTGAGATTTCATTAAAGAATCAGAAATCAAAAACGGGAATCTGCACAAATTCATCTGAATAATCTGCGTCATCTGTGTGAGATTTCATTTTAATCCAATCTGTGTCATTTGAACAATCTGTGTCATCTGTGTGAGATTTCATTTTAATCCAATCTGTGTCATTTGAACAATCTGTGTCATCTGTGTGAGATTTCATTTTAATCCAATCTGTGTCATCTGAACAATCTGCGTCATCTGTGTGAGATTTCATTTTAATCCAATCTGTGTCATCTGAACAATCTGCGTCATCTGTGTGAGATTTCCTTTTAGAAAGAGAAAATCTGTGTAAATCTGTTTAATCAGCTAAATCTGCGGTTAAAAAGAAATCAGCAGTTCTTTAAAAGATATCTGTGCTTATCCTCCTCAAAAATGCCCGCAAACGAGTTGAAATGTACCCCAAAAAGTGAGATTTCAACTGAGTATCCGGCAAAAATGCCCGCAAACGAGTTGAAATGTACCAAAAAAAGTGAGATTTCAACTGAGTTCCGGGAATTTTTCGTATCTTTGCATCGACTTCTTAGGTAGAGTGTTTCTCTGATATGTGTGTTGGTAAGTTTTTGTTACATAGTATTATAGCCAACTAACAAACTTCTTAGTAATAATTTTATTACTAAGAGTTTTGTTACTTGAGAAAAAAGTAGTATCTTTGCGTCTAAAAATTTGAAATCTAAGATGAAAGCTCCGTTCGTTTATGGCACTGCTGCTGATAGTCAGCACTTTACTGATAGAGAGAAAGAAACTCTACGTCTGAAGAATAATTTTGAATATGGTGTTAATACTATTATCATATCACCACGCCGTTGGGGAAAGACTTCGCTTGTCAATAAAGTCGCATCTATGTTTGACAAGAATCGCAAGATACAAATAGTTCGTATCGATGCTTTTTCTGTTCGCTCAGAGGAAGATTTCTATCGGTTGTTTGCTACAGAGATAATCAAACAGACAGCTTCTAAAGCTGAAGAATGGATAGTGACTGCTAAGAATTATCTTTCAACACTTGTTCCAGCTATATCTGTCACAGCTGACCCGATGAATCCACTGTCGCTAAGTTTTAATAATATGAATAAGCGATATAGTGATGATGTTTTGCATTTGCCCGAGCAAATAGCTCAGGAAAAGGGTATTCAAATAGTTGTATGTATTGATGAATTTCAGCAGATAGGCGAACTGAGTGATTCGGTTTTTCTTCAGAAGAAGCTAAGGTCTGTTTGGCAACATCAACAGGCAACGAGTTACTGCCTCTTCGGAAGTAAAAAACATCTATTAATGAATATGTTCAATAAATATAGTATGCCATTTTACAAGTTCGGTGATGTCATTTCTTTAGAAAGAATTCCTCTGGCATGTTGGCAGAGTTATATTCAAGAGCGATTCATTAACTCAGGGAAAGAGATTAGTGATGATTTCATTAGGCAAATTTATGAGTATGTTGACGGAAATTCTTCTTACGTGCAACAACTGAGTTGGCTTATATGGATTGCTACAGATAAGGTCGTAAATGATGAGATATTCACTCAAGCAAAGAATAATCTAATCAATTTGAATGGCGCACTTTTCTTGGAACAACTTGGTAACCTGACATCTTATCAGTTAAATTTTCTACGTGCCTTGCTTTGTGGAAAAGGAGATGATATCAATAAAAAAGAGACGATAGATAAGTTTGAGTTGGGAAGCTCTGCCAATGTCTCAACTATAAAAAAAGCATTACAAAAGAAAGAAGTAATAGAGGTCTCCGGAAAAAATATAACTTTTACAGACCCTTTATTGCCGCATTGGTTTCATGATAATATAAATCTTTGGTTGTGATGCTTATTTCCGGTATCGAACATATCGACCGTCAGGCATGGCTACAACTCGTTCGAGAGTCGCCTACCGCAACATGGTTTCAGACTCCTGAAGCCTACGATTTCTATGCCTCACTGCCTCAGATGATGACGCCTTTCGTCATTGCCGTCACTCGTCAGTCGTCAGAAAATCCACCATTAAGCAATTCACCATTAAGCGCAGCGTCTCCATTAAGCGAAGCGTCACCATTAACAAATCCACCATTAATAAAGGGTCTCGTCCTTGGTTATGTCACTCGCGACCACAATCCTCTTAAGCAGTTCTTCTCGCGCCGTGCTATCATCTATGGCGGACCGCTGCTTGCCGACGACATCACCGACGACGAACTTAAGGAATTATTATATTCATTAAGCGCAGCGTCACCATTAAAAGATCCACCATTAGAAGATTCACCATTAAGCGCAGCGTCACCATTAAAAAATCCACCATTAGAAGATTCACCATTAAGCGCAGCGTCACCATTAAAAAATCCACCATTAGAAGATTCACCATTAAGCGCAGCGTCACCATTAAAAAATTCACCATTAGAAGATCCACCATTAACCAGTCCCATCTACGTTGAGACGCGCAACTTCGCCGACTTCTCCCGCTGGAGGCATGTCTTCGAGCAATGCGGTTTCCGCTATCAGCCACATTATGATATGTTTATCGACTGCTCCGACCGCGATGCCATGCTTGCACGCATCCACGAAAGCAAACTCCGACAGATACGCAAGGCGCAAAACGAGGGGGTAGAGATTGTTGAAGCAACCAGCGGGCACGAGGTGGCAGAGTTCTATAGCCTACTGAAGACTCTCTATCAGAAAAAAGTGCGCAAACCTTTGTTCAATGAAGAATTCTTCACTACCTTTGTCGCTCAGAAACGTGGTGTACTACTGCTCGCCAAGCGCGATGACAAGGTAATAGGGGGTATGCTTTGTCCTATTCTCAGTGGTAAGGCGCTGTACGAGTGGTATGTCGTCGGACCGGCAATAGTTACGTGGGCGGCAATGAACTACGCTAACAACCACCATCTGCCACTCTTCGACCTCATGGGGGCAGGCGAACCCGACGTGCCATACGGTGTGCGTGACTTCAAACTGCAGTTTGGCGGCGAACTCCACGAGTTTGGACGATTTACGAATGTCAACTCACTAATTCTATATCGTATAGGTAAGGCAGTGATAAGCATCACTCGTAGATTAAATCTGCTATTTTTTTGAGAAAGCTATAATAAGGGTGCTTTTTTTACATGCTGCTACAATATCACCTTGCTCAAACTCGGAAAAAGTGACAATATTGCCTTGCTCAAACTCGGAAAAAGTGACAATATCGCCTTGTCAAAACACGGAAAAAGTGACAAAATTGCGTTGCCAAAACACGGAAAAAGTGACAAAATAATAATTCATAAATTATTCATAAATTGTTGATTATCTAATGTGGAGAAATTGAGTTATTGAAAGAAAAAAATCTGAATCATCTGAACAATCTGAGTCATCTGTGTGAGATTCCATTTAAAAATTAGAAATTAGAAATTTGAAATAAATAACAGTATGTCGAATAACAAAAGAACAATAGGCAATGTGTCTCGCGGTGTGTGGGTGCGGCTGTGTGCTTTCTTTGCGCGCCATTTGTTTCCTGCTGCCGTGCGTATGCCTTTCTACAAAGCCATGGGAATGCATATCGGCAAGGGCACTAAGATAGCCGCCACTGTCGATATCGACGGTTCGGCGCCCGAGTTGATAACCATAGGTGATAACGTCTGGGTCACGCGCGGAGTGATGCTTCTTTGTCATCAGCGCGACCTTTCATACTACGAGGTAGGCAAACCCGTCATGGACTGCCCCCTGCGTTATGCTCCTATCGTCATTGGCGACGGAGCGCATATCGGCATCGGCAGCATCATCATGCCCGGAGTAACGATAGGCGAGGGGGCTGTCATCGGAGCAGGTGCCGTCGTCACCAAAGACGTACCACCGTATTCCGTTGCCGTCGGCGTACCGGCAAAAGTGGTGCGCAACCTTGCGAATGCTGCTACGCCTAATAGGGGGGGTAATTCGCAGACAATATAAGTGTAAAATTCAACTTGCATCGAGTGAGGTAGTATCTGCCAATCTGTTGCTCGCAAAATTAAATCAACGGGCAGCATGAGAACAGATACTATTGTTATATTAGGGGGGCATATACAAGCTTTGGGATTGGCTCGTCAAGCAAAATCATCTCAACTCAAAGTGATTTTAGTATTAGCAGATGGTTTTTCAGTTGCTCGCTTCTCTAATTGTGTTGATTATGTATATATATGCAAAGAACGTGTCACACTTTTAGATAAATTACGTAAATTAGCAGGGCAGAACGTTATGTTGTTCCCAACGAGTGATGACTATATAAATTTCATAATTGAAAATTACACCGAACTTAATTCGTTATTCTATGTCGCATTGCCTGCTCCCGGTGTGGTTGAGTTGTTCGCAGATAAACGCAATACATATAAATTCGCGGAAGCAAATAATATATATCATCCCCAAAGTTATTATCCTACATCGATTGAAGAAGTGCATGAGATAGCCGACAAATTAACATATCCGCAAGTAATAAAGCCTGCTGTAATGTATTCATTTCATAAGCAGTTTGGTCGAAAAGCATTTCTATGTGCAAATAGTGATGAGTTAATAGATATTACTAATAAAATATCTCAAACGTATCCGGTTGATGGATTGGTAATTCAAGAGTTTATGAGCGGAGGGGCAAAAAACCTTTATTCGTATGGAGTATTTGCTATTGAGGGAGAAGTGAAGGTCTCGATTATGGCAAATAGGATAAGGCAGAATCCTATGGATTTTGGTAATTCTACTACCTTCGCCATTACTTGTGATATCCCTGAGATAGAAAAAGCTGCAAAACATATTATTAAGCTTACTAATTATACAGGGATGGGAGAAATTGAGTTTATGTATGATAAAGGTAAGTATAAATTTTTAGAAATTAATACGCGGGCATGGAAATGGCATACACTTTCCGAAGGAAGGAATTTTGGATTCTTGTCAGAATGGATAGCGTGGCTAAATGGCGAGCCTTTAACCGTTCCAAATGATAAGGAAATTGCTTGGGTGGAACGATTGACAGATTCTGCTGTAGTAGTGAAAGAGTTATTTAAAGGGAAACTAAGTTTAAAAGAAGTTTTTCAATCGTATAATAATAATAAAATAGTTTTTGGTGTATGGAACTTGCACGACCCATTACCAGCCATAATGTATGTTTTGCAATCTCCAATACTTTATTTTAAAAGACATTAAAATGAATATATTAGTTCAATTAAGTCATCCTGCTCATTTCCATTTTTATCATCCGTCAATTAGGAATTGGATGAGAGATGGACATAATGTTTTCGTTCTTATAAAATCGAAAGATATTTTAGAAGATCTTTTGAAAGAAGCTAACATAGATTATTATAATATATTAACTAATTCCCATAGAAAAACAAAAGTAGGCTTTCTTTGGGATATGGTAGTCCGAGATTGGAGAATTTTTACATTTTGTATTAAGCACAAGATTGATTTATTAAGTGGTTCAACACCTGAGGTCGCTCATATCGGTTGGTTACTTAGAAAAGCCTCAATAAATGCCGGTGAAGATGACGCTGCAATTATTCCTTTATACGTTAAGGCTACGGCACCATTTTTAGAAGTACGTTTGTCTCCAGTTTCTACAAATAATGGACGGATGGAGTCAAAGACAATTCATTATCATGGATTCCAGAAATTGGCTTATCTTCATCCAAATCAGTTTAGTCCTAATTGTGATGTCGTAAGGCGTTATAACATTGATCCTCAGTCTCCATATTTCATTTTCCGTTTTGCAAGTCTGAAGGCTCATCATGATGACGGGGTTCATGGTATTTCAACGGACGTGGCTCAGCGATTGATAGATATGCTGTCGCCTTATGGGCGTATATTCATAACCTCAGAAAGAGAACTTGAACCTCAGTTCGAGCAGTATCGTTTGCAAATAAGTCCTCTTGATATTCACCATGTTATGGCTTTCGCAACATTGTACATAGGCGACTCGCAATCGATGGCTGTTGAGGCTGCAATGCTTGGTGTTCCAAGTTTGAGATTTAATGATTTTGTGGGAGAAAAGAAAATAGGTGTGATGGAAGAACTTGAGCAAGTATATGGACTGACATACGGGATATCATCTCATGAACCACAGAAATTGTTCGCCAAAATCACAGAGCTCCTCTCAATACCCAACTTAAAGCAAGAGTGGCAACGACGCAGAGATAGTATGCTTGCCGATAAAATCGACGTCACGGCGTTTTTCACATGGTTCGTCGAAAACTATCCCGAGAGTGCTAAAGTCATGCGCAACAATCCCGACTACCAATGGCGCTTCAGATAACATGGAGCTTTATAACTCAGTCTATCTGTCGAGAGGAAAAGAGTGATTTTAGACTACAGACGGACTAAAAAAGGTCATAGAATCGACCATATATGGTCGATTTGTTTTTGCTGTAAACTTTAGTTCGAATCTGCAGACTATAGCGTTGTCAAATGTAACATCGCCGTTAATATCGACGTATTCTACATCCCGACTGCACACTATAGCCTGCAGAGTGACTTCCTAACTAACCATTGTTTTCAGAGACTATCTCCGGATAGACGCAATGAAACACCCAATCGCGTAACGTATAATACTTACGCTTTTTCCATGTAGTTGCATAATTGCTAAGTTGATCTGCATCACGCATAATCGCGCTTGTGCGTTGACTCGCTAACTTGAAACGGACACGATTCGTTAACTCTAATGCACTTGCAGGACTTCTACGTGAATAACATAACGTCCGGGTAAATGTCTTGCGACCACGCTTAAAAAAACTCACATCTGAATGCATACAGGCTTTACCACTCAGACTCTCAATGTAGATGATAGGTTTAACTCTTGACATAACATGAAAAATTTGATGAATAATGAAGTTAATTTATTTTGGACTTTGCGATACGTAGGTATTCAGCAAAACCGATGCAAAAGTAATGCGCGAAGAGGCAATAGCAATAATTATACAAGATAATACAACTTACTACAACTATAATACACATTCATACATACTTCCCCCATGCTACTAATACGCTTTATGCAACTCTCTCTTCTTAAATTTCACTGTTTTAAAATTCAATATAACTAATTGTACTATACTTTGTTATTGCCTTCTCTCTCCTGTCATCTTCCTGTCACCTTCCTGTCAAGAACGAGTATTTTGATATTTTTTGTAAAATTATCTATCGGAATCGTATATTACACTGATGATTTTTTTATTTCTAAAAAATATCGTAACTTTGCCACACTAACTGATACGCATTTATGACCTATCTTTTCGAACTCAATCATCCGAAGCATTACTATCAGTTCAAATATGTGATGCAGATGCTGCAAGACAAAGGGCACAAGGTGCATGTAGTGGCGCGCGACAAAGACGTGCTGCTTGATGTGCTCCGACAAGAAAACGTACCTTTTCTTGTCTTTGGCAATCACTACAAGGGTATGATAAAGAAAGTGTTGGGAACGATACCCATACTGTTTCATTATGCCGGTATAGTGCGAGAGCTGAAGCCTGATGTCGTTGTCTCTAAAGCTTCTTTCTATGGCTGCATGTTGGCACGTCTGTTCGGGAAAAAATCGGTTATCTTCCCCGATTCGGAAGTGGTGAAAGTCACCAACCGCTATGTGGTGCCGCTTGCAACGCGTGTCGTCACACCCGCCACCTTCGGACTCGACTACGGCAAGAAGCACTGCCGTATCAAGGGTTTCTTCGAAGACTGCTATCTCGCGCCTTCGGTCTTTACGCCCGACGAGCAAATAGTAGCCGCTTCTGGCATGAAGAAACCTTACGCCATCTTCCGCTTCGTGGGATGGTTCGCAAATCACGATGTTGGTAACAAGGGCTTTACGCTTGATCAAAAACTAAAAATGATACGCCGAATAGAACAGAAAATGACGGTGTATATATCTTCTGAGAAACCGTTACCAGAAGAATTACAGCAATATAAAATGCCAATTGCTGCCTCTAAGATTCATCATGCACTTGCTTTTGCATCGCTTTATGTCGGCGATTCGCAGACAATGGCAACCGAGGCGGCATTACTCGGTACTCCGGCTTTGCGTTCGAACTCGTTCGTGGGGGAACACGATATGACAAACTTCCGTGTGCTTGAAGAGAAGTATCACCTTCTTCGTAATGTAGCTAAATACACCGATGTGCTAAAAGTGTTAGATGAGTTATCTTTACCAGGCACAAAAAAACAATGGAAACAACTGCAAGAGCAATATTTCCATCAGGTAGGAGATTCTAATTCAGCAATAGTGGAGTTGTTGAGTTTTAACTGAAATATTCTCAGTTATCAAACATTGATGTCGCATTGGTTGTTGTTATTGATATCAACCACCGATGCCGATTGCGAATTTATGTTCAATTGTGTTTGGGGTTGTGCTTGAGCCGGGCATATTTGCATCCGGTTAATAGCGCTGAGCAGTTCGATGCTTTCTATCTCTTCGGCTATAAAATAGAGTACTTCTTTAGCAATGTGAATATCTTTCTCGTTGTAACGTTTGTTACACCTCTTTACTACCTGAATACATTTATCAGCAAAACTATTATCGGCAATTTTTTTACCTGTGAAAGTGCCGCTTTTATCGGTAGTAGTGGTTTGATTATTGCTTTCTGTTTCTTTGCTTTCCGCCGTTTTTAGTGATTTGCTTTTCCTCGCTTTGTCTTCTTTACTTTTTTCGGGAAGTTTCAGTTTCTGAACCGTAGTTGATTCTCCACACTCCGACTGAGCAAGTTTTGTCGTCGTTGGTTTAGGTATGTCGTTTTGTAATTCAATGGTTTGTAATAACAACGCGACTTTCTTGCTCTTCTCAACATTCTCGTTGATTAGTCGGAGGAGGTGTTCCTGATTCTCTAATAATTGAGCGTATGTTACCGAACTGCCTATGTTAGCAGACTGAACTTTAACACTCTCGTTTAGTTGCCGATACAACTTGGTTCCCAGCGGTTGAGATATGTTTTGCGTAATATCTTCATCGTCGGGTGGTTGGCGAGAATAGGATACCTTTAATAAGGGAGTAATATGACGCGAAAGGCGTGCCATAAATGTAATGTAATGTTTAGTATTTGCGGGTTAGTGGAACTCAAATATGTGCTTGCTTTATATATGGTATTAATGCAAAAAAACATTCTGAATTCCGCGGCAAAGGTAGTAATTATTTTTGTATCATACAAGATGAAAACGAGCTTTTTTGCCAATTTTTAATATTTTATTTTCATTTTCTGCTGATTAATAAATTAAAATAGTATTATCGGTGGTTGCAATAGTTATTTTTATCGAATATGTAGCAGTAAATAGAACAATATTATAAAAAATGTTTTCGTATGATGAATATTTTATTTAACTTTGCAGCCAAATCATTTTAAATTTTTTATGGGATTACTTCTCGCCTTCTTATTGGGGGCATTACTTATTTCTTTCCTTTGTTCAATTCTTGAGTCTGTATTGATGTCAACCACCTTGTCTTACATTACTTTACGTGAAGACGAGGGTTATCGGCCTGCTACTTATATGAAGGAGTATAAGACTGAGACCGATCGTCCGTTGGCAGCTATTTTGTCGCTGAACACTATTGCCAATACTATCGGCGCAGCCGGCGTAGGTCAGCAGGCAAATATTCTTTTTGGCAGCAAGTGGTTCGCTTTAGTTTCGGCTATCACAACGTTGCTCATTCTTGTCGTTTCCGAGATTATTCCTAAAACAATAGGTTCTACCAAATGGAAGAGTCTGATGGGGTTCACAGCGCGTACTATTCGAGTACTGATAGTTATTATGTATCCATTAGTGAAACTTGTTGAACTGATATCACATCTCGTTACTCGAACAGAGCCGGAATCGTCGGTGAGCCGCGAAGAGGTGTTAGCCATGGCTAATGTGGGAGAGGAAGAAGGAATAATCGAAGAAAACGAAAACAAAGTAATACAGAATGTTATAAAACTCGATAATGTTAAGGCGAGCGATGTTATGACTCCGCGAGTGGTGGCTGCCATAGCAAACGAACGTATGACCTTGCGCGACTTTTATAAGTCTGATAAATACGACCATTTCTCCCGTATTCCGGTATATGCCGAATCGCCTGAGTACATTACAGGATATGTACTCCGTCAGGAAGCATTAGAAGATTTGGCAGAGGATAAGTTCAACGAACGCTTGTCAGAAATTAAACGTGAGGTGCCTTATTTCAACGAAGAAACTTCAATTTCCGATATCTGGGACCAACTGCTTAAGCAGAAAGTGCAGATTGCAATCATAATCGACGAATATGGATGTTTTCAGGGAATTTTGACTTTCGAAGATATAATAGAGACTATTTTCGGACTTGAGATTATCGATGAAAACGACCAGGTATCTGACATGCAACAGTATGCTCGTGAACGTTGGAAACAACGTCAGAAGCGTTTCAAATCGATAAATCTTCCTGCCGACGCTGAATAACCTACAACTCGAAACATTCACCTCTTTCTGGCGTTTTTATCCCACGAAATCCGGCTTCGTATAGGTAGCCTTTAAATGAGTCTTGTGCATCTTCTTCGCCATGAACAAGGAATACATTTCTCACAGTCTCTTTGTTCTGGCAGGATAAATATTCGAGCATTTCTTTGTAGTCGCCATGGCCTGAGAATCCTTCAATCTTTTCTATCTCTGCTCGTTTTTTGTGGTCGAAACCAAATATCGATATGTATTTGATATTCGGATTTTGCAAGCGTGCTCCAAGCGAGGTGGGGGTGCAATAGCCAACTATCAATATAGTAGTACTTGGATCTTCGATATGATTGGCAACATGATGTTTCACTCTGCCTGCTTCTAACATTCCTGAAGCAGAGATGATGATGCATGGCGACTTGTCGTTGTTAAGACGTTTCGACTCTTGAATATCGGTGATGTAGGTGAGCGAGTTGAACCCGAACGGGTCTGCATCATGAAGCATAGTCTCTTTAACCTCGTCGTTCATCAGGTCGGTGTAAAGTTTGAATATATGTGTCGCATTCACCGAAAGCGGACTATCGACATATACGTTTATTCTTGGCAAACGATGCTCGTTGTAGAGTTGGTTAAGAACATATACAATCTCTTGTGTGCGTCCGACAGAGAAACTTGGAATAATAAGTTTTCCTTTCTTTTCAACGCATGTGTGTTCCACTACTTCAAGTAACTGATTTTCGGTAACCAAACTGTCTTCGTGCAGCCGGTTGCCATAGGTCGATTCGCAAATCAGATAGTCGCATTGTGGGAAAGGGTGGGGCGATTGCAGAATATGACTATGCTGACGTCCTATATCACCTGTGTAGGCAATACGCTTAATTTCATCTTTGTCTCTTACTTCGAGGTTAATAACAGCCGAACCAAGCATGTGTCCGGAATTGGTGAACCGCACATATATATCATCGTTGATGCGGAAACGGCGGTCGTAATCGACTGTAATAAACAGTTTGATGCATCGTTCGGCATGATTCGAGTCGAACAGCGGTTGAATGGTGGGTTGGTGCAATTTATGCATTTTCTTGTTGTACCACTTGACATCTTGCTGCAAAATGTAAGCAGTGTCTTTCAGCATGATAGAGCATAAGTCGCGCGTGGCAGGAGTGCAAACAACCGACCCTCTAAATCCTAACTTATAGAGATAGGGGATAAGTCCACTATGGTCGATATGAGCATGAGTGAGTAGAATGTAATCAATAGTCTTAGGGTCGAAACCAAGGTCACGGTTTTTGCCGTCGGTTTCTAAGCCTTTGCCCTGATACATCCCGCAGTCAAGCAAGATACGCTTGCCGCGGTCGGTTGTTATAAGATGCTTACTGCCCGTTACCTCGCGAGCAGCTCCGAGAAACTGTATTTTCATAGTACATGTTAAAGATTATGGTTAATGCTCAAGGTTTAAAAATTCACCTTTTACCTTTCATATTAATATCCCCACACTTTGAATGCAACTTTAAAGCCTGCCGAAAAGTATCCGAATTTCTCAACTAACTGGTCGCCGTTGTAATTTCCACGCAGTGCAGAGTCTGATTTGCGGATTAAAACATTACTGTCGTCGCTCATTTTCGTAAGATAAAGTAGCGATGGATTGGTGGTTTTATCAACAGTATATTGGTTGATAGCATAGTCGGCATATAAACCGAATGTAATACAATAATTCTTTGTTATGTTAACATCGTAGGTAAGTTCGGCTGCGGCTGAAAGCCATATCTTGGGCAGTATTTTATCGTGTTTTACAGAAAGTGTCTGTTGCGGTTGAAATCCTGCCGAAAGGTTGGCGTCGTTGTCAACTCGCTTACCAGAGTTTGGATAATAACAACCTAACTGAACGCTATATAGGTCTTGCGACGAGAAATCGGTAAGAGTAACGCTCAGTTTAGGACCTACATGAAATGCGAGGTTCTTACCAAAAACTGAGAACTGAATAGGTATGGTGAAATAGAACTGAGTGTGAGTATCGTTGATATTACCTATGTTGTAATTAACTTCAAGCGGGTCGCCTGCTGCATCTACCGTAAGATATGTATCGGAGTAATCGGAGATTTTATACACACTCTGCGAACTTTCGGCTGCCAAACCGGTACGCATACCAATATGGTAGGGCAAAGAGCGCAAAATATAGTAGAAGCCTAATCCTGCATTATATCCGGGGGCAAAGTAGCCTTGATGAGGATTACCCACGAAACTCGACACACCTCCTTGTCCTGCAATTTCTAAATAATTGCGAACAGAATTACCTGTAGTCTTGCTATCGGATGTTTGCTTGTCAGATTGTGCAGTTTCAGCAACTGCAATTGCGCAAACGAAACTCAAAAGAAACAATGTTAAAAAACTCTTTTTCATATTCACCAAATTGATTTTGCTGTTATGTTTTCTTTACATCCAATAAGGTTCATATAGTCTACACTACATGAATTATTTGGCTAACTTGGCTTTTATAGCTTTACTTTCAGCTTCGTAGCCGGGTTTGTCAAGAAGTGCGAACATATTCTTTTTGTATGCTTCAACACCGGGTTGGTTGAACGGATTAACTCCGAGAACATAGCCGCTTATGCCGCATGCTTTTTCGAAGAAGTAGATGAGTTCACCAATATAATACTCGTTGAGTTCGGGCATTTCGATTCTAATATTCGGTACACCGCCGTCAACGTGTGCAAGCATCGTACCGAGTTCAGCCATCTTGTTGACTTGGTCAACACGCTTACCTGCAAGGAAATTCAAGCCATCAAGATTGGCCTCGTTATATGGGAAGTCAACATGATGTTTAGGGGTTGCAACAGATATAACGGTTTCGAATAGAATGCGTTCACCTTCCTGTATGTATTGTCCCATCGAGTGCAAATCAGTTGTAAAATCTACAGCTGCAGGGAAGATGCCTTTGTTCTCTTTTCCTTCCGACTCGCCATAAAGTTGTTTCCACCATTCGGCTATAAAATGCAATTTTGGATGAAAATTAACAAGCAACTCTACTTTTTTGCCCTTGGCATATAATGCATTACGTGCAGTAGCGTATTGGGCTGCGATATTGGTGTCGTAGTCGTCAGACGAGCAAACTTCTGCCATGTGTCTGGCACCTGCCACAAGGTGCAATATATCGAAAC
>JAFSTG010000106.1 GCA_017450605.1 Paludibacteraceae bacterium | reverse complement strand
TGGCAACCTAACTTCTTCTTCAATCCTCCCAAATTTGCGTAATCCCGATTTCTGAACTTCCTCGTTCTTCCCCGTATTGCCTTTATTTTAGGCCGATTTGCGTTAATCTTCCAAAATCCCTCGTTTGTTACAACCTTTTTTTATAACTTTGCAAACCGATAATTTCAACAATATATTTTCACAAATAATATCTTAACAAGAGGTAATTTTAATAATTATCAGCTACAACTTATCACAAATATTACACGACTATTGGGGTTACGATTCGTTTCGTCCGCTGCAAGAAGATATCATCCGTAGTATTCTCGCCGGCCGAGATACGCTTGCTCTTATGCCAACCGGTGGTGGCAAGTCGCTATGTTTTCAGGTTCCGACGATGGCACAAGATGGACTATGCCTCGTTATCAGTCCGCTTATAGCCCTGATGCGCGACCAAGTTCAGAACCTGCGCCGACGCGACATCAAAGCCACTGCCATATATATGGGTATGACGCGCGACGAGATAAGCATAGCCCTCGACAACTGCAGGTTCGGCAATTATAAGTTTCTCTATGTCTCGCCTGAACGACTTCAGTCTGTTGTTTTCCGCGAGCAACTTGCCACTCTGCCCGTTTGTATGATAGCCGTTGACGAGGCTCACTGCATCTCGCAGTGGGGTTACGATTTCCGTCCATCGTATCTCAACATAGCAGAAGTACGACAACTGCTGCCCGGCATACCTGTGTTGGCACTGACGGCTACCGCCACGCCCGACGTGATAGACGACATACAAGAGCGTCTGGGTTTCAGCGAGAAGAATGTTTTCAAGCAATCGTTTGCGCGTGAGAATCTTGGATACATAGTTATTAACACCGATGATAAGCCGCAACGGTTACTAAGAATACTTAATCGTACTCAAGGAAGCAGCATTGTGTATGTTCGCAACCGGCAGAAGACTAAGTTGATTGCTGATTTTCTGGTTGAGAACGGCATATCCGCCACATTCTATCATGCAGGATTACTCCCGGCAGAACGCGCTGCAAGGCAGCAGCAATGGGCAGAATACAGACAGGTTGACAGAGGCGGGTTGCAAAACGGCAAGCCTGAAGGTCGGTTAACAGGGGTGAGGGTGATGGTAGCGACCAATGCCTTTGGTATGGGAATAGACAAGCCTGATGTACGTACTGTTATACACATCGACATGCCTGACTGCATAGAGTCTTATTTTCAGGAAGCAGGCAGAGCCGGTCGCGATGGCAAGACGGCATACGCTGTTATGCTATACAACAAAGACGATAAACGTGTGGCACGCAAGCGAGTGAGCGACAACTACCCTCAACGCGAATTCATTACACGCGTTTATGCCGACCTTGCAGACTGGCTTATAGTAGGTGAAGGGAGCGGCCTGAACCGGACGTTCAAGTTACCGCTACAAGAGTTTTGTGCCGACCGGCATTTGCCTATGCTGCCAACCTACTCAGCACTACACCTACTCACACAAGCAGGTTATATTAGTTTTTCCGACGAACAAGAGACGCAGCCTCGCGTAATGATGCTGTGCACAAGAGAGGAGTTATATGGGCTACCACTATCGCAAGATGAAGAGCACCTGCTCAATATCATATTGCGCCGCTATGAGGGTATATTCACCGAGCCTCAGTATCTTCATGAGACGATAGTTGCACAGCAAGCCTCGATAACAACAGAGCAACTAAACAGCACACTTATCTCTTTGGCCCAACGCCGACTATTGCTGTATATACCACGCAACAAGACACCGCTTGTTACCTATACTCGCGAGCGAGAAGACACAGAAAGAGTTTATATACCCGACTCTATTTACGTCAGTCTGCGCGATAGATATATCCGTCGTTTGCAAGCCATGATAGAGTATGCCGAGCAGACATCGTACTGCCGCTCGCAAGTACTGTTAGCCTATTTTGGTGAAACCGATGCCCTACCCTGCGGACATTGCGATGTATGCCGGCAGGTGAAAAGTGAAAGGTGAATGGTGAAGGGTGAAATGGTACGCCAATTTATAATTGGCGGCCGATGAGTGGTAAAAGCAAAAAGAGTGCGCCTTGAAGCGCACTCTTTTTGCTTTTACTGCCAATTGGGAATTGGCGGAAAAAACCGGAAACACCGGAAAAGCCGGAAAAACCGGAAAAGCCGGGAACACCGGAGAATATTACTTCTTCACTTCAACACCTACAACGTTGAACATTTGTTCGCCGCGGATGATGTAAACATGACCGTCGATCATTACCTTCTGAGCATTTACTTTCTCAGCATCGATATTCACGAGACCTGTTGCATGGCAAGCTCTCCATGTATATTCTTCGCCACTGAAGTCGAGATTGATTTCAAGTTCTTTGCCAAACTTCTGATCAGGCAGAGCTTCATAGGTTTCAGCTTCGTCAACAACAGTAACAACTTGTATTTCGTTTCTCCAGTCGCCGAAAGCAACATCGCGGAACTTGAAGTTAGTGCCCTCACCTGCAGTTACAGTTGCCGAGAAGGTACCATCTTCATTAGCTGTCATTGCTACATTTTCCCAATTGCTGAAGTCGCCAATGATGGCAGGAGTATATTCGCCGCAAGTAGGAACCTTAACCGTAACGACATACTCGTGTGTAGGAGCGGTATAGCAACCTTTGTACGAACCGTTAGTGAAATCTAAGTTGATAGTTTTCTCTTCTCCGAACTGGAGATTCTGCAATGCTACCATTGTGCCTTCCTCATCAGGAACAAGCATGTCGCCGGTATCCCAGTTACCACCATAAACTTTAAAGTCAGAACCTTGGGTTGCTTTAACAGTAGCACGATATACAGTTTCGCCCTCTCCATCAGTACCTGCAGTCATCAAGACACCGGGTGCTGTCCAGTTGTTGAAGCCACCGATAACGTACGGCTTGATTGTATCGCTGCACGACTCGGGCATGTAAGCCGAAATGGTGTATTCTTCATCAACAGCCGAGCAAGGACTGTTATGAGTCTTGAAGTACTTGCACTCGTAGATATAAAAACCGGGAGCAGGCCATTCCATGTTTGATTCTCCACCATATCCGGCAGAGATATTTCCTTCAGTACCGGCTACATAAACCCATGCATCAGGATCGCCACCTTGGTAATCCCACGAAAGAGTACCATCGTTCTTAGCTTGGATAGGCTTTGCCTGAACAGCAGCACCATTAGCGTCAGTAGCTGGAACTTCTGCTACATACCAGCCTTCGAAGCCTTCCAATTCTTCCATCTTGATGTTATCGGCAGTAAGAGTCCAGTTGCTTGCTTCGAACGAACCTACAATGTAAACATCGTTACATACCTGCTCATCAAAGTAGAATACCAATACAACATTGTTTGTACCATCATAATCTGCCAAGTCAGTTACAGCAGGAGCAGGATTAAGAGCTGCAAACATCGTAGCACTCATGCAAAGTGCAACTACAAAAGATAAAAATTTTTTCATTTTTTAATTGATTAAAGGGTTAATAAAAAAGTTAATTATATTTTTAAAAATTATGGACAGAAAGAAAGTTATATTATTCTGTTTATATCATACAATATTCATTGTAGATAGTGGCAAAATTCGTGCCACAAGCATCTTTTGCCACTATCTACACTTCATTTAGTAACCTATAGCAGCATTCAGACCTGCAAGATTCGGGTTAGCTGTTTCATCGGAAGTCGGAATAGGATATACATTGTATTTTGCTTCCTTGCCAGGTGTATGTCCTTCCCAAGTCATATTAGCTGTTTCTCCGGCGAACTGTCCGTAACGCACAAGCGTAGAGCGACGCAGGCCTTCGCTATGGAACTCGCGAGCCCACTCGTCGCGAAGGAAATCGAGCGAAAGAGTATAATCTTTTGTGTTATGCGCTCTTGCTCTAATTGCATCAACACACCCCTTAGCGGTGAGCGAAGTACCGGTTGCCTGACCTCCACGAAGCACTGCCTCAGCATACGTCAGGTAAGCCTCAGCCACGCGGAATAGAGGAATATCGGTATCTACCCATGCAGGCTCACCTACCGGCGACTCCCATACATACGGATTCTTCGAAGTCGAATAGATGGCAGTCCACTTAGGGTCAGCCCAACAAGCCGCAAATTCAGCTTGCTTATTGCCGAGCAGACTCCATGTGGTTTCGGTGGTAACAATAGTATTCTTAACGCTATCGAAAGATTGTTTTACAAAGTACGAGCAGAATGTAGCACGGTCGTCGCCCGCCTCTATAGGCATTGTATATTCGTGAGCTTTAACATCGCCGGCGGTATTCTTATCGAAGAAATAATATATCAACTCGGGCGAAGTACGGAAGCACGACCACGAGTCAGACGACCCCGAAGGCATCATGTTAGCATCGCGGTGAGCATTAACTACGAAACGGGCACCACCCCACGATTGGCACTGGATAGCGTCCTGATAAATCATGAATATAGCCTCATCTTGTGCACCATTTGAGTTATTGTCGCCCATAAAGAGTTTCTGATATGCCGAATAAGTAGCTTGGTCGTCATTAGTGGTAGCACCTTTGACATAGGCAGCAGCATCACCTGTAAGCAGATGATGACCCGACTGCTCGATAACCTTGGCAGCGTATGTAGCAGCGGCGTCGTAATTACCTTCGACACGCACTGCGGGGTCGTTTGAGTTATATACCGTCTGATTGAGATACAAGCGCATAAGCAAGAACCATGCAGCCGAACGATCGACACGATAGTTGGTAGCGCGCATCTCTGGCAGGTTATCTCCGTAAGGGCGTGTCTTTTGTATCGGGAACGCCTGTTGGAACTCAGCCTCAAAAGCAGCATCTATGTCGCCATCCTCACCTGCGAGGTCGAGACATTCAGCCACAAGCCACTTGTACATCTGCGAACGAGTAGCAGGCATTGGGTTATCAGGACTAACGGTAAGACACATCGGACCACCATTGAACATATCAACCAAATAGTAGTAGTTCATAGCGCGAATCATACGCACCTCAGCTATCTGTTGCAGAGTCTTAGCATCGGTGGCACCGGCAGTCTTATCAAGGAAGTGGTTGCACAGGGTAATATCGAAATACAAGCGGGCATACAAACCCATCACAAGGGCATTATCCTTTGTCCACTCTTGTGTACGAATCTCTGCCAAGCCTACATCGTTCCAAATCCACCAACCTTCGTCGGTGCAGAACTCATTAAGTTCCCAGAACATACGATAAAACGACGATGTACCTTCGTCGATACCATCTACATCACCACTGCCGGCAGGACCTTGCTGACCCGTTAAAGCAAAGGTTGCATATATCTTCGAGAATACAGCATCCTGATTGAAATCTGTGACTGTATTAGGATCTAACGGCCTACGGTCAAGTGAGCAGGCACTCAAGACCAAAGCGCAGATGATGGATGCAGCAAAGAAAAATTTATTTGTTTTCATAATCATAATATTTTCAATTCAATTAAAAGTATTATACCATTGCTAATATCCGTTTAGAAATTGAGTGAAACACCCACTATAGTGGTCATCGAACGAGGATACATGTTATTATCGATACCGCCACCTACCTCAGGGTCAAGTCCGCGATACTTGCTGAACACATAGGGGTTCGAAATTGTGCAGAACACACGACCTGTTACATGTTTGGTTTTGTCGAATGTATAACCAAGTGTGATGTTGTCGATACGCAGGAACGAAGCGTTCTCAACAAAGTAATCCGACATATACCAATCGTTGAATCCGTTAGCAGGGATACCTGCTTCGTCGTATGTTCCGTTTTCGCTATTCCAGAGTAATGCTTTCATGTTATTTGATTGCATTCCCTCGTTATAGTAAGTGTTGAAGGCATTACGAAGTACTCCGTGATATCCGCCGTTTTGTGTTTGATATACCATATCACCAACTACCCATTGCAGTTTTGAAGCGAGCACATCGTTATACACATAATTGCCGATATGCGAACGGAGCGAAATACCAAGGTCGAATCCGTAGAATTGGAACTTGGTTTGCAAGCCTACAGTTACTTTTGCATCGGGCGATTTGTAAATATACTTATCGTCGGAACTGATTTGTCCGTCTTGGTTTCTATCTACTACTGCCCAATATTGCTTACCATCAACATCATACTTATGAGTTTCATACACATAGAACGAGCGTGCTGCATAACCGACCTTCTGAGCCTGAACATTATTACCCGTACCTGAGGAGATACCTCCGGTAGCAACATAATAATTGGGGTCGTCGTTTACGAGCGAGACTATCTGGTTCTTATTCCATGCCACATTCACCCCAATATCCCATTTGAAATTCTTGCGGTCGATAATCACTCCGTTAAGAGCAGCCTCAACACCCATGTTCGACAACGAACCGATGTTTGCCCACATCTGATTGCGGAAGTTCGAGCCTATTGAAACATTTACATACGAGAGGAGGTCGTCGGTATAACGATAGTAGTAATCAACATTACCGCTTACTCTGTTGCGAAGAACAGAGAAATCGAGACCTACGTTATAGGTAGTTGTCTTCTCCCAAGTGAGGTCGGGGTTATATGCACCCGGGCGCGAGTTGTAGTAAACAACAGGATCGGTGCCCGGCACAGCAATCTCGTCGGTGCCGATAGGATAGTAAGCATGTGCCTGACTATTGGTGTAGGAGGGCATGTAATAGTAGTCCATACCAAGTTCCTGCTGACCGGTTATACCATAACCTAAACGAAGCTTGAGTTCGTCGAGCGAGTTAACATCCTCGAGGAAGGTCTCTTTGATTTTCCATGCTAACGAAACAGCAGGGAAGAGTCCCCAACGGGCGTTCTTACCTTTTGAGTTGGTTTTTGCAAAACGAGACGAACCATCGGCACGGAAGTTAGCTGTTAAGAGAATCTTGTTCCAACCATTCCAGTTGATACGACCGAACCATGATTGCAGAGCGACATCCGATGAGTTGACTGTCGGGTTGCGGTTGTAGTATGTACCGCGCAGTGTCGGGTCGTTGTTGGTGTCGGGATACAATCCCCAACCGTCGGAATTAGATTTCCAGAAGAAGTATTGGTTTTCGTAACCAATCATAGCATCGAAATGCTGAGTTTCGCTGAAGTCTTTATAATACTGAACGGTAGCCGAGAATTGAAGATTATATTTGTCTTTCTGTGTGAAACCATCCCAACCGTAGTAGTGGCTCATGCGGCTATATGGACTAATTGTTGTGTTTTGCTTACCATACGAGTAGTCAGCGCCGAAGTTGGCATGAATACGAAGGTCTTCAAATCCGTGAATCTGATAATCGGCCTCCACATTACCAACAAACGCACCAGAGTTAGCTCTGTCGTTTTTCGAGTTAAGCATGTCAACGGGGTTACCTGTTGTCTGCGCATTATAAGTATATGGCCACGAGCTATCACCATAGGTAGCATCTTTAATACGCTGATAGTAGCCGCTAAAGAAATTATTTATTACATCGTCGCTAACTAACGTTTCGCCGAAAATATTCGTTGCACCGCCCGTTACCGGCATTGTGGGGTCCATCTCCAACGAGCCGCCTACCACGCCGCCGTCAGCATAGCGGTTGTGAATATACATACCTTTGAGGTTAACATTGAAGTTAAGGTGATTATCCAAGAAACTGGGGTTCAAACTTGCAGCCAAAGTAACACGCTGCATATTCGATGTTTTGATGATACCGTTTTGGTTGGTATAACCGAGCGAGAAACGATATGGCATATTTTTCAAACCGCCGGCAACGGAAATATTATGGTCGGTAGAAATAGCTGTGCGATACACTTGGTCTTGCCAATCGGTATTGTAGATACCGAGTGTAGAAGTCTTGGTACGATCGTGCCCAAGTACTGTAGCATAAGCTCGTATCTCATCGCCTGTTAGCACCTCAAGACGGTTGTTAAGTGTACCAAACGACACGTTACCATTGTAGCTTACTTTTGGTTTTGAACCTTTGGAACCTTTCTTTGTGGTGATTATAATCACACCGCCCGAAGCACGGCTACCATAGATAGCAGTTGCCGAAGCGTCTTTCAGTACGGTGAAAGTCTCGATATCGTTCGGGTTAACCATCGAAAGAGGGTTAGCCACACCTTGAATACCGTTGTTATCCATTGCAAGTCCGTCGATAACTATAAGAGGAGCGGTGCTTGCATTAAGCGACGAGCCACCACGAATAACTATCGTTCCGGCACCACCCGGGGTACCATCAGAAGCAACCACATTCACACCTGCGATCTTACCTTGTAGCATATCCTGGGCATTGGTTTGCAAACCTTTGTTCATTTCATCGGGTTTGATAGCGGTAACCGAACCGGTAGCATCGTTTTTCTTAACGACACCATAACCAACCACCACCACTTCGTCGATAAGTTCTGAGTCTTCTTTCATACGCAGATTCATCTGAGGCTGTGCTGCAACAGTGATGGTTTTATAACCCATATATGAGATTTGCAGATTTGCACCGTTTTGAACTGTGAGGTTGAAATTACCATCCCAGTCGGTAATAGTACCATTGGTAGTGCCGACTTCCAATATTGATGCACCTATGATTGGTTCATTGTTGGCATCGTCGAGCACTGTACCCTGAACTGTTATTTGCGCAAAAACAGTTGTAACTACCATCAAGAACAATGCACTAATGGTAGCTCGAAGTTTATTTGTATAATTTGTCTTCATAACTGAATAATTTAGCCGGTTGATAATTATTCTGCATCTCTGCTCACAAAGGCATAACCAAAGAGCGTGAACGACTTCTTGTCAAACTTGGTAACAGGCATAACAAGCAAAGCGTCCTGACCTTTAACCTTAGCGTACACGGTAAATGTCTTATTGGTTAAAGTTGTTCCTGTGGAACCAACTATCCAATTTTCGATAGAATACACCTTGTTATCCAATTTAGGCTCTGTTGTGTTCACATCTTCATTTGCCACATAATGGAACTCGTAGGTACCGTTATTGCTAACACCAGTCGAGCTATTGAGATGACATATTGCGGTTGTAGCCTCTTTTATTCCAAGGCGTTTAATTACCGGAACTGTCATTGAATCTTTCTTCCAGCCGAAATACACCACATTGCGGTATCCTTGTTCGTCTGCTGTATAGTTATATACAGGGTCGCCTAAGCGAACAGTATCTTCGCCGGCTATGGTCCACTCGCTCAGAGTAGCGTTAGGATTGAAAATGAGTAACGAATCCTTGTACCAAGCTATTGCAGCCTGACCTTCGGGACTTGAAATGAAGTTGTTGATCGAATCAACCTGCTCCTGATTCAGTCGTCCGCCATTTTTCCTATTACCAACAGTTGCCTCGAACAGATAATAATCAATTGTTCTGTAGGTAGTGTCGAGGAAGAAAGTTGAATCGGCGAACTGCCAATCATGGTTAGGAAGGTTCTCAACAATGGTCTTTAAAATAACAACATGAGGGCCTGATGCGTGGGTGTATTGGTCGTCGGTGATTGACTTCGACCCCCACTTTACGTCTTTAACTGTGCCATCAGTGAAAGTCAACTTCAAGGTGATGGCCAAGTGGTCTTCTGTGAAAGAACCACGTTCCCAAGTGAAGTGAGTTGTGTCAGAGAGGGCAAGTGTACCGGTTGCGCCTGTGTAAGTCTCAACTACATAGGTACCTGTGCGAACACCATCAGCCGCTTCAATTAAATCATACTCATAAACTGTAGTAACGAAATTCACCGTATCCGCCAATACATAACTGTAGGTGCCTGCGATGTTATTGTCCGACAGACTTTCCATCGGTCCATACAAATCGTCTTTCGGTTTACAAGAAATCATTGTAATAGCTACGCCTGCTAATACGAAAGCTACTAACCTTGCTTTTCTTAGTAAATTCATGGTTTTTAGTGTGTTAAAAGATTATTATATTTAGTTAAGTTGAATATTATTCTGCCGATTTTTTCTCTTTTATAAGGAATACGGCTGCGGCACCGCAAACGAGCAGTACGCCGGCAGTAACGAGCATCATTACTTGCGACCCTCCGCATATATTTGTGAGAATTGCACCTCCGCAAAGAGCAGCCACTATCTGGGGCAGGCAGATGGTGCAGTTGAATAGTCCGAGTAGTGTACCCATATATTTGCTTCCGGA
This sequence comes from Paludibacteraceae bacterium, assembly GCA_017450605.1. Classification (GTDB taxonomy): domain Bacteria; phylum Bacteroidota; class Bacteroidia; order Bacteroidales; family Paludibacteraceae; genus Colicola. The sequence goes on along the minus strand of JAFSTG010000106.1, from coordinate 8,103 downwards.
GATAGCATTGGTTATCAGAGTGAACGGGAGTGCAAGCATTGCAGCCCATGCAGCACCGATAAGAGCGTAGCTAAGAAGCAGCACATACTGATTGGTTACAAACATGGTAGAAGCGAATCCTATTCCGCCCACTACAAGCGAGATGGCATAAGCGCCTTTGTTACCAGTCCATCTCTCGAGTATAGGCAGAAGCATAGCCCAGAGGAGTGAGCCTACAGCCTGGATAGCGAAACATACACCTACCCAGTTGCCAGCCTGCTGAAATTCAGCATCTGCGGTAATTCCGCTTGTCCAACCGAAACATTGGGTTGCTATAGCTCCGTTAGAATATGTCCACATATACATGAATGCGGCCCAGCAGAAGAACTGAACAAGCCCCACGGTAAGGAACGAACGAACGATAAAGCCTGTATTCGATTCGGTATTGTTTGTAACCTCTTCTTTTTTGTTGTTCAGTCCATGGAACTCGGCATATTCCTGCGGGTCCATTTCCTCGACAGCAAAGAAGGTGTAAAGCACACAAAGTATTAGGATGGCGGCACCTACGTAGAACGACCACTTAACCGAGTCGGGGATAACACCTTCCGGCGCGGTGTTGGCAATACCTATCCATGTAAAGAATATAGGGAAGAGATATCCCACAAGCGAACCGGCATTGCAAAGAGCCGACTGGATGGCGTATGCCGTACCCTTCTGCTCTTCGTTAACCATATCGCCCACCATCATTTTGAACGGTTGCATAGCGATATTGATACTTGTGTCGAGGAACATAAGCGAAAGGAGCCCGAACCACATGGCCGAGTTTAGACCGAGCCATACACGCTGTTGGAAGGTAAAGTCGCCTGCATTAGGGAGCAGAACCATTACAGCCACAGCAATCAATGCACCTATGAGCAAATAGAATTTACGACGACCGAAGAACTTGCCGAACCAAGTCTTGTCAGAAAGAATACCGATAATCGGTTGAACTATCATTCCCATCAGAGGTGGTAGAATCCAAAAGAAACTCAACTGATGAGGGTCAGCGCCTAAAGTCGCAAAAATACGACTGATATTGGCACTTTGCAACGCGTAGGCAATCTGAACGCCAAAGAAACCAAAGCTCAGATTGACGAGTTGACCTAAAGAAAGATTGCGTTTTTCCATAGCATTGGGATTTATTCAGCGGGCAAAGATATTATTTTTTTTTGTATTCAAAAAATTTTTTTTCAAAAAAATTACTTTTTTGTTTTTTGGCAAAAACACTTTTTTATTTTTGCTAAATCTTCATAAACTGCGAAGCTATCGGTAGTCGCACATAAGTTATAGCACCGCAAAAGTTGATACATATACCTCAAATACGCAAAAAATATTCATTTTTTTCGAAAAGAATTTGCGGAATAAGAAAAAATTGCTACTTTTGTCAGTTGAAGGGGGAAGCATGCAAAATCCGCATGTTTATATACGATAGAAACGGACTTTTTAGAACAATACTCGAAATTAGTAACCACGTAATTATTTATAACAACACCATCATCAAACAACCTAAGCGTCATGACACGACACGAGCAATTACTCAAAGCATTGCGCCTGCATTTCGGGTTTGAGACCTTCAAGGGCAACCAGGAAGCTATCATCGAGAATCTCATGAACGGCAACGACACGTTTGTACTTATGCCCACAGGCGGAGGCAAAAGTATGTGTTATCAGTTGCCCTCACTGCTCATGGAAGGAACAGCTATTGTCATCTCACCACTTATTGCGCTGATGAAAAACCAAGTTGATGCCATGCGCAATTTCTCGGAAGAGGATGGTGTAGCACATTTCATCAACTCGAGTCTTTCCCGACCGGAAATAAATGCCGTAAAGGAAGATATTCTTGCAGGAAAGACAAAGCTGCTGTATGTTGCTCCGGAATCGCTCAACAAAGACGAGAATGTGGATTTTCTCAAGCAGGTAAAAATCTCGTTTTACGCTGTTGACGAAGCGCATTGTATTTCAGAGTGGGGACACGATTTCCGCCCCGAATACCGCCGTATTCATCCCATAGTACAGCGTATAGGCAAGGCTCCGATTATAGCTCTTACAGCAACGGCAACGCCAAAAGTGCAACATGACATACAAAAGAATCTCGGCATACTGAAAGCCAAAGTATTCAAATCGTCGTTCAACCGTCCGAATCTATACTACGAGGTTCGCGACAAAACTCCCGACCTTGATCGCGACCTAATCAAGTTCATCCGCCAGATGGAGGGCAAATCGGGCATTATCTATTGTCTGAGTCGCAAGACGGTAGAAGAGTTAGCCGAGACTCTGAAAGTCAATCATATCACCGCTCTACCCTATCACGCCGGCATGGATTCGCAGCAACGTTCGGAAAATCAGGATGCTTTCCTCATGGAGAAGGTGCAGGTGATAGTAGCCACCATTGCTTTCGGTATGGGAATCGACAAGCCTGACGTTCGGTTTGTTGTGCATTACGATATTCCGAAATCGCTTGAAGGTTATTATCAAGAGACCGGTCGTGCAGGTCGCGACGGGGGCGAGGGTAAATGTATCTGCTTCTACTCGCCCAAAGATATCGAGCGACTTCGCAAATTCCAGCAAGGCAAACCCGTGGCAGAGCAAGAGATAGGCAATCAGTTGTTGTTCGAGACAATGAGTTATGCTGAGTCAACCATCTGTCGCCGCAAATTACTGCTTCATTATTTTGGCGAAGAGTACACAGAAGAGAACTGCGGCATGTGCGACAACTGCCGCAAACAATATAAGAACATAGATGCTTCCGATTTACTATCTCTTATTTTAGAGACCGTCAGTCAGCTGAAAGAGAAGTTCAAAGCCGAGCATATAGTTGATATTCTCAAGGGCAATGAGACAGCCGACGTACTTTCGTATAAGCACAACGAATTAGAGAATTTCGGGTCGGCATCCGACACCGAAGAATCGACTCTACATGCCATTATCCGTCAGGCTCTTATTGCAGGATACCTGAATAAAGACATCGAATCGTACGGCGACCTTAAGATGACAGCTGAGGGTAAGAAGTTTATGCGCAAACCCACGGTGTTTAAAGTTCCTATCGAAGACACCGAGGCTGAAGAGGAGATGGAGCCTCAGAACATTTCGAACAGCGGTGCTGCCGACGACGTAATGTTCTCGATACTGAAAGACCTCAGGCGCAAGATTTCCAAGCGCCTTGATGTGCCTCCGTTTGTAATATTCCAAGACCCGAGTCTTGAGGCTATGGCAACGAGTTATCCTATCACTATGGAGGAACTTCAGAACATTCCAGGTGTAGGAGCAGGCAAAGCCAAACGCTACGGAGCAGAGTTCCTTAAGGTTATAAAAGAATATGTCGAAGAGAACGAGATTATACGTCCGGAGGACATGCGTGTTCGCACCGTGGCTAAAAAATCGTCAACCAAGATTTCGATCATTCAAGCCATCGACCGACAGGTTGACCTCGACGATTTAGCACTTTCGAAGGGTATGGACATGGACGAACTACTGCAAGAAATAGAGGCTATCGTTTATTCGGGCACGAAACTGAACATCGACTATTTTATACACGAGATAATGGAGTCAGACAAAGAAGAAGAAATTTATGAATACTTCCAAAATGCCGAAACCGATAATATCCACAAAGCGATGGAAGTGCTCGACGAGGACGATATCTCGGAGATTGATGTACGCTTGGTAAGAATAAAATTCCAATCAGAATTAGGAAATTAGCATTTTGTATAACACTATTGATATAATAACGATGGGGTGCTCGAAAAACTTGGTGGATACAGAGCACCTTATGCGCCGGCTTGAATTGGCGGGTTTTGCATGTACCCATAACACTGCCACTCCCCGTGGCGATATTGCCATTATAAATACCTGCGGTTTTATAGGTGATGCCAAAGAAGAGAGTATCAACACCATTCTTCAGTTTGTTCAACGCAAACGCCGCAGGCAGTTGAAGCATTTGTATGTGATGGGATGCTTGTCGCAACGATATAGAAAAGAACTTCCGGAAGAGATACCTGAGGTTGACCGTTTTTTCGGAAAATTCGATTTTACAGACCTGATTGACGAACTCGAGAAACTCAGGGGGAATATCGACTCTGGTAATTCCCAACCCACATGTTTCACCGAGCGCACAATTACCACACCACGTCATTATGCCTATCTTAAGATTGCCGAAGGCTGCAACCGCTTTTGCACCTACTGCGCCATACCTCTGATAACCGGTCGCTACACAAGTCGTCGGATTGAAGAGATTGAAGACGAAGTGAGATGGTTAGTGGGACAAGGAGTGAAAGAGTTTCAAGTAATAGCACAAGACCTCACATACTACGGCAACGACATATACGGAAAGTGTAAGTTGCCGGAACTTGTAGAGCGCCTTGCACATATTGATGGTGTAGAGTGGATACGGCTACACTACGCCTACCCCACCGATTTCCCGTTAGACTTGCTGCGGGTGATGCGCGAGAACGATAATGTTTGTAAATATCTCGATTTAGCACTTCAGCATTGTTCCGACCATATACTGCGCGATATGCACCGCCACATCACCAAGGCTGAACAAACGGCATTGATAGAGCGTATTCGCAAAGAAGTGCCCGGCATATTTCTCAGGACCACTCTTATGGTAGGTTTTCCCGGGGAGACCGACTGCGACTTCGAGGAACTGCTTGATTACACCAGACAAATGCAATTCGAGAGAATGGGAGCATTTGCATATTGTGAGGAGGAAGGGACTTTTGCCCAGCAGCATTTTCCTGATGATATTCCAGAGCAAGTGAAGCAGCAACGCCTCGACCGACTAATGGAACTTCAGCAGCAAATAGCAGCACAAACCAACCAACAACTTATAGGCAAAAAACTTAAAGTGATAATCGACAGCGCAGACGACGATTACTACATAGCACGCAGCGAGTTCGATTCTCCTGAAGTAGATTGCGAGATTCTTCTGTCAAAATCGCAGCACGAGCCGTTGCAGACAGGTAATTTCTATGAAACGACAATAACGGGATGTGAATATTTCGATTTGTCGGGAATAGTTGAGCATCATACAAAAACAAAATAAGTAGCAACATATTTAGGTACATATAATATTTCCAACCATGACCACAAAAGAGTTGATATCAGCAATCGCCCAAGAGACAGGCATGCGCAGAAACGATGTAGCTAAACTTATGGCTGCAACCACTCAGGCTGCAACCGAAGAACTCATCAACGGGAATAGTATTCAGATACAGAATTTCGGACTTATTGAAGTAAAGAAGAAAAACGAGCGTTTATGCGTTCATCCGCGCAGCGGAGAAAGAAAAATAGTACCGGCTAAGATGCAGGTAAGTTTCAAACAGAACCCAATACTAAAAGAATCAATCAACAAGAAATAGCCATGAAAGCAGACAACAGAATATACATTAACGATTTGCGTGAAAAGATTCAGGCATCCACAGGCATGACTGAATATCAGGTTGGCTATTTTCTTAGTAGTCTGTTCAACCGCATAAGCAGTTCGCTTCAAGCAGGCGATTCGGTTAAGATTAGCGGACTCGGAACATTTAAAGTACATTACAACCAACCTCGTAAAAGCGTAGATGTTACTACAGGAGAGCCTATAATGCTTGAGGGCTACAACAAGGTTACTTTCACTCCTGAGGCAGGTCTGAAAGATGCCGTCAATGCGCCGTTTGCCGAGGCGGTAAAAGAAGAAGAAACGACGAAACCGACCGACACTATTGACCCGTTAGTTCGCTTGGGTGAGCAAGCTGAGGAGATTAACTCCATAATAAGTGAAATCAACAGCATGAGGGTAGAACCGGAAACACCGGAAACACCGGGAATGCCGGAAACACCGGAAACACCGGAAACACCGGAAATGCCGGAGACACCGGAAACACCGGAGACACCGGAAACGCCGGAAATGCCGGAGACACCGGAAATGCCGGAAACACCGGAGACACCTGAAACACCGGAAATGCCGGAAACACCGGAGACACCTGAAACACCGGAAACACCGGAAATACCGGAAACACCGGAAACACCGGAGACACCTGAAACACCGGAGACACCGGAAACGCCGGAAACACCGGAAACACCGGAAACGCCGGAAATGCCGGAAATGCCGGAAACGCCGGAAACGCCGGAATTCATATTTATCCCACAAGAAGAGGAAACACACAAAAAGAAAAGCAGAGGATGGTTAGTGGTTGGAATAATATTACTTATCATTTGTATTGCTCTTGTAGTTTGCTACCTATTCTTCCGCGAACCGATAAAGGAGTTTGCTGACAAGCTTATCAATAGTCGTCAGACAGAAACACCGATAATAGAAGAGGATTCTATAAAAGTGAATCCTTTAGATACGCTTAATGTTGATAGCACAAAAGTAACTGACGCTGACACTATCGCCATACCCACAGAAGGAGAATTGCAAGAGGAGTCGGCAGAAAATCAACCACAAGAGCGTATTTACGAAGATTTCTTAGGCACAGTAACTATCAACAACGGCAGTAGTCTGGCAAATTTAGCCCGTCGATATTGGGGTGCACCCGAATTTTGGGTATATCTATATGAAGCGAACAAAGATGTGATTGACAATCCTAATGTTCTGAGAAACGGCACACGCATTCGTATTCCCAATCTGCCGCCAAGTATTGTTGACCCCGACAATGCAGACGCAGTAGCTAAAGCCAAGGCAATAGAAAAAGAAATTTTAGGCAAGTAATGGAAAGCATTCATATTGAAGGCGCACGTACACACAATCTTAAGAACATCACCGTAGATGTTCCACTCAACAGATTGGTTGTTGTTACAGGTTTGTCGGGAAGCGGGAAGTCAAGTCTCGCTTTCGACACACTATATGCCGAGGGTCAACGGCGTTATGTGGAGAGTTTGAGTTCGTATGCACGCCAATTTCTCGGACGCCTGCAGAAGCCCGAAGTAGATTTAATAGACGGTATTCCTCCTGCAATAGCCATCGAACAGCGCGTTGCCGCAAAGAACCCGCGCTCGACGGTAGGAACCACAACCGAGATTTACAACTATCTGAAGTTGCTGTTTGCCCGTATTGGTAAAACCATCTCTCCTATTTCCCACCAAGAAGTAAAGAAGCATCGTATAAAAGATGTCATCGACTTTGTAAGAAATCAGACAGCGGGCACAAAAGTAATTTTGGCAGCGCCTATTGATTTTACCGACTCGCTGAACGAGAAATTGCAAATATGGTTGAGCGAGGGATTCTCACGTATTCTTGTCAATCACCAGATGCGTAGCATTTCCGATTTCTTAAATGAGCACAACTCTGCACTTGATTTGAGATTGTATGCCTCAACCAATCAGTTGTTGTTGCTTGTTGACCGCATAGTGGTTGATAACGAGCAATCTACCTACAACCGTTTTGCCGATTCGCTACAGACTGCTTTTTTTGAAGGAAAGGGTGCGCTGAAAATAATCATCGACGACCAAGAATATAATTTCTCCGAGCGTTTTGAGGCTGATGGTATAACTTTCGTTGAGCCGAGCGAACACCTTTTCGACTTCAATAGTCCTCTTGGTGCATGTCCTGAGTGCGGAGGATTCGGCAATGTTATAGGAATCGACCCCGATCTTGTTGTTCCGGACAAGTCGTTAAGTGTTTACGATGACGCTATTGCGTGTTGGCGTGGTGAGAAAATGAGCACATGGCGCGACAAGCTTGTATTCAACGCACATCATTTCGACTTTCCCGTTCATGCCCCATTCTATCAACTGACGGCTGAACAGAAACAACTTATCTGGACAGGTAACGAGTGGTTTGATGGTCTGCATGCTTTCTTCCACATGCTCGAAGAGAAGCAATATGCTAAGATTCAGTATCGCGTAATGCTATCGCGATATCGCGGCAAAACCGTGTGTCCGACCTGCAAAGGCGGTAGGCTTCGCCGTGAGGCACAATACGTATATGTAGGCGGCAAAACGATAATCGAAATATGCAGAATGACTATCAGTCAGGCTTCTAAGTGGTTTGCCTCGCTAAGTCTTACTCAGACAGAGCAGCAGACAGCCAAGCACTTGCTTGAAGAGATTAATTCTCGTCTGTCATTCTTGCAGGCAGTAGGATTAGGATATATCAGTCTCGAC
>JAFSTG010000105.1 GCA_017450605.1 Paludibacteraceae bacterium | reverse complement strand
GGGGGCAGGTGTGCAAACTCCGTGAATTCGGATATCAGGCGATAGCAGTGTCGGGGCGCGAGCATGCTAACTTCGACTGCGACATGTTCTTGCAAATCGACGTTAAAGATGCTCAGTGTATAATCCGTCGGCTCGAAGAGCAGGGATTGCGAGATAGGGTAGATGGTGCTCTTTCGAGTATCGACCTTGCGGCACCCACCGTCAATGCCATCAATCGTTGGTGCGGCAACTGCACGATGCCGGAACAATTCGACCATGTGCTTGAGAAAGAACAGATGCGCGATGCTTGGATGAGGGCAGGGCTGTTTAATCGGATGTCGAAACTCAACTCTGAATTAAGTCTGGATGAGTTGTTTGAGTTGTCCGGGCGGATGAAGCTTATTTGCAAACCTAATGTGGCAGCAAGTTCGCGAGGGATAACGATTCTGCCTAAAGGTCGCAGCCATGAGGAACTGCTCAGAGCTTTGGAGTTAGCTCGGCAGACCAGCTTCGATGGGTTGTGTCTGATAGAGGAGTTTGTTGAAGGCGAGGAATTTACAGTGGATATGCTCGGCGACAGCTTTGGTAATGTCAACTGCTATGGCAGTAGTATTCAATACCACTCGGTCAACGCTCCAAGCAACCGTGTGACTGTGAAACATCATTGGAACTCAACAAAATACGACGATGCTACTTGGCGCAGGATAGCCGACTTCGGAATACGCTGTTACAAGGCTCTCGGACTCCGGTCGATGTTCGGACATCTTGAGATAATAATGAAAGACGATGGCTCGTTTACTCCTGTTGAGATGGGTGCTCGCAGCAGCGGTTTTATCTGCTCTCACACCGTTAGTCTTGCTAGCGGACACGACTACATGCGCGACTATATCAACGTGTTGCATGGTGGGAAGGTAGAGCCGGGTAACTATCTGAACGGACCGGTTGCGAGTATGTGGTTCGGGTATGACATACCAGCCAACTCCGACTCGGTATGTGATACCGATATCACTAAGTTCTTCGACCCACGAATTAAAGTGTATTTCGAGCGTCACGATGGCTTGCGTGCCGGACACCATTATGGAGAGTATGTCGATGATGGCGACCGCGACAAGTTCGGATATGCCATACTTGCCGCCCCGCGTAATGTGCTGACTATCGAGTCAATAGAGGAGTCAGAACGACAATTCTTGCAAAAGTTCCTGCGCCAATAGAATATAAAACATTAAAATATGGTTCCTTTTTTATCGTTAAAAGACATCACTGCTAAGTACAGCGATGAGATCCACGAAGCGGTGAGTCGAGTGGTTGACTCTGGTTGGTACTTACAAGGCAAAGAGAATGAGCGTTTCGAGCAGCATTATGCTGACTTTATCGGTACCAAATACTGTATCGGTTGTGCTAACGGACTCGATGCGCTGATTTGGATTTATAGGGCATACGTCGAACTTGGCATCATGCAGCCTGGCGACGAAGTCATCGTGCCTGCCAACACCTATATCGCATCTGTGCTTGCCATCACAGAGAATGGCTTGAAGGCTGTGCTTGTAGAACCTAATCCTGATACACTCGAACTTGACGACGAGAAGATAGAGGCTGCTATCACCGAACGGACCAAGTCGATTCTGCTTGTCCATCTTTATGGGCGTTGTGCTATGACACAGAAGATAGCTGCCCTTTGTGAGAAATACGACCTCAAATTAGTGGAAGATAATGCGCAAGCGCATGGATGTAGGGGGCGGGGGGTAAGGACGGGCTCGCTTGGTGATGCTGCAGGTCACTCGTTTTATCCGGGAAAGAACCTCGGAGCCTTTGGCGACGCCGGTGCTGTGACGACCAACAACAAAGAACTTGCCGACTGCATCAGGGCATTGGCTAACTATGGCAGTCAGAAGAAATATGTGTTTAAATACTGTGGCAGAAACAGCCGTTTAGACGAGATTCAAGCAGCAGTACTCGATGTCAAACTTCGTCATTTGGAAGAGGATAATGCTCTGCGTCAGAAGGTAGCTGCATATTATTATGAACATATCAACAATCCGCTTCTGAGACTGCCGAAGCGCTTGCCCGACGAGAATAATGTATATCATTTGTTCCCGATTCTATGCGAACGCCGCGATGAGTTGCACGATTATCTTGAGACAAAGGGTATTCAGACGATTATCCATTATCCTATTCCACCTCATCTTCAAGAATGTTATCAAAAAGACATCGAACAAGGTAATCTCGTCATTCCTAATGGTGGACTGCCCATTACTGAGCGTCTTGCCAATGAGGAACTGAGTCTGCCTATCAGTCAGGTGCTTACAATGGTCGATTGTCAGATAGTAGTTGAAGCACTAAATACCTTTGGCAGGTAGTTATTACAGCTTTTTTATAGCGAGGAGGCGGTGGTAACGAGATGAGAAGGGGCGATAATAGACATAGATGGTGTATTCGTTGCGTGTTTGCCAATGCGACCCTTCGAAGAACTGCGTGGTAGCCTGTGGTTTGTTGCCCTCCAAACCTACATAAAGGTATTCGTAAGCCCCTTGTTTGAGGAAGGTAGTGTAGGTATAGCACTTGTGTTCGAAATCGTAACTCATGCGATTTTCATCTGCAAGGCGGTTGAAACAGAAATCTCCCATTACATAGATAGAACCTCCAAACCATGGCGACGGAGCAGGCAGCATGAAATGTACGAACATGTAGTCTGCCTCGAAATCGTCGTCGTCGCGCCGCTCTGCATTCACTACAAACTGTCCGTTGGCATCAGGTTCGAATACGTAAGGTGTTGTGGCGCGATTCTCGTCGGCGAATAGAAAAGCATGGTAGTTATTGTGGTCGAATTGAACGAAATCAACATTCCTTCCCATTATGTATTCGCTTGAGATGTCGAATCGTCGATATTCATTGCCGCCTTCGAAAATGAGTGCGCGGTTATTCTTGTATTGCAGTTTCTGTCCGTTGAGGAATGTGGGCTGGTTGAGCACCACAATGTTATCTTGTCGATTGTTTTGTTGTACCACAATCGTTACCTCGTCGGGGGTGTTTATCGGGTTGTCGCGCAGGTCGAGGTCGATATCTAATTGCTGGTAGCGACCATTGAACTCGAAATCGGTGTTGCTACGCACAACAGCTTCAATATCGGCAGTCTGTTCGGCTATTTGAAATACTACGAAAGCCACTTCGTCGTCAGTGTTGCCGTCCTCATAGATTTTTATTGCGTAGTTGCCGCTTACCTTAGGGCGCATATCGTCGTTAGGAAACTCGAAACTATAGTGAGTATAAAGTGTCTGGGTTAATGATGAGTGGTCGTAGTCGGTGATATCCTGCGTAGTGAAGCCTTCAAGATATTCCGACGACATTAGTGAAGACTGCGTGAAGTCGGCATTGAGGTGGAGTAGGGTAAAGGTGTAGAAATGAGTGTCGTGCGACATCTGGTCGAACGAGATTTCCAATCGCTCATCACCGTCAAGAGTTAGATAAGGGCGTTCTACTTCGTTGCTTCCGGCGTATCTTACACGTAATGTTTTGATTCCATCTTTCACTATGGTAGTGGCATAATACCGGACGCTACTTGTAGCAGGGAATACGACAAGTACTAAAACCACAAGAATTACTATTTTATGTCGGAAAAACATGATGGTTATTTCTTATCTCTGATTTCTAATTTCACTTTTCAATTTTCACATTAATATAGTCGGCAAGATGTGCCGTCGAACTCGTATTGTAGGTTGCGGGGGCGTTCGTTAACTTTTTTTGCGGGGATGCCTGCTACAACAGCGTATGGTTCAACGTCTTTTGTTATAACGCTTCCTGCACAACAAACGGCACCTTCTCCTATCTTTACTCCGGGCAAGACAATTACGTTACTTCCTATCCAAACGCGGTCGGCGATATTTACTGATTTGTTAATATCGCCGTTACAGCCGAAATACGGGTCGCGGTGGTCGTGCTGCTCGGTGTAAATCGATACATTAGAAGAGAGATTGACATTTTCGCCCATCGTTATTTTGTTGCGGGCATCGAGCAGTGCATTGTCGCCAATGATTGTGCCTTTGCCTACTTTGAGGTTGTAGATTGTGCGTATCTCTGTACGAAAATGGAACACTACATTCTTATCTACTTGTGCTCCGAGTGCCTTATATATGGCCCGACGTATATGACACGACGGAATGAGTCCGACATTATATAGCATAAACCTGCTCCAGCCATCTCGGAATATACGTTCCCATAGCCAATATGGTCCTGCCAAGAGTTTGGCATAGAGAGGCATAGTGTCGCGTGTCCAACGTCGCCTTACCTGCCCGTAGGCGCATTGAAAGGGGAAGATGATACCTATAATTATCCACTTGACAAGGACAATGGCAATAAGTGTTATAAGAAGAATCGAAATAAGCATAGGTTTGTTTTTGCATTTTGTTGCAAAAGTATAAAATATTTATGATGTATGCAATATGTCTCTGCATTTCAAATATTATGCCAGTCTTTTGTGGCAACAAATTTGCCAAATGAATATCTTTTGTTAATTTTGTGCTCCATTAGCATGTAGTAGTATCAATTACTCGTTCTTGACAGGAACATGACAGGAACATGACAGGAACAAAACCTTGTTAACTTGATGTAATATAGATAATTAGATTGATTTTTAAAGTTGTTTTATCAGGAAATCAATTTGCCGGTTGTTGGATGTTGTTTGTAACTTTCATATAAATAGATTATTAAGAGAATAAAAATGAGTAAGCGAATGAAGATAATAATTATAGTATTATCGGTTTTTGTAGCGATAGTAGTAGCAGTAGCAGTTGTTTTGTCGCATCCTGCTTTCGGGCGGCGAATGTCGAAAGAGCGTAAAGCCCTCATTGAACAATCGGCAAATTACTATGATGGTATGTTTCATAATCAGATACCTACACCGCAATTCACCGGCAACAAGTCGATGTTTTCTGCTCTTCGCGATTTTATGTTTTCACGCCCGCGTGATATAACTCCGTCGGAGCCGCTTGAAGTGGTGAAAACCGATTTGTCGGCGCTCGCAACAGATAGTGATTGGTTGGTGTGGTTTGGACATTCGTCGTATATGTTTTGTCTGAATGGTAAGCGCTATTTAGTTGACCCTGTGCTTAAAATAGAGTTTCCTGTAAGTGTTATGATGCGTGCGTTTGCAGGAACTGATATTTATTCTCCCGCAGATATTCCGCAGGTTGATTATCTTATTCTCACTCACGAGCATTGGGATCATCTCGACTATGCTACGCTTCGCGATTTGCGAGACAGAGTAGGTCATGTTGTTTGTCCGCTTGGTGTTGCTGAGTATGCCGAATATTGGGGGTATGATGCTGATATAATAACAGAGATGGATTGGAACGACTCTGTTCGTTTGGGCGACCTGACGATAACATGCTTGCCCACACGCCATTTTTCGAATCGTTTGTTTGGTAGGAATCAGACTCTTTGGGCATCGTTTATGGTGGAAGCTGGTGGCAGAAAAGTATATGTTGGTGGTGATGGCGGTTATGATAAGCGTTTCAGCCGGATATATGAGCGTTATGGCAGTGTTGACCTTGCGCTTATGGAGAATGGTCAGTACAACGACGATTGGGCGAATATTCACCTTCGCCCTGCCGACCTCGAACGCGCAATTCTCGATTTGCATGCCCAGCAGGTATTTACTGTTCATCATGATAAATTCGCTTTGGCACGCCATGCATGGACGGAGCCCGATAGTGTTGCGCACGATATTGCAGCGAGGAACAACTTGCAGTTGCTTGACACAAAGATAGGAAATGTGGTTCGATATTGAGTGTGTTCGGTTGGCTCAATATGTGAGATATTATTGCATGCAAAGAGGCTCGGTGATTTCTTGATGAGTTCTGTGAATAACAAGGTTAGAGTGTATATTTTGCAAATTTATAAAAAATGACTCTCTCCTTGTTTTTTGATATATAAAAGTTTAACTCGTTGGACGCATTTTTGGCATTAAATAATATCGTCCATATAATAAGTACTTTCTACTATTTTGCAATGTTTTAATATGGAGTAATTTTGCGGCGTGAACATTATCTGAGATGTACACAAACTTAACGCTTAATATTCTACATAATGAAACACACAAATCTCTATCTTCTGCTTATAGCTTTAGTCAGTGCTATGGGCGGTCTTCTATTTGGATACGACTGGGTAGTTATAGGAGGCGCAAAGCCGTTCTATGAGCAATATTTCGGTATAGCCGGCAGTCCTCATTTGCAAGGTTTGGCTATGAGTACGGCTTTGCTTGGTTGCCTTGTAGGTGCATTGACTGCGGGTCGGTTGAGCGACCGTTTCGGGCGCAAGCCTCTACTATTGGTTGCAGCAACGTTGTTTTTCTGTACGTCGTGGGCAACGGGTGCAGCAAGCAGTTTCCTTATGTTTAATATATTCCGTTTTACAGGTGGTATAGCAATTGGTATGGCATCCAATCTGTCGCCTATGTATATAGCAGAGATTGCTCCTACCGATGTTCGTGGTCGCTTGGTGGCAGTTAATCAGTTGACAACGGTGCTTGGTATTCTTTCGGCTCAGATTGTGAATTGGCTTATAGCAGAGCCTGTGGCAGCCGACGCTACCGGCGAGATGATAGCAGCTTCGTGGAACGGCCAGATGGGATGGCGTTGGATGTTTTGGGCAATGATGGTGCCTTCGGGGTTGTTCTTCGTTTTAGGTTGGCTTCTGCCTGAGAGTCCGCGTTGGTTAATAATGCATGGTAGAGAGGCAAATGCGCAACTGACGTTGCAAAAGGTGGGTGGCGAGAGTTATGCACAATCGGAGACAGCACGTGTTCGCAGCACAATGAATGAAGGTGTGCAGGCTACTTTCCGAGAGGTTTTCAAACGCAAATATAGTCGCGTGTTGATTATTGGCGTTGTGTTGGCAGTCTTCCAGCAGTGGTGTGGTACCAATGTGATATTCAACTATGCTCAGGAGATTTTTATGGCAGCGGGATATGGCGTTAGCGATGTTTTGATGAACATAGTGATAACCGGAATAACGAATGTGATATTCACCATACTGGCTATGTTCCTTGTAGATAAAATAGGTCGAAAGGTGTTGCTTTTGATTGGTGCTTTCGGTTTGGCACTCATATATCTGCTTATGGGCGGCGCTTATTGGTTGCATGTATCGGGAGTGGCATTAGTAGTTATTGTGGTGTTGGCTATTGCTTGCTACGCCATGACCTTGGCTCCTGTTATGTGGGTGGTGGTATCAGAAATATTCCCTAATAAGATTCGTGGTGTTGCCATGTCGATTGCCACTTTCGCATTATGGGCTGCATGCTCGGTACTGACCTATACTTTCCCGTTGCTCAATAGCAGTTTAGGTGCTGCCGGAACGTTCTGGCTTTATGGCGCTATTTGCCTGTCGGGCGGACTGTTTGTAAGTTTGTATGTTCCCGAAACAAAAGGTAAAAGTTTAGAGCAGATAGAGAATGAACTTGTGGAAAAGTGAAAAGTAAATTGTGAAATCAGAAATCAGAAATATTATGAAACGTGTGTCAGATCTTACTGAATCAACTGTATTTAATGTAGGTGAAGTTCGTGCATGGCATGAGCCGGTGCTGTTACCTACTTATGGTATAGGTAAGGAGGAAAAAAATCCTATATTCCTTGAGAAACGTGTTTATCAGGGGAGTAGCGGTTCTGTTTATCCTTACGCTGTAGTGGAAAAGATAGAAGATGAGAAGCGTGAGGTGGAGTACGATGCGTATTTCTTAGAGAATTACTATGTAAAAATAATGATACTGCCGGCGTTGGGTGGTCGTGTTCAGATGGCATACGACAAGTGCCATAAGCGTCATTTCGTTTATTTCAACGAAGTGGTGAAGCCTGCTCTTGTTGGTCTTACCGGTCCGTGGATATCAGGAGGAATAGAGTTCAACTGGCCTCAGCACCATCGTCCCTCTACATTTTTGCCAACCGATGTTAATATCACCGAGAATGCCGATGGAAGTAAGACGGTATGGTGTGGTGAGATTGAGCGGATGCTTCACACTCAGGGTGCTCAGGGTTTTACATTGTATCCTGACAGGGCGTATCTCGCTATCAATGTCCGTCTTTTCAACCGCACTCCCTATCCTCAGACGTTCCTTTGGTGGGCAAATCCGGCTGTAGTGGTTAACGAGCATTACTATTCTGTATTTCCGCCTGATGTGAATGCTGTATATGACCACGGTAAACGTGATGTTACCGAATTTCCTATTTCGCATGGTATATATTATAAGCATAACTACGCTCCCGGAACAGATATATCAAGATATGTGAATATTCCTGTGCCTACTTCATATATGGCAGTCAAGTCGAAATACGATTTTGTGGGTGGCTATGAGGAGAATGTGAAGGGCGGTTTGTTGCATGTTGCCAACCATCATGTTTCTCCGGGAAAGAAACAATGGACATGGGGTAATGGTGATTTCGGTAGAGCATGGGATAGGAACCTTACCGACAAGAACGGACCATATATTGAGTTAATGACGGGAATGTATTGCGATAATCAACCTGATTTCAGTTGGCTGCAGCCCTGTGAAGAGCGTTGCTGGACCCAGTATTTCATGCCATACGCAGAGGTGGGTATGGTTAAGAATGCCAACAAGGATGTGGTTCTGCATTTCTCGATAAAAGATAATGATGCCCGCCTTATAGTATATACTACATCAAACCGTGAGAATCTGAATGTTCAAATAAAGAATGCT
Source organism: Paludibacteraceae bacterium (assembly GCA_017450605.1). Lineage (GTDB taxonomy): Bacteria > Bacteroidota > Bacteroidia > Bacteroidales > Paludibacteraceae > Colicola. The sequence continues at coordinate 16,046 of JAFSTG010000105.1, read as the reverse complement.
ACGTCCGGCGAATGCAAGCAATTTACTGCTGATGTGTCGCCCGAAAAAGTTATGAACGAACAATTTTCCGTTGGTGATAGTAGTGAAGAGAACTATCTGATAACCATATCGGATGCATCGGGTGTACTTCTTAGTTATCGTGCCGAGCCTAAGTCTTCGGAGCGTCCGGTTCCAGACCCTGCACGTCCTCAGAAGTTGCCAACGGAGATAGAATTGCAAGAGCAGTTGTATCTCACCGGTTTGCACCTTGAGCAATATCGTCATGCCACATATCTGCCCGAAGATTATTATATGGAAGCTTTGCGCCGCGATGCGGGTGATATACGTTGCAACAATGCTATGGGTCTGCTGATGCTTCGTCGTGCCAAACCCGAGGTGGCTGAGCGCTATTTCCGTCGTGCTATTGAAACCCTAACCGAGCGTAATCCTAATCCATACGATAGCGAACCTTATTATAATCTCGGTTTGTCGCTTATGCAGCAGGAGCGTCTTGATGAGGCTCTTGATGCATTGTGGAAAGCGACTTGGAGTGCTGCATGGCAGGATAGCGCCTTTCTGTATATAGCAATAGCAATGTCGAAGAAAGGTTGCTACGCCGATGCTCTTCAGGCAATAGAGCGCTCGCTATTGAGAAACGTGCACAACACTCGTGCTATCACACTTAAGTCGGCTTTGCTGAGGCATACAGGCAAGGAGAGCGAGGCGCAGAAGATTGCGCATGAGGCTTTGCAAATCGACAGCATGAATCTGTCAGCTCGCTACGAACTTATGCAGGCAGGTGAATACTCGCTTGCCGATCTTACCCGAGGTCTTCGTTCTACACCTCACGATTTCTTAGAGTATGCTTTTGATTATGCCGCGGCAGGTCTGTTAGAAGAGGCTGTTGCTCTGCTGAAGATTTACGAAGAAATGACCGACAATACATATCCGATGGTATGTTATGCTCTTTCTGAGTATCTGACTCGGCTTGGTCGCACGGCTGAGGCTGCCGGGTATTTTCAAAAAGCAGAGAACGCTGAACAAGGCACTTGTTTCCCGAGTAAGGAAGACGAAGTTCGTATTCTTAAGAACATAATAGCACGTAATCCTGAGAGTGCACGAGCTTATTATTATTTAGGAAACTTCTGCTATGCCAAGCGTTTGTATGACGACGCAGAGCAATGTTGGAAGCGTTCGGTAGAAATAGACAACACTTTCCCCACAGCTTGGCGTAATCTGGCACTTGTGTATTACAACAAGCGCGGTGACAAGCAGCGTGCCTTGCAGGCTATGGAGCGTGCTTTCGAACTCGACAAAACTGATGCCCGCGTGTTTATGGAGCTATATCAACTCTATAAGAAGACAGGATGCGGCTACAAAGAGCGTTTTGACTTGCTTGGCAAGTATATGTCTCTTGTTGAGCAACGCGACGATATGATGGTAGAGTATGTACAACTGCTCAACCAGCAGGGTTGCTATGAAGATGCTCTTGAATTGGCTCTTTCGCGCAGGTATCACCCATGGGAAGGAGGCGAGGGTAAAATAACCGGGCAGTATAAGATCAGTCTGTTGCAGATGGCAAACAAGAAACTGTCTGATGGTGAGGCAGAGAAGGCTTTTGCTCTGCTTTCGCAGACAGATAAGTATCCGGACAATCTTGGTGAAGGAAAACTTGAAACAATGCCTGAAAACGATATCAATTATTACAAAGGTTTGGCATTGAGTGCGATGAATAGAAAAGAAGAGGCTAATGCCTATTTTCTGATGGCAACTGTAGGTGAATCGGAGCCCAAGCAAGCATTCTATTACAACGACTCACAACCCGATATGATTTATTATCAGGCACTTGCTTGGCAGGCACTTGGCAACGTTGAGAATGCAAAAAAGCTTTTCGAGAGTTTGCTTGAGCATGGCAAACAGCATATTGCCGATACGAATTGCCGAATCGACTATTTTGCTGTCTCGTTGCCCGAACTTGCTATTTGGGAGGATAATCTCGACACTCGTAACCGCATACATTGCCTCTTTGTTATGGGATTAGGATATTTGGGTTTGGGAGATAAGGTTCAGGCTGCCAAGTGCTTTGGCGATTTACTTAAACTCGACCTCAATCATCAGTCGGCGCAATTCTTCCTTGATAATATTAATTAAAAGTAGCCGGTTAGAAACCGGTGTGGTCAAAATTAACTTATTAAAAAGCATTCACAATGAAACGTCTTGACGGTTTCCCCGGTTCGCGGGTAATAGTTTTGCCGAACTCTGTAATCAAAGAGTTGGAGCATGATACTTTAGGAGAAGATTTACACATTACAGATATCGGCTATTATCCTCAGGCAGAGGGTCATGAGGTGCACCGACAGCTCGGCATAAATCAGTATGTGCTCCTCTATTGCGTTGACGGTAAGGGTTGGTTTGAGGTTAATGGCACCCGCTATGAACTTGAGCGCAACAGATTTGTTATTCTCCCTGCTTTTATGCCTCATTCATACGGTAGTAGCGACGAAGACCCATGGACTATCTACTGGATACATTTCAAGGGTAACAAAGCACATTTCTTCGCAGAAGGACAACCCAAAGTAACTGAAATAGAGGTTGCTGCTGATTCACGAATAGAAGACCGGCTACTGCTTTTTGAGGAGATTTTCGGTTGCATGGCTATGGGCTACGGGTTAGAAAACAACCATTATGCAATAACTTGCTTGTATCATTTCTTAGGTTCGCTTATCTATCCTGAGAATTGGAGAAAAGTGAAGAGAGACAATGCTGCAGGTATAGGTGTGGTGGAGCAGGCAATACATTATATGCATGATAATTTGCAGCGTAAACTAACTTTGCGCGAAATAGCCGATTATGTGCATTATTCGCCTTCTCACTTTTCAAACACTTTCCATAAAAAGACAGGCTTTCCGCCATTGGATTATTTTACTCGCCTCAAAATTCAGAAAGCATGCGAACTGTTGTATCTGCACAAGATGAAAATCAATCAGATTTGTCCGCTTCTCGGCTTCGACGACCCGCTGTATTTTTCACGTGTTTTCAACAAGATAATGGGAATGTCGCCTTCTAAGTTTAAATTGGTAAAGCAAATGAACAAACCGACGATAGAAGAATAGTCAAGGTGAGGATTTTGTCCATATAACTTAGAGTTTTATCTATTGCTGAATAATATAAAACTGCCTATTTTTGCGCAACTTAACAAATAATCAATAACCATGCAACTTTCAAGAATTTTTTCCTTGTTTTTTGTTCTCACCTTGTTCGTATCTACTGCTGTGGCAGGCGAGTCAATAGTGGTAGAAACATCGTCAACCGCTTTGGTTTTCAATGTTGACAAGAGTGGTAAACTGATTCAGTCGTATATTGGTGAACGGCTTCTCAATAAGTCAGATTACGAAGGTATCAATTCAGGATTCGATGCTTTTCCGACTTTTGGAGGTAAGCATACTGAAGAGTCTGCTTTACGAATTGTACACGGCGATGGCAACACTTCTTCTGAACTCGTTTTCGAAGGAGTAAGTAGCGAGACAGCAGACGATGTTACAACCACTACGATATCATTGAAGGATCCTGCTTATCCTGTAAAGGTGCGTTTGTTCTTCAAGGCGTATAAAAAGCAGGATGTTATAGAGCAATGGATGGAAGTGGAGCATGCCGAGAAGAAAGATATAACGCTCTACGACTTTGCATCGTCGTATCTTTCGCTTTCTGCACAAAAATATTTCCTTACTGAATTTCATGGCGACTGGGCACAAGAGATGCAAATGGAGGAACAGCAACTTGTTTATGGAACGAAAACTATCGAGTCGCGCATAGGAGTTCGTAGTAACCAGTTTGCACATGCCTGTTTCCTTTTGTCAGAAAATCAGAAAGCGCACGAGACCGAAGGTGCTGTTCTTGCCGGCCAGCTCGAATGGCCAGGCAGTTGGCAACTTCGTTTTGAGAACGACCGTCTTGGCAATATGCACGTTATAAGCGGTATGAATCCGTATGCTTCGCACTATCGGTTGCCTAAGAATACAGTTTTTAAGACACCGGCCCTGCTTTTCACCTATTCGCTTGACGGAACGGGCACTGTAACTCGCCGTTTTCACAGATGGGCTAAGCAATATGGCATTAATGATGGCAAACGTACTCGCCTAACTCTCTTAAATAACTGGGAAGCGACCTATTTTAAATTCGACGAGCAGATAATAAAAGGTATAATAGGCAATGCTGCGGATATGGGATTCGAACTTTTCTTGCTCGACGACGGCTGGTTTGGAAATAAGTATCCTCGCAACTCCGACCATCAGGGTCTTGGCGATTGGGAAACCAACCACGAGAAATTGCCTAACGGCTTAGGATGCCTTGTTAAGGAAGCAACCGACAAAGGTATTCGTTTTGGTATATGGTTGGAGCCTGAAATGGTGAACCCGAAAAGCGAGCTTTACGAAAAACATCCGGATTGGGTTATTACTCAACCTAATCGTGAGATAGATACTCAGCGCAACCAAATGATTCTTGACCTCACTAATCCCAAGGTTCAGGATTATGTCTTCTCGGTGGTTGACAACACGATGCAGCAAAATCCCGGTATTGCCTATATCAAATGGGATTGCAACCGTTATATGACAAATGCCGCCTCTGCATATCTCAAACCTGAACTGCAATCGCACTTGTTTATTGAATATACTCGTGGTTTATTTAATGTTCTCGACCGCGTACGGGCTAAATATCCGGATACTTACATGATGCTATGCTCAGGTGGTGGAGGTCGTATCGACTATGCTACTCTCCGCTATTTCGATGAGTTTTGGATTAGCGATAACACCGATGCTCTTGACCGTATATTCATTCAGTGGGGTACCACTTATTTCTTCCCCGCTATGGCACTTGCAAGTCATGTCAGCGTAGTACCTAATCATATTACTCAGCGTATTATTCCGTTGAAATTCCGTTTCGACGTGGCAATGTCTGCCAAACTTGGTATGGACTTGCAGCCCAAAGATATGAGCGAAGAGGACAAGCAGTTTGCTAAAAATGCAATTCAAGAATATTATGGTATCCGCCAGATAGTTCAGCAAGGCGACCTTTATCGACTGCTATCACCTTACGAGAGTCGCCGCACAGCGATGATGTATGTGTCGGAAAACAAAGATAAGGCAGTGGTATTCTCGTATCTGCTAAAGAAAACTATCAATGGCGAGCGCACACCGCTTATGCTTAAGGGCTTAGATCCTCAAAAGCACTATAGACTACGTGAAATAAATCGGGACACAAAGCATTATTCGTGGTTCTCACCATTGGAGGGAAAAGTTTTTTCGGGTGATTATCTAATGAAGTACGGTTTGCGTTTTGTTATGTATAACGAATATGACAGCAAGGTTATCTTGCTTGAGCAAGCCGACTAATCGTTTCGCTATTTCTCAAAACAGATATTTTCAAACTTAATTATTATATCATGAAACACTTAAAACTTATTTTCATTTTATTAGCACTGCCTATGCTTTCCTATGCGCAGTTTAGCGTTACAGGTGTGGTTCGCGATGCTAATACTCAAGAGCCGCTTGTCGGCGTAAGTGTTGCTACTCAGAAGACTACGAAGGGAACGATAACCGATATCGATGGTCGTTTCACAGTAGAGCTTGAGGCAGCCGATATACTTATATTCTCGTATATAGGTTACGACACCGAGCGCTTGCGTGTTTCGCAGAAGGCTGAAGTGGTGGTAACAATGAGAGAGGCATCACAAGCAATCGACGAAGTAGTTGTGGTGGGTGCTGCAATGAAGAAAAGCGACCTTACGGGTTCTGTGGGAAGCATATCAGCTGACGACATTAAGGAAGTGCCTACTGCCAATCTTAACCAAACATTGCAAGGCAAGATTCCCGGCGTTTACATTGAGTCGAATCCTAAGCCGGGTGCTAATGCTTCGATTCAGATTCGAGGTAACAATTCAATCTCTTATGGTACCACTCCTCTCTATGTTATTGATAACATTATGATTGATGATACTGACATCTCTACAATCAACCCAAACGATATAGCCAGCATCGAGATTTTGAAGGATGCGTCTGCTACAGCGCTCTACGGTGCACGAGGTGCTAATGGTGTAGTAGTTATTACCACCAAACGCGGACAGAAAGGTAGAGGACGCGTAACCTATGATGGTTGGGTAGGATGGCAGACTTTTGCCAATAACATACCGGTGATGGATGGTCCTCAGACTTTCGACTATCGTATTGATGCTTACGCTAACTCGTATATGGACAAGAATCCTACAGCCGACCGTCAGAAATATATTGAGCGCTACTTGCTTATCGACGGTAAGCGTATCTCTCAGAATGTGGCATTTGCTTCGTGGGAGATGGATGCTTATAAAGAAGGTCTAACATATAACTGGGTAAAGGAGATTACTCAACCCGGTTTCCAACATAACCATAACGTAACCTTCTCCGGTGCAACCGAACATGCTAATTACTTCACAAGTTTCGGCTATTCCAACCAGAAAGGTCAGATTATAGGTTCGGCTTATCGCCGTTATAATGGTAAGGTTAATTTGGAGTTCGACGTTAACAAGTGGTTGAAGATAGGTACTAACAACTCGCTTGCTTACGCAGTGGAGAATCCTATGGCCGACGACAATATGTATCTTGTAGCCTTCCGTGCCGACCCTCTGTATTATATCAACGAAGATCAATACTATATGTGGGAGGGAAAGTTGGAAAGTCAGTCGTTCCACAATCCTATCAAGGCGATGAAGACCATTACTCGCGATGTGGATAAATACCGCTACCTGACATCTAACTACATAGATATTCATCCCATTAAAGGTCTGAGTATCCGTTCTACTTTCTCGCTCGACTTTGCTCAGCAGGAAAACGATTACTATTTCAATACCGAAAGTACTACCTCGTATCAGAATGCTTACGACGGCTATGCTCAGCAATATCGTACAAAGAGCGTCAATTGGCAGTGGGATAACACTATATCCTACAACACTACTATTGCCGATAAGCATCGTATAGGTGCTGTTGTAGGTATGGATATGTCGTACTACAGTAACAACTACAATCAGATTAACGCTGTAGGTTTTGGTAACGATTTGTTCGGATATAAGAACATAGGTGCGGCAACCAATAAAGAGCAATCGTCGTGGAATAGTTCGTGGACAAGTTACTCGCTGATGTCGGCATACATTCGAGCCAACTATGTTTACGACTCGCGTTACTATATCACCTTTACCGGTCGTGCCGATGGTTCTTCTAAGTTCGGACCTTCTCATAAATGGGGTTTCTTCCCATCGGTGGCTGCAAGTTGGAATATAACCGGTGAGCAGTTTATGAAAGACCAGAATGTGGTGGATAACCTGCGTCTGCGTGTGGGCTATGGTTTGGTAGGTAACCAGAACATACCTAACTACGGGTATAACACCATATTCTCCACCCGTACTACTCTCGAGTCGTTTGTGTTTGTTAACAATGGTATGGCTCGTGGCGGTTCGAATGGTACTTATGGTAACCCTGATCTCCGTTGGGAGACACAAAAGCAACTCAATGTGGGTCTCGATATGGCATTCTGGCGCAACCGCATTCAGATGACACTCGACTATTTCTACACCAAGAACGAAGATTTGCTTATGCAACGCAGTCTTGCCGGTACATACGGCTACTCGTATATGCTTGATAACGTAGGCTGTCTGCTTAACCAAGGTGTTGAGTTTAAGTTCGACCTCACTGCTGTTAAGACCAAAGATTGGGAATGGAATATAGGTTTCAATGTGGCAACTGCACGAAACAAAATAACAGCCTTGTATGGTGATGTTGACAAGATATATAACGTGTCGGGCAACTCGGTTCAGCGCACAGGTAACCTCTTTGTCGGCGAGTCGCTCAACAATATCTATGTATATGAGTTTGGCAAGATTGCTCAAGAGTCGGATATGGATTATGTGGCAACGCTCGACCTCGGTGGCCGTAAAGTTCGTCCTGGCGATATCCTGCCTGTTGATCGTAATAACGATGGTGTGATAGACGATGGCGACCGCTATATAATAGGCAACACCGATCCGAAATTCTACGGTGGTATTCATACTGAACTCTCTTGGCGCGGACTAAGCCTGCAGATAGTAGCGACCTATAGTTATGGTGCACGCCGCATCAGTAACCTATATGAGACCCTGATGCAGACTAATGGTGCTACTACCACTCATGCCGACAACCTCAATCGCTGGACACCAGAGAACACCAACACAACGATAAACCGTGCCTATTGGGGTTCTGACCGTTTCTCTATGAGTATGGTTGACTACGGTATTCAAGATGCCTCTTTCCTTAAGATATCGGCAATGACATTGTCGTACTCGTTCCCGCAAAAATGGATGCAGAAGATTTATTTCAATAATGCTCGTATCTATTTCACTGCAAACAATCCGTTTACATTTACCAAATATAAGGGCTACGACCCTGAGAGCGGCGACTATTATCCTTCGTCTCGAATGTATGTTGTCGGTCTGAATATAGGATTTTAATAAGGTGAAAGGTGAAAATTGAAAAGGTGAAATCATAAAATTTCAAAAGATATGAAAACAGCAAAAACATATATCATCATGTTGTCGGTAGCTGCAATGATGGTTTTGAGCGGTTGCAGCAGTTTCCTCAGTCAGGAACCTCAAACAGCCCTTTCGACTGAGCAGGTGTTTGCCGATTTGGAAAACATACAGCCATATCTTAATGGTGTGTATTATTGCTTCCGTCGTACTCGCTACGAGCGTACGGGACTATATGTATTCCTTGGTTTGGATGAGACCCGTCAAGGCGACTATCAGGTATGGACAGAGGCGCCACAAGCCAGTCTCGACTACTATAATGGTCTATTCAATCGCGAGAATGTGTGCGTTGCAGCCGCTTGGAATGTGCGTTGGCCCGTTGTTATTCGTGCCTCGCAAGCACTTGATGCCCTCTCGAAAATACCCGTTGAGGGCGACGACTCGGCGCGTATATCGTCGTTTATCGGTCAGGCTGAGTTCTACCGTGGTGCCATACTTTTCGAGATGGCACAATATTGGGGTGGACTGCCTATACCAGAAGTAAAAGACGGTAATATAATTCTGAAAGGCAGGATGAATATATCTGATACTTACGCCTATATAGTTGCCGACTTGGAAGATGCCATATCACGTCTGCCAGAGACCAAGCAATCAGACTTGCGTATTCCTACCAAATGGGCGGCTCAAGCAGTGCTTGCACGCCTTTATATGTCGGCTTGGGAAGACGAGTCGTTGGCAGGCAAATCGGGATATCGTGACTATGCTAAGGCTCAGAAACTCCTTCAAGAGATAATAGACTGCGGCGAGTTCTCGCTTATGGCTGACTACGCCGACTTGTGGGATCCGGATAAGAACTGCGAAAAGGAAGCAATCTACACTCTGTATTGGGGCAGTTTGGAAGCAGATGTTCACGGTCTGCAGTGGCACATCGGTTCGCGTGCTGCTACCTCACCATCGACTTGCTACTTTGGAGGCTACGACTTAGTCAATCCTTCGGCTTGGGCATATAGTAAAGCAACCGAGACTGTGGATGGTGGTCCCGGACTATGGGAGACCGGCGATTTGCGTTATGCTGAATCGATTCGTACCGACTACACTTACAACGGCGTTAAGTGCACCGAAGTAACAGGGTTCGGCAACGACCAGTTGCTACCGCATTTCAAGAAATATGAGGATATCCGTACCGACGGAGTACAGTCGTTCTGGAATGCAGGAAAGAATACCTATTATTTGCGTCTTGCCGATATCTATCTTCTCAACGCCGAATGTCTGAACGAGTTGGGTAATCAGGCTGATGCTTTGAAGATGGTAAACGAAGTGCGCCGTCGTGGTTTTGGTGCTAACTGGGATGCTTCTAAAGAGTGGACTGCTATGGGTAAAGACGAGTTCCTTGACAAGTTGTTTGATGAGCGTACGCGCGAACTCAGTTGCGAAGGATGGCGCCGCATCGACCTCACCCGTGCCGGACTATATGTTAAGCGCGTAATGCAACACAACAAGTGGGCACGCGAAACAGGAACTCTGGCAGCCGATAACCACTTCCTTTTGTATCCTATACCCGACACCGAGATAAAGGCAAACACCAATCTCTCATCGGCTGACCAGAACCCGGGATATTAAGAGCAGTGAAAATTGAAAAGTAAAAGGGAGTCGCCGGTTAGAAACCGGCGTACCCTGCAACTTTGAACTGCAAAATTGAAAACCAACTACAAATTGAAATAAATAATTTTAATTCACTTTTTTATTAACTAAATTTTTAAAATCATGAAAAAGTTTTTACTTTCCGCTGCTGCAATAATGATGGCAGCAAGCATGATGGCTATCAATCCGGCCAAGTTCGAACTGAAAATGATGACCGGTGGTGAGCAAACAAGCGTATTGCCAAACGAAATGGCAGGTTGCGCTATGGTATTCGGTGACTACGACAACGATGGCGACCTCGACCTGTTCTATGTTGGTGGTCAGAACGCTGATCGTATGTACGTTGGTTTGCTGAAAAACACAGGTAACGGCGAGTTTGAAGCAGTTGAACTTCCCGACGACTTTGTTGCTCTTCAGCAGGCATCGGCTGCTTGGATGGACTACAACAATGATGGTAATCTTGACCTTATAGTTGTAGGTACACCCGACGGTACTACCACTTACACCTATGTTATGAAGAACCTTGGCGCTGACGAAGGTTATGCTTTCGAAGAGGATCTCGACAACTACCTCCCCGGTGTTTATGGTGAAGGTAACGACAACGTTCAACACATTATTGCTCCTGTTGACTTCGACAACGATGGTTGGACAGACCTCGTACTAAATGGTAATGCAGGCGGCAAATGGGATGGCGAGCACGGACGTATGACAGCTTTGTTCAAAAACGTTGAAGGCGTATTCCAGTTTGTTGATGACAAGGCTACTATCGGTGCAGAGGTATTTGCACAAGTTAACGGTGGTGGCGTAACTGTTGCCGACCTGAACAATGATGGTTATATGGATATTCTCGTTACGGGTTACGACGATAATGCCGACAAACTTCCTGATGGAGAAGGTAATATAGGAAAAGGAAATGGTGCATCGTATGTATATATGAACAACGGCAATGGTGGCTATTCTAAACTCGATATGACCTTTGCTGCTGCCGAGAACCAAGGTTTGCTCGTTGCTATCGACGCTAATAACGACGGTTGGCTTGACATCGTAGAAATGGGTCGTGACCTAAACAACGGTTGGGCTAACTCGGCTAATCTCTATATGAACGATGGTACCGGTAAGTTTGCGCAAGCTGAGAATCATGGTCTTGTAGGTGGCCAGACTGTTATTGGTATGGGCGATATGAATAACGATGGTTTTATGGATTTCGCACACACCGGTTGGCCTACAGTTTCTATTGCTTACGGCAAAGGCGACGGTACATTCGATGAAGTAAGTTTCAATGTTGCTACCGGTTTGGATCAACTCTCGGCACGTGGTGGTGCAACAAGCGTTGTTGACCTCAATGGCGACAACACTCTCGATATCCATGTTAGTGGTTGGTCGGATGCTAACGGCCGTTGGAGTGATGGTATTGCTTTCAATACCGCTAAGGATACTCTTGGTGCTGATCTTCCTGCTAATGCAGCTCCTTCCGCTCCGAAGAACGTTACAGTAGTTAAAGGCAATGATGGTTATACTATCACTTGGGAAGCAGCCGAAGACGACAATACTCCTGCTGCAGCTCTTCGCTACAACATTATGGCTAAGGCAGCCGATGGTACTGCTTGGATGCTTGTTCCCGCTGACCCCGAGACAGGTAAACAGAAAGTAGCAGGTCTTGCTCCGGCTTACCTCAACACTCTTTCATATACCTTCAAGGGTGAGGGCGAATATACATTCTTCGTTCAGGCTATTGACGGTGCAAATGTAGGTTCAACATTCGCTACTGTTGGAACAGGCGTTGACAACATTAACGCAATAGAACTGAAAGTTCGCAAGGTAGTTGAGAATGGTCAGGTTTATATTATCAAGAACAACGAGAAATTCACCGTTCTTGGTCAGAAAGTAGAATTATAATAATTATCTTGGGCAAAGCGGCTTGGTTGCCGCTTTGCTTTCTATTAGAGGAACTACTCTTTAACCCAATTTTGGTCTATAGACCGAATATTATGAAAATATATTTTTCGATGAAACGAACAATCTTACTCTGTTGTCTTGCCATTGCAGTAAATGTCTTTGCCGACGATTATTCGGTTGGCAAATGGCGCATGAATGTATCTTCGACTAACGGCTTTTGCAATATTTATAAAGATAATGCACTTGTGCTCTCTCATAACACGTGTGCGGCCAAACTCGACGGTGTTCTAATCAATCTCGCAGAACTTGAGATTACTTCGGTCGGCGACGATGCTATCAGCGATAGTTTTGGTGTGGGAAGGCGTGTTGATATCATTGCAAAGGTAAATGACACAGTAAGTCTGTGTCACTCGTATTTTCTTTACGAAGATGCCGACTATATGTTAACCCGACTCACTCTTGCTTCGTCGGCAGGTGTTATCCGTTCTAACTATATGGCGCCAATCTTCACAACAGCCGCTGTTAATTTGTTTGGTGAAGGCGATAACCGACAACTCTTCGTGCCCTTTGATAACGACGAGTGGATACGCTATCGTTCAAATAATTTTGGCTCTACAACTAATAGTTACGAGGTTGGTGCGCTCTATTCGGTTGATACACATAAGGGTGTTGTTGTTGGTTCTATCGAGCATACACAGTGGAAGTCGGTAGTTACATCTACCACTACAGATAGCGAAACCCTTCAGTCGTTATTGGCAGTTGCCGGTGCAAGCGATCGTTATACACGCGATTCACTGCCGCATGGTGCTGTCCGTGATACCACGGTTGCATCTCCGTTGTTTATGTTTGGTGTGTTCGACGACTGGCGTGAAGGTATGGAGACCTTTGGTGACCTTTGTGTTGTTTGTGCACCCAAGATGCCGTGGAATGGCGGTAAACCGTTCGTGTGGAACAGTTGGGGTGTGCTGCAGACCTCTGTTCGATATATGAATGCATCTCAGTCTGCACTCTTTATAGCCGATAGTTTGATGTCGCGCGGATATCATAATAACGGAACGATGTATATGGATCTCGATTCGTATTGGGATAATCTTACAGGTTCCGACCTCCGACGCTTCACCCATTACTGTGCTCAGCATAATCAGAAAGCCGGTATCTATTGGACTCCTTTCGTCGATTGGGCAAATAACCCTGAACGCATAGTAGAAGGAACTACCGATGTCAAATACAAGGACATTTGGCTTTATGCTAACGGCAAGCCTATCAAACGCACCGGTGCTACAGCATGTGACCCCACACATCCCGCTACTAAAGCACGTATGGAGCATTATATAAATAACTTCCATTATTGGGGCTACGAGTTTCTGAAACTCGATTTTATGGATCATGGCATTCTTGAGGCTGATTCTTGGTACGACAAAAACATTACCACAGGTGTTGAAGCCTACTGCCAGGGTATGGCATATCTCGATTCTCTCGTAGATGGGAAGATGTATCTCAACTTGTCGATTGCTCCTCTCTTTCCTGCTCAGTTCGCTCATGGGCGCCGCATAGCCTGCGATGCATACGGCTCTATCGGTAATTCGGAATATACACTAAATTCCACGACCTATGGTTGGTGGCTTGACCATGTGTATCATTTCAACGATCCGGATAATATAGTATTCAAGGGTTACGATTTGAAAACCAACCGTGTCCGTTTTGCTTCTGCTCTCGTTACAGGCATGCTTTGTCTTGGAGACGATTATTCCAACTCTGGAGACGAAACAGCAAAGCAGAGAGCGATGCAACTGATAGATAATCCGTCCTTGCTGCAAATGGCACGCGAGACGAAAGCATTTCGTCCGCTTAATACTGCTGCCAAGGGTGAATCGGCAACAGACCGCTACTACACCCATGCAGGCGACACATGTTTTGTTGCTCTCTTTAACTTCGGCGGGCGTAAGACTAAGGTGCAAGTTGCTTTCGACGATCTCGGAATAGCTACAACCGATTCGTTGGTAGTAGAAGAGTTGTTCCTTGGCTCGCAGGTGTATTCTAAAGAGTTCGCGGAAGAGGTTGTTCCCGCACAAGACTGCCGTATTCTAAAAATTTACAAGGGTGTTATTGTTTCTCCTACAGCAGTAGATATCCTAACAGAAGAGAAGTTCGTTTGTTCGCCTAATCCTACCGACACGTCGCTCCGGTTATCGATTTCCAAAGTGAACGAAGTACTTGTATATTCTGTTAGCGGCTCACTTGTAGCCCGCTATGGTAATGTTCGGAAAATAGATGTGTCGCATTTGTCGCAGGGCACTTATCTTATTCGTGCGCTGAGCGATAATCGAGTTTATATATCAGAGTTTATCAAGCAATGATGCAGCCTGACGACATAGAAGTAGTTCGCCTCACTCATCCGTCGGGTTATTATATTGAAGTTTGCAACTACGGTGCTTCGTGGCTCTCAGCTTATATGCCAGACCGTGATGGTCAGCTTGGTGAGATTTTATTAGGATACAACGATATAGAAGCCATGTTAGCAGACCCTAACTATGCCGGTAGAACGGTAGGAAGGTTTGCAAATCGCATACGTCAGGGCAAATTCACTCTTGATGGTAGAACCTATCAACTCGAACTCAATGACGGCAACAATTCGAACCACTCCGGACCGAGTGGCCTCAGTTTCCGTAAATTCGATATTGTCCGCAGAGACCAACTATCTGTTACGTTTCATTATTTGAGTAGTGACGGTGAGGGCGGTTTTCCTGCTAATGTTGATATCTATGTAACCTATGGTCTGACAAAGGAAGATTGCCAGGTCGTAATCGACTACAGCGCTACCACAGATGCCCCGACAGTTCTAAATCTCACGAATCACGCATATTTCAACCTTAACGGCTACGGTGATATCTATTCTCACCAACTACGTGTTTCCTCCACACAAATGCTTGAGACAGATAGTGAGTTTTTGCCTACCGGCAAGGTACTTGATGTAGCGGGTTCGCCTTTCGACTTCTCTCAGCCGAAGCCTATAGGACGCGATATTGATTGGAATATGCAGCAGTTTGCGTGGAATCGGGGCTACAACCATTGTTATATGTGGAATAGGGAAAAACCTTCGAATCTTATACAGGCTGAGTTGTCGTCAGAAGTAACAGGGCGTCGATTGTCGCTCTATTCCACCTATTCAGCATTGCAAATCTATTCAGGAGGGTTTCTAAGTTCTAAGTATCCTACACGCTTTGGAAGAATTGCACAGCCTGCTGATGGAATAGCTCTTGAGGCACAATTTGCACCGGATACGCCAAATCTACCTGCATTCCCGCAATGCACGCTCAATCCCGAAGAAAAGTATTGGCAAAGGATAATATATCGGTTTCAGACGTTCGAATAAACCGATATATAGTTAGCGTATTATTATTTTTCTTACTTCGGTGTCACGCTGCATGATATAAACACCTTTCGTAAGGTTCTCTTCAAGCATCAGTTTGCTGCTAACTATTCTGCCGTCGATGGTATATAAAATTGTCTTGCCGCTATTCGTCATATCGGCAATATCTTCTATACCGCTCGTTGCCTCGTATATAGCATTTACATCCATGTCGGCTACTACCGACGAGAAATCCTTATCCCAGCCTGCAAACAGATATCCTGAGCGGGCCGGTGCTTCAGGTGCAACAGCCGGTTTATATGCTTCCACCGAGTCGGTTTTCAGCAATTCGGTTTCGGCGTAGAATCGAACTGCATATATCTGAGGATTGAATAGAGCTGATACTGAGGTGTCAGATTTAAGTGCTACAATCAGAGTATCAGCATTATTGTTATTAGTCCAACCTGCAAAATAGAAATGGTCGGCAGCAGTGGCAACAAGTAGCAAGCTATCGCACCCTGCGTTTGTTATTGTTACTTCGCCCTCGCCTTCAGTGCTGAGTTGGAGGTAGAAGTTGGTAGTGAGCATCTGCATATCGTTCCAAATGTTGATAGCCTTGTATTTTTCCCCTGCCTCGCAACTGACCCATAGAGT
>JAFSTG010000104.1 GCA_017450605.1 Paludibacteraceae bacterium | reverse complement strand
TGAATGTGCATGTGGAGAAGGTCATTTGTCTGAAGAACTGAAGAAACATGGTCACGAAGTTATTTCAACAGACCTCATTGATCGTGGCTATGGAACAGGTGGAATTGACTTCTTGAAAGTGGACAAACTGAAAGAAGATTGTGCGTGTATTCTCACGAATCCACCTTACAAATTTACATTGGAGTTCATTGAACATTCATTGGAATTGCTTCCTGAAGGTGGAGAAGCTATCTTTCTTCTGAATGTGAATAATCTGGCAGGAAAAACAAGATATGAAAGACTTTATTCAAAAGGGAGTCTGAAAGAAGTGTTTTTGTTTCCTGATAGAATAGCGTGTGCAAAAAATGGAGATTTCGCATCTGTTTCAAGTTCTGCGGTCAATTACGCTTGGTTTGTCTTTGCAAAAGGCTATTTAGGAACGACAAAACTTCATTGGATTGAATAATCTTTGAAAGGCTTTTGAAAGCTCTTCAAACGACAAAAAAAGCAGCAAATTTTCGTGTGAAAGTTTGCTGCTTTTTGAATTTTTCTTGCACTTTTCTTTTTGAAAAATTGTACTTTTTGATTTGGCGAATATAATTTCAAATTTTATCTCCCACGGATTGAACGGATTTCTCCTACACTTTTCTTATTTAGAAATCCACCATTTAGAAATCCACCATTTCTGTCAGAGTAGGCAGAAGGTGCATGAGATAGAGAACACTGCTGCAACGAAATAGTC
Organism: Paludibacteraceae bacterium; assembly: GCA_017450605.1. GTDB lineage: Bacteria > Bacteroidota > Bacteroidia > Bacteroidales > Paludibacteraceae > Colicola. Next base: position 3,442 of record JAFSTG010000104.1, on the reverse strand, counting down.
GCTCCAAAAGTTGCGCGCTTGGCTTGCGGGGTGATTAGTTATAACTTTTGTTTTTAGCAAAACAAAATAAGCGGTGCAAGCGAGAAGTGCTCCCACCATCAGTCCGCCTAAGATGTCTGCGGGATAGTGTACACCAAGATACATACGCGAATAGCAGTTCAGCATAACCCACACTATGAGTGGTATGGTGGTTCTTATATTGCGAACTATAAGCGAGAAGAGCAATGCTACAGAGAAGGTATTAGCTGCATGTGCAGATACGAATCCGAAACGTCCTCCTTTATACCCATTTACAATATGGAGAATACCCTGCAGTGCCGTTTCTCGTGTAGGTCGCGGTCGTTCTACTGCATGTTTTATGAGCGAGCATATCCAATCGGAGAGTCCGGCGCATGCGGCAACCGCCACCACAAGAATTAGTATCCTCATCCATGAGCGCAAAGTATTGGAGTTGTCGTTTCTGAAGGTTAATGCAAGATAGACGACAAGCGAAACATAAAGCGGTATCCACGTCGTTTTCTGCGTTATGTTCCAAAGAAAATTATCCAAGAAAAGAGTGTGCCACGAGTTGATGGCAAGCAGCAGCCGTGTGTCGAATTGCAGGAGTTGTTCCATCTTGGCGCGAGTGTGTTAATGCACTATGTATTCGATATTATCTTCTCTTAACCATCCGATGTTATCGCCAACGCGAATCTCTACCCACTCTCCTACGCGGTCGGAAACTCGGACTTTTGTTCCTTCATGAAGAGTAAAGAGGTCGGTGCCTGAGCGGTCGGGACTCGATTTCACATTCACTATTCCTTGCATTACTATGGCTTCGTTTTTGTCGTTACGGTGGTTATAAGCAGCTGTTGCCAAGGCAAGCGAACATAACGAGAATAAGAATGCGAGCCACGCTATATGGAATCCTGTTTTACGCAATGCTATCGGTCGGGTGAAGAGGAAAACAAGTAATGAAACGAGACATAAAATAAACAAGCCTATGCTAAGCCACATCCATATTCTATACGTCTGAGTGTTGCGCAATGTTGTTATCCACTGGCTTAGGAAAAAGGTATTCCCTTGGTCGATATTATCAATAATCTTGCTTTGTGCAAATTCCAGATTATATCGTGCATCTTTATTGCCGGGTTGCAGACGCAAGCATCGCTCGTAGTTGAGAATGCTTTTTCCTAATTCGTTAACACGGAAGTAGGCATTGCCAAGGTTATAATAGATGTATGCTTGCTCGTCGCCAAAGTCTGCAGAATCGAGCAACTGCTCGTAGAGTTGTGCTGCCTGAGCGAAATTGCCGGCGTTGTATTGAGCATTGGCACTCTCGTATGTGGACTCGATGGCATCGTAGGTTTGTGCACTTAGCCCTACGAATATTAACAAACCTAATATTGATATAGAAACTAATCGTTGCATGTTGTTAACTAATTTATTTTGTTTATAAGCTCAGCAGTCTGCTCGTACATCTGTTGCATAGTGGTGTTGTTTTGTGATGGCGCATATCTTGCAAATTCGGCATTACGCAGCAGAGTGTTGAGCTCATCGATAGTATTTTGATCGATACCCCTTTCGAGCAGTAGTTGCGATATATTGTCTTTGGTAAGTTCAGCCGTAGGTATCGAAAGTTTATCGCTCAGATAATTCCATAATGCCCTTTCTATCTCCTCGTAGAATCCTTTCTCGTTTTGCTCGGTCATCATCTTCTTTGCCTGGCGCAGACGGCGCTGAGCTTCTTTGTTAGCCTTGCGATATTTAACCTTACGAATATCGGCATTGTCGCGTATGCGTTTGCGCAGTACCACGATGATTATTATAGTGAGCAAAAGAGGTATGATATACAGCATCCAGAAAATCCATGAGCCGAACTTTACTTTGTCTTGGCTTGATTGTTTGATTTCGCCGGTATAGATATGGCGGATGTCGCTTCCAAGCTGGCGGATATCTTCTTTGTTGACATAGTTGCTTACGACGGCGTTATTGTCGTCGGCTCCTTTCTTAATCTGTAAGGTATAGGGCGGAGTGCTTAATGTCTTATATGCGCCCGCTTGCGGGTCGAAATACGAATAACTGACAGCGGGTATGGTGTATGTGCCTGATGCGCGCGGAATAGCAAGATATTCGAAAGTCTTGCTACCTGTCAGTCCGCCAGCTGAATTGCGGGTGTTATTGGTTAGTTTCGGATCGTATGTTTCGAAACCTTCCGGCCATTCCACTTGTGGAGTTTTAAGCATCTTCATGTTTCCCGTGCCACTTACGGTTATCTTCAGTGTTACAGCTTCGTTGGTTGATAGTTCGGTGGCGCTGATGCTTGAGTTCATTGTGAATGAACCTACACCGGCAGAGAACCCTTGAGGACGACCGCTTGGCAGGCTCTTTACGTGAATGGTAACACCAGGGGCAACGAGTTGGCGCGAGACATTAGAGTAGGTATCGAAAAAATCGTCGAAGATACTACGCACCTGCGACTGGTTACGAACTCTTACTATTGCTTCGAACGAGGCCGGTTCAATTTTGATGTCGCCGCTTTTCTGCGGATAAAGTTGCGTCTCGAAGAGAGTGGCGGTCTGATAGTTGCGACCATTATAATGCTCTAAATTGGTTTGGATATTGCCCAAATCAACCTCTTGTTTTACGAAACCCATGAACTCGGGAATCTTAGTATTGTTGGTGAACTGAGCAACGTCAACGAGAGTGTATAACTTATAAGAGAGTGTTATGCACTCCTGTTCATATACGTTGGTTTTGCTCACTATGGTGCGAATAAACAAGTCGTCTTTCGACCCCGAAGCCTGAGATGTTCTGCCAGCCTGCGAATTTCCGCCGGCAGAACCCTGTTGTTGCGTATCGGGCTTTTCATCTTCAGGCAGAACAGTTATTTTCAGTCCGTTGGAATTGTATGTGTTGTGCGAAACCGTTATTGTTGCCGGCGGAAGCGTGAAAGTGCCTACGTTCTGTGCCATAAGAGTGTAGGTGTAGGTCAGTGTGAACGTGGACGTGCGCGTACCATTGATAAACTGTGTGCTGCTGCTTTGCGAGGTGTAAGGACCAGCCAATACGTCAAACCCTTCGAACTCTGGGGCACGCAGGTCTTTGGCACGTTGATTGACAGTGTAGGTCAGTTGAAAAGGTGTGCCTACCACCACTTGTGAAGGTGCTGACGCACGGAAACTAACATCATCGGCAAATGCACCAAGGACGATACACAGAAATAGAAATATATATGTTATTCGTTTCATCAGTAGGGAAAAGTTTAAAAATTCAAATTTAAAATTTAAATTTCAAATTGTTGAGATAATATTGGCTGAGCAGGATTACCAGTTTTTGTCGGAGCGTTTTCCTCCTTGCATCTGCTGGCGTTGGGCTTTTTCTTGTGCGGCTTGTTCGTCTTGCTCTGATGCTTGCAGTATTTGTTCTGCTTGCTCTTTGCTCATTTCTTGTTGCTGCTGTT
>JAFSTG010000103.1 GCA_017450605.1 Paludibacteraceae bacterium | reverse complement strand
GGTTGCAGCAGTCTGACTTCGGTAACTATCCCCAATAGCGTCACATATATCGCTGGTTATGCTTTCAGTGGTTGCAGCAGTCTGACTTCGGTAACTATCCCCAATAGCGTCACAAGTATTGGAAAATATGCTTTCAGTGAATGCGGCAGTCTGACTTCGATAACTATCCCCAATAGCGTCACAAGAATTGGAGAATATGCTTTCAGTGAATGCGGCAACCTGACCTCGGTAACAATAAATTCTGATGCTATAATGAATAAGGAATATTCATACAATACCTCTATTACGAGCATTTTTGGGGACCAAGTTACAGAATATGTTTTAGGTAACAGCATTACAAGTATTGGAAGCTATGCTTTCTATAAAATCAGCGGTCTAACATCAATAACTATCCCCAATAGCGTCACAAGTATTGGGAAATATGCTTTCTCTGGTTGCAGCGAGATTGAGACCATAAGTTTAGGCAAGTCAGTACAGAACATAGGAGCGTATGCATTTGGTGGTTGCAAAAGAGTAACTGATATCTACTGCTATGCAGAGCGAGTGCCTGATGCTGTAAGTGGGAAGGGCGATTCTTTCTTAAATATATCGCGTAAAGCTTATCTGTGGGTACCGGCAAACCGCTTGCGCAACTATCAGACAGACGAGTTCTGGGGAGAGTTCGATGTGCGACCTATGCAGGCAGAAAATGCTAACACCGACCAAGTTACTATCATAACAGAGTCGAATGCAGCAGAGGTTATTTGGCCTAACATAAGCAATGCCGATACCTACGAATTGACAATAAAAGGTAATGATGGTCAGACTATCTGTACTCTCATCTTCAATGCCGAAGGCCAATTGCAGTCGATAGCCTTCCGCGCTCCGGCTGCCAATGGCAAACCAGCACCGCAAGCAACACAAGCCACAGGTTTCCGATTTACCGTAACAGGACTTGAAGCAAACACTAAATACGACTACCTTATCAACGCCAAAGATGTTACCGACCACATAATAGAGACCTTCCAAGGCGAGTTCACTACCGATGGCGGCACTTACACCGACATAGAAAATATCGCATCCGAGCAAGGCAATTCTGACTTTAAGCCCCACAAGGTTCTCGAAAACGGACAAGTAATCATTCTCATACCTGATGGTAGGAGATACAATATGCGAGGCATAGAAGTGAGGTGAGCCGTATAGAGCATCTTATCTACGAGAGTAGTCTTACCATGGTCAACATGCGCTATAATGGCTATGTTTCTTATTTTTTGCATAGATAATTTTGTTTAGCCGACAAAAATACACAATTTATTTGACATACAAAAATCGCGATTTGATTTTTATTGTTTTTGAAAAAAATATTTTGCATTATCAGAATAATGACGTATATTTGCAAAATGAATAAACAACCACAATCCATACACCTATGAAATCCTACCACTACCGTGTCCTCATGACATTACTCGCGGCATTGCCGCTTTTTGTAACATCCTGTAACGAAAACGTTGACAAAGAGATGAAAGGCGACTTGCTTGTGCAGGCAGCTAATAAAGTGCTTGGCATGACGAAAGAAGAAGCTGATGAATATTTGAAGAAAAACAGTTTCATTACAGTTGCCGAACCCGATTACTACAGCGGAGGATATGTCCGCGGCGACAAGCACACCATTTCTTCGGGGAGCATTGTATATTCCGAATGGTTAAAATTGTATATCGACGAGAACAAAATTGTATCGGTTTCAGGAGAGAAATTCAACGAGTCGTTGTCTGACGCTGTTACTTATTTCAGACGAATGAGCAAAGACTCATGGAAAATAATGAGTCCGCTACTACGCTGGACGGCAGGGATACAATCTTCTGCCGGATTTGAAAATTATGTATATTCCAAAGAAGCAATTGAAGGCGTTACAGTAAAAGATCGTTCCGACTATGAGAAGGCACTGAAGGAGGACTTTTCGGAGATACGATTAGTTTCTGAAGATTATATCCAAGGTGAAGAGCCTGACAAAGCACCTGACAAAGAATTATACCTCCAACTCGACAACGACTTGAACGGAGAATTGGTTATGATAAGTTTCAGTCTCGGTGATTATTATCCTCCTCTTCCCTGCTCACCCGCATACCGTGCCTTGTACCGTCTTCCCTCGTCCGTCAACTGCGACCCGATTGAGTAAACAAGTCAGGAAGCCGCCCACCTGTGGCGATTGCAAACAAAGAGTTAACAAAAAGCGTGTTGCAAAGGCAACACGCTTTTCTTTCTGTTTGTCCTAATCGTTTGTACTGTTTGGGTCTTAGAGTGCGTTAATCTCGTGCAGAATATTAGTTGTTTTATGTACAGCAGCCTCAGAAGCGGCAAACAGAGCCTTCTCTTCGTCGTTAAGCGGAAGCTCAACAATCTTCTCAATACCGTTTTTGCCGATTATGCAAGGCACGCCGATAGTGATATCCTTATATCCATATTCACCTTCGAGGGCGGCCGAGCAAGGAATCATCTTATGCTGGTCTTTAATGATAGCCTCTGCTACCGATGCAGCAGCGGCGCCTGGAGCCATCCAAGCGGATGTGCCGAGAAGTCCGGTAAGAGTAGCTCCACCTACCATTGTTGACTTAACGACCTCGTCTAACTGCTCTTTAGTAAGGCACTCCGAAACGGGCACACCGCGATAAGTAGCAAAACGAGACATAGGAATCATTGTGGTGTCGCCATGGCCACCGATAACGAATCCGTCAACATCGTTCTGATTGCAGCAAAGAGCCTTTGCAAGGAAATACTGAAAACGAGCCGAGTCGAGCGCACCACCCATACCTATAACGCGGTTGCGGGGCAAACCAAGCGAATGAAGGGTGAGGTATGCCATAGTGTCCATCGGGTTACTTACCACAACGAGGATAGCATTGGGCGAGTGAGCGAGAACCTGATTGGCAACACTCTTTACTATTCCGGCGTTAACACCGATAAGCTCTTCACGAGTCATACCCGGCTTACGCGGGATACCTGAGGTGATGATAACAACATCGCTGCCCTCGGTCTTGGAATAGTCGTTGGTTACACCTGTTACTACTGTGTCGAATTGCATGAGTTGTGCAGTTTGCATGATATCCATAGCCTTGCCTTCAGCAAGTCCTTCTTTGATATCAATAAGACATACTTGGTTGGCTACTTCATTAACTGCCAACACGTTTGCGCAAGTAGCACCTACATTACCTGCGCCTACTACGGTTACTTTTGACATAATAAATATTTTTTAGTTAAACTTATCTGTTTTCGACTTTTGCATCGTTGAGACAAAACGAAGGCAAAACGTGAAATATGATTATTACTCGTCTTCGAGCCCACAAAATTACATAAAAGTTTTAACAAAAAAAAATAATAAGGCTTTTTCTATATTTTTCTTTGCAATTCGAAAAAAAATCATACCTTTGTAGCGTCAACCAAGTATTTCAATAAATGGCGTCTGTAAAATCATTTTTTTCTGAGATTCTCAATAAAGAAGACAAGTTCTTCCCGTTATTCAACCGCATAGGCGCGGCGACAGTGGAGGCTGCCGACCTATTCACCCAGCTCGTATCTTCTACGGAAGAAGAGCAGCAGGAAGATATATATCCGAAAATAAAAGCCATCGAGACGGAATGCGACCAGATTAACGACCGTATTTTCAGCGAACTTAACAACTCGTTTGTTGCTCCTTTCGACCGCGAAGATATCCACGCGTTATGCGGCGCGCTCGACGATGTGGTTGACCTTATCACCTCGTCGGCGAAACGCATATTGCTCTTTGCACCAAAGCAGATTCCCAACAAGGCAATGCACATGGCAGAGATTATTCTTGAAGGTGCCAAATGTATAAGAGCGGGAGTAAGCGAACTCCGCACGATGTCAAGGCAGCCCGACGCAGCACTCGAGCAATGCCAGAAACTGCATGAGCTCGAACACGAAGGCGACGAGGTTTACGAAGCCTTCGTAAAGGAATTGTTCGACACCGAAACCGATGCCATCGAGATTATTAAAATTAAGGAGATTATGCAGGCAATGGAGTCTGCCACCGACAAAGCCAACTCTGTGGGCAAAGCAATAAAGACAATTATCATCAAATACGCATAGAAACGGTGTGGTAATAATGAAAGAGAAACAACCCACTTCAAATAATCAATAATTTGCGAGAATTTAATGAATAATTAATTATAATTCTTGTTAATTTCTGTACGTAAATTGAAATGAATTATCCATTAATTAGCCTTTAATTATCTTTATGATAATGTAAGTGGGAACTTTTATAATGAAATAAAAAAAGAGTCTTTATTTAAGACTCTTTTTTTGTGTTGCGGAGGATGGGATCGAACCACCGACCTTCAGGTTATGAGCCTGACGAGCTACCACTGCTCTACTCCGCGATATTATTTCCGCTTGTATTCCACGGAAATCGCCTGCAAAGGTAGTATATTTTTTTTATACAACCAAATTTTTTTTGTTTTTTGCGCAAAATATCGTATCTTTGCACTCCTTAAAGGCTATTTTAATTTTACGAGCAAACCACCTATCATCCTACACAACAAGCCGAAGCGAACGCATTAGATGAAGAAAACACTTAAATACATTATTCTCGCCATTTTGTGTACAGCCGCAATATCGTGCGGCAAACGCTATGTTCCCAAACCATACGGATATGTACGCGGATTTATTCCTGACACCGCCTATACTATGTTCGATTATTCGGGAGTATGCTCGTTTCTTTTATCGAATAATGCAGTGGTTAAAGCACGCAAAGACGACAAGTGGAGCAACATCTGCTACCCTGCCCTAAAAGCCACCATTCATTGCAGTTACGCCCCTGTGAAAGAAAACCTTCGAGAGCTGACCGATGATGCTCAAGAATTTGTATATAACCACTCCTCTATTGCTACCGCCATATCCGAACAGGCTTATTTCCGCGAAAAAGACAGAGTATATTGTGTTCTCTACGAGTTAGATGGCAATACCGCCTCGCCATGTCAGTTTTATATTACCGACAGTCTGAGTAACTACTTCCGCGCGTCGGTTTATTTCGATTGCCTGCCTAACCGCGACTCGCTTCAACCATCAATCGACTATCTTCACACCGATATCATACGCCTCATCGAGAGTTTCCAATGGAATAAGTAAGAGGCATTAACCACGAAAAGATTTTGAGACCTAACATTCAGAAAATATCTGTAGGCGACAGCACTGTGTATTTGTGCCGACTCCCCGAGGCTCCCACCAAACGCGAGCGTGAGATACTTGGCGAGCGACAGCTATTGTGCGAGGCATTCGGGCATGACGTTATACTGAGGCACAATCCGCAGGGAGCACCGTATATCGACGGCAAGCACACCTATATAAGCCTATCGCACACAAAAGAGAATGTATGTCTTGCCGTTAATGAGCACACACCTATAGGCATCGACCTCGAACATATAAGCGACAGGATTCACAACGTCAAACAAAAGATGTTCAGCCCATCCCAACTTGCTCAACTAAGTCAGTTCAATTCTGAAGCACACACATCAATACTTACCCTAATGTGGTGCACCAAAGAAGCGGTGTTTAAAGCCGAAGGCAGAACAGCCGGCTACTTAGGCGAGAATGTCCCCGTCGAACCCCATCACTTCTTAAACAACAGCTTCAGGCTTGCCACACGCCGATATATGTATGGAATATCACAAGTGGATATTGCCGGCGCAGATGAGGTATGCGTACTTGCCCGTCAGATATCCCCCTCTGCCAACAACGTGGAGCAACTGCTTGCCGACCATAGAAAACTGCTTGCACTGCTTGTAGACCCCGACAAGACAACATCCGACCTGCTACCACAACTTCGGCAGTATTGTTCGCCTAAAACACCTGATATTATACTTGTAGGCGGAAGCGGTCTCGACGTTTCGCTCGACGACTATGTTGATGCCGTTAAACAACTTTTCCCTTCAACACCCGTGGTGCTCTTCCCCGGGTCAACAAGTCAGTTCACAGCCAAAGCCGATGCGCTTATGTTCCTTTCTGTTATATCCGGCAGAAATGCCGAGTGTATCATCGGTCAGCAAGTGGCTATAGCAAGAAAAGTGAAAGAAAGCGGCATAACCACCCTGCCAATGGGCTACATCCTGATTGACGGCGGAATACATAGTTCAGTAGAAAAAGCCACACACACTCAGGCGCTAAGACAAGACAACCCTCAACTTATAGTTGATACAGCCATAGCAGGCGAACTGCTCGGCATGCGACTTATCTATCTCGAAGCCGGTAGCGGAGCCGACATTCCGGTAGGAAACAATATAATAAGAGGTGTGCGCCTCTCAACCGACGTATACCTTATCGTTGGCGGTGGAATACGCACCCCAGAACAGATGAAGATTGCCTTTGCAGCAGGTGCCGACATGGTGGTTATAGGCAACCATTTCGAGCAACACCCCGAACAGATACAAAGTTTTATCGATGCCATCGACTCACTAAACGAAAAAAAATCAGAATTATGACATATAAAGAAATTGTATATCAACAGGATGTAATAGAGTTTGTAACAGTAGCAGTACAGACATGCCTTTTTCTTGAAAAATCGCAAGACAATGAGCCACGCGAGTTTATCGACAAGGCCACCAAACTGCTGCCTTTGCTCTACCTCAAAACAAGAATGCTCAACCTGCCTCAATCAACCGACGAAGAAGACGAGTTGATGCATTTTGTGGCTGAAGAAGACTACAACTACGTTGAGCAAGGCGTGTCTCAGATACTCGGACAGGACAATGCATACCTCGAAGTTTTCGTTGATGACATGCGCTATTCTGACACCCCCATAACAGCATTTATCTCAGAGAACCTTGCCGATATATATCAAGAGCTGAAAGATATGGCTGCTAATTTCCAGACCGAGAACGAACCGGCTATGTATGCCGCTCTCAGACAATGCCTTGACGCATTTAATGAACATTGGGGACAAAAACTGCTCAACGCACTCCGCGCATTACACGCACTTACGAACAAAGAAACCGACGATGTAGCATAACTAACACTAATAACCGAAAACATAATGTACTCTGCCCACATTGATAAAGAAACAATCAACAAACTACCGCTCGACGAGTTCAAGGGAGAAGTGGTAATAGTCAACGCCATCGAGCACGTGCCGAATGCTGTTGACTATCTGAGTCGACAGACTGTAGTGGGAGTTGACACCGAAAGCCGACCGTCGTTTGTAAGAGGAGTGCACTACCCCACCGCACTCGTACAGATAGCCACCACACAGCGATGTTACCTCTTTCAAATCAACAGAATAGGCATGCCCGAAGAGTTGGCAGGATTCTTTGCCAACCCCGAAATAATGAAAATAGGGCTTGCCTTCAACGACGACCTACACGGACTACAACGGCAGCACGAATTCACTCCGCAAAACTGCCACGACATACAGAAAATAGTTAACGACTACGGTATCTTTGAACTCGGACTGCAAAAAATTTACGCCATAGTTTTCGGTAGGAAGATATCAAAAAATCAGCAACTCACCAACTGGGATACCGCCACACTCACAACCGAACAGGCACGCTACGCCTCCACCGACGCCTGGGCAACACTACGCATCTGGCTCGAGTTGCGGAAAGCCACACCACTGAGCAAACGCAAAGTGACACAAATGAAAGCCGCAGAAAAAGAAGCAATGATTCGCCATCAGCAAGAAACAATGGCAAAAAAACAAGCAGAAAATGACAACCATCTATCTCAAGAAAAATAAAGAAGAGTCGCTATTGCGTTTCCACCCGTGGGTATTCTCAGGAGCTATAGCACATATCAATGGCAAACCACAGGAAGGCGAAAAGGTAGAAGTGCGCTCTGCCGAAGGACAGACACTCGGCATCGGACACTGGCAGGAAGGTAGCATTGCCGTCAGAATACTCGAATTTGGCACCGGCACTCTGCCGTCAGATTTTTGGCACCAACGTCTGCTCAACGCTCTGCAAATGCGTCAGTCGTTAGGACTTATATCCGACGAAAACAACTCCTACCGCTTAATTCATGGCGAAGGTGATTTTCTTCCCGGACTTATCATCGACATCTACGGCTCAACAGCCGTTGTGCAGGCTCATTCGGCAGGTATGCATTTAGCAAGACATCAGATAGCTGATGCACTTACCCGTACGGTCCCCAATCTGAGTCATGTATATTATAAATCGGAAGGGACACTTCCTTTCCATAACCATCTTACAGATATCAAAAACGAATATCTCGCAGGCTCCCCGTCGAGCGACAGCTCACATATTGCCACCGAAAACGGTTTGCATTTTTCCATTGATTGGTTCGACGGCCAAAAAACAGGGTTCTTTGTTGACCAACGCGAAAATCGCATGCTTGTTGAGCGTTATTCTAAAAACCGTGATGTGCTTAATATGTTCTGCTACACAGGCGGATTCTCGGTCTATGCACTGCGTGGAGGCGCCAAAAGAGTAGTATCGGTTGATAGTTCGGAAAAAGCCGTCAGATTGGCCGAACAAAACGTACTACTCAACTTCCCAGACTGCACCAACCACGAAACTGTTTGCTCAGATGCTTTTAAGTATTTAGACTCACTGCATGCCGACAACGATAAATTCGACCTTATCATCCTCGACCCACCGGCATTCGCAAAACACCGCGGAGCAATAAGGAATGCCCTGCAAGGATATAAGCGACTTAACGCCAAAGGGTTCGAAAAAATAAGCAAAGGCGGGATACTATTCACCTTCTCTTGCTCGCAAGCCATCGACAAAGAGATGTTCCGGCTCGCTGTTTTCTCTGCTGCTGCCATGTCAGGACGAAAAGTAAGAATTCTGCACCAACTCACTCAACCTCAAGACCACCCCATAAACATTTACCATCCGGAAGGAGAATACTTAAAAGGGTTGGTTCTGTATGTCGAGTAAAATATTTTTCGCCAAACATTTGCACAATTAAAAATAAAACCTTACCATTGCAGCCGCAAAGAAAAAAGGTACCTGGCCCGAGTGGTTAGGGACCGGTCTGCAAACCCGGGGACAGCGGTTCGAATCTGCTAGGTACCTCAGACGAGAAAAGGCTGTCAAATGACAGCCTTTCTTAATGTAAACAACTGTGAATATTACAACAAGTGTCAGACTTAATTTCAGATATTACCAATTCGGAGTATAAATACGGTTTTACAACCAATGTAGATACCGATGTTATTTCGCGCGGACTCAACGAAGATGTCGTTCGACAGATATCACTAAAGAAAGGCGAACCCGAGTGGCTTTTGGAATTCCGCTTGAAAGCTTATCGCCATTGGCTTACGCTCACTCCTCCCTCATGGGCTCACCTCCGCATTCCCGAAATCGACTTTCAGGCAATCTCGTACTACGCTGCGCCGAAAACAAAAAAGACTGACGAGTCGAAAGATATAGACCCCGAACTGATGAAGACTTTCGACAAACTTGGTATTCCACTTGAAGAACGTCAAGCATTGGCAGGAAATATGGCAGTTGATGCCGTAATGGACTCGGTAAGCGTAAAAACCACTTTTCGCGACACCCTTGCACAAAAAGGTATTATATTCTGCTCTATTAGCGAGGCTGTACGTGAGCACCCCGATTTGGTAAAAAAATATTTGGGCTCTGTTGTGCCACCTACCGACAATTTCTATGCAGCCCTCAATTCTGCAGTATTCTCCGACGGCTCATTTGTATATATTCCCAAGGGGGTGCGCTGCCCGATGGAACTGAGTACCTACTTTAGAATAAACGCGGCAGGCACCGGACAGTTCGAACGCACCTTGCTTATTGCCGACGAAGGAGCCTATCTCAGTTATCTTGAAGGTTGCACCGCACCTATGCGCGACGAAAACCAACTGCACGCCGCAATAGTGGAAATAATAGTTCACGACAATGCTGAAGTTAAATATTCAACAGTGCAAAACTGGTATCCGGGCGATAAGGACGGCAAGGGTGGAATCTATAACTTCGTTACCAAGCGCGGACTCTGCCACAACAATGCACGACTAAGTTGGACTCAGGTGGAAACAGGCTCTGCCATAACTTGGAAATACCCGTCGTGCATTCTACGAGGCGATAACTCTTCTGCCGAGTTCTACTCTGTTGCCGTAACCAACAACTACCAACAAGCCGACACCGGCACAAAAATGATACATATCGGACGAAACACCCACTCGCGTATCATATCGAAAGGAATATCAGCAGGAAAAAGCGAAAATTCATATCGGGGCTTAGTTAAAATAGCACCTAATGCCATCGGTGCCCGCAACTACTCGCAGTGCGACTCGCTACTGCTCGGCGACAAATGCGGAGCACATACCTTCCCCGATATGCAAATTGCCAATCCTACAGCCATAGTCGAGCACGAGGCAACAACAAGCAAAATATCGGAAGACCAATTGTTCTATTGCCAGCAACGTGGAATCAGCACCGAAGACGCCGTAGGACTCATTGTAAACGGCTATGCTCACGAGGTTCTGCAAAAGCTACCGATGGAGTTTGCTGTAGAAGCACAGAAACTGCTGCAAGTCTCACTTGAAGGAAGCGTTGGATAATATTAACTAACATTCATTATATTCATGCAAACAGAAATTCCGGTCTTACTGCTTACCGGTTACTTAGGCAGTGGTAAAACAACCCTTGTAAACAAAATACTCACCAACAATCGCGGCATACGATTTGCCGTGATAGTAAATGACATAGGCGAAGTAAATATCGATGCAAGTCTCATTGAGAAAGGCGGTGTTGTCAACCAAAGTGACGACAGTCTGGTTGCTCTGCAAAATGGTTGCATCTGCTGCACACTGAAGATGGACCTTGTGCAACAATTGCACGATATCATTGCTATGCACCGTTTCGATTATATCGTTATCGAAGCAAGCGGAATATGCGAGCCTGCACCTATTGCACAAACTATCTGCGCCTTCCCGCAAATAGCACCGGCTATGGCACAAGACGGCATTCCTGTGCTCGACTGCATAGTAACCGTAGTTGACGCTCTACGCCTCAAAGACGAATTCCGCTCGGGTAACGACTTGCTCCGACAGAATCTTGAGGAAGACGACCTCGAAAACCTCGTCATCCAGCAAATAGAATTCTGCAATGTTATTCTTCTTAACAAGGCAAGCGAAGTAGAATCAGCCGAAATCGAGAGAATTCGTCAGATTATAAGAGCCATACAACCTAAAGCAGAAATCATCGACTGCGACTATTGCGAAGTTGATTTCGAAAAAATAGTAGGCACCGGCATGTTCGACTTCGACGATGTAGCCGGTTCTGCCACATGGATTCATGAAGTAGAAAACCACGACATTCACGAAGATGATGACGATGATGACGATGATGAGCATGAGCACCATCATGAACACCATCATGAGCATCATCACGAACATGAGCATCACCATGGGCACGAAGGCGGCGAAGTGGAAGAATATGGCATAGGCACTTACGTCTATTATAACCGCCGGCCATTTAACCTCGGTAGGTTCGATGAGTTTGTTGCACGCCACTGGCCAAAAAGCGTAATCCGCGCAAAGGGGATGGTGTATTTCGACTCGGAATACGACACATGCTACGTTTTCGAGCAAGCAGGTCGTCAGGTGCAACTGCGTAACGCCGGACAATGGTATGCCACAATGCCTAAAGAAGAATTAATGCAACTGCTTGCCAATGAACCTAAATTGCTTGCCGATTGGGATGAAAATTACGGCGATAGAATGCAGAAACTTGTGTTTATCGGACAACATCTCGACAAACAGGCCATCCGCGAAGCCTTAGATGCATGTCTGGCTTAAACAAATTTAACCTGAATATGTAATCAGATTGGGTAAGAGTTCAAATATAACAAAGGGCACTTTTTCGAGGTGCCCTTTGTTATATAATTCTCTATTGCTTTAGAAATTGAAGAAATACAATCCTAAACGGATATTCCATGCGTCTAAGCGTCCACGGCGATCATACTGCTCGATATTATGATAACGGTCGCTGTAAGGATTCAGTATTCCGAAATCATAGCCGCCGCGCAAGTAATAGTTTTTGTATTGGAAACCGGCTCCTACTCCCCATGTGATATTGAACTTTGAATAATCGGTCTTACCATCGTTATCAGAGTCGATGGTATATATTCCTGTTGTATTTTTTGTTATATTGCCATCCACGTCACGAGTGTAATTCACTTTATTGAAAATGAAGTCGTATTCAAGCTTCGGACCGGTATAAAGTATCAAATAGGTATCTTGAGCTATCATGAACTTGTACTGCCAATCAATAGGCAACTCCACTGTCTGCATAGTATATTGCAGACGGGTCTGCGGATACTTGGTAAGTCCCTTGCCGTCAATCCATCGTCCATAGGTATTGGCAATAGTATAATTGACGGCTATTGTCAGTCCAAAACCCTTAACAAGAGTTGCGTCATAAACTAATCCTGCTTTTATACCATTCATTGCCACGGTTAGTGTAGGCGACGGCGCTAATGCCGTTGCCTCGCGCAACAACGGACGATTAAAACCAAGTTGAATACCAAGGTGCTGTGAATCGTTGGCTTCAGCCCAGCACCCTACAACAATCGTCATGAAGACGACCGAACATAAAACACGTAATCTATTCATTTCTACTTATATTATATTTTATTTCTGAACTTTATTCTTTCTACTGCCACCCCGTCCTTTTGAACTACCACGATCTTGTTTATCGGATTCAGTTGTATCATCAACCGCACTTGCACTCTGGCTACCCATAACCGGTCGGGGGGTAGGCTCAGGGTGAAGGAACACATCGCCAGGCTTCTTTGGCCGTTCGCTATCTGCCCAGAAGAATGAACCTAAATGAGTATCTTCGTCTTTCAAATTGTCGAGTGGATACATCACTCCGCTTGTTGCAGTGGTGAACACAACATAATCTATTTTCTTATCCTTAATATATAATTTAACAAAACTACTCTCTGTCTTGTTCATTCCGACAAATGTGCCGTCGTCTTCCTGTGGAAATACTATCGTCTGCGCATTGCCCCGCACATCTATCAAACGCAATGCACCATCCACCACATATCCGTATAGCTCTTTGCCTGCGAGTTGGTCGAAACGATGTTCCGACTCTTGCTGTACAGCAATAGCATTAGCCACGCCATGCAGATAATCAACCTCACCATTCTTTACATATACAGTAATAAACTGTGCCGACATCTGGCTGTCGTCGTTCCAGCAGACAGGCGAGCCGAATAGCAGCATTGTTGAGTCTTTCGACAGATATACCAACGAGTCGCATATCATTTGCATATCCGACCTATATACACGCACATGCCGATAAGCCCTAACACGGTCGTAAGTGGTATCCCGCCACATTGTATCAGGTTTCTGAGCAGTCAGCACCGAATCAATCATTATGCTATCGCGCTCAACAAGAGAAAAAAGCCTGAAGGTCTCTTCCTCGGTATAGAGGGTGTCGGCATGCATATAGCTATAGTTATCTGCTTCGCTCCAATCCACAAGCAATGCACTGTCGCAGGCAAAACCCCAGTTGTCGTTTTCATCTGCCTCGCAATAGTTACCATACAAAGTAACCTTCTGTACCGTGTCGCGCATTTCAATATTGCGCAGTGCGCGACCATGACCAATCTTCTTATCGTAGAATATGGTATCACCTGTCAGACTTTTCCCATCGGTATGAACAACACTCGAACGCCTAAGCAACATCGATTGCTCTGTCTTGGTGTTATACCAGCCAAGCGTCGAGCGGATAGTGGTCTCTTCCTCATATACTATCACCGTTTCACCTACAAGGTCAGCTATATTGGAAGACGTGTTGTACTTAAGAGAATCGGCAACGAGAGTAAACTTATCATTTACGAGCACCACACTGTCGCGAAAAATCGCCTGATTATTATAAGGAGTGTATTGACCCCATACCGAAGTCAAGTGGTTAACCGAATCAACTATTACTCCCCTACTGAAATACCATGCACGGTCAGCATTACGGTCGTAGTTTAGACTATCAGTTGTCAGTTGCATCTCGTTGTGCACCAACTTCACATTATTGCGGAATCGTGCGAATCGGCGGTTACCATCGTAATATAATTTATCGCCGTAACCCTTCAGTGTATCGCCTTGCTCCAAACGAACATGCCCAAAAGCATCAAGCGAGTTAGTCTTTTCGTAGAAATATGCACTGTCGCAATACATAAGGGCAGAGTCGTGACGGAAAATAACATTACCGCGTAGGAATTGTGCATCGGGGTGCAACTGTTCGTCGAACGACAACGACTCGGAATGTTCCAAATAGACAAGAGTCTTCTCCTTGCCTTTCTTCTCTGTTGCCACGGTATCTTGCTCAACCGCAGACTCCTGTCTCGTCAGCCGGGTCTGAGCATTTACACATACACCAAGCACCAACAATAATATAATTATTCCTCTTTTCACCTGCTACCTGCGACTTTTAACCTGCTACCTACTTAATCCATCCCGGATATTCGAAGTCGCAACCACGCCATTCGGGGTCGATACTTATATATGTATCTTTTTGCTTCTTAACTATCCATTCCTCGATGAATTCGTTGCCGAGTTTTTCCTCGAGCATAGTCCTTATAATCTGATAATCGTCAACAAGGTTAGCCTTATGAACATTGGATTTGGTCTTAAGTTTTACAAGGCAGCACACCTCTTTGTTCTTTGCCTGATCCATCATTGTGAATGGCTTCGACAACTCACCTTCCTGCATGTTATACAATTGTCGAGCAATCTCGGGCGGCAAGTCCTGATACTCGAACTTGGTCGCTCCAGTCTGCTGATTCATCATCAGACCGGCGTTCATATATGTATCTTTATCCTGTGAATACTGCAATACAGCATTCTCGAACGTCAACTCGCCGGCATTTATTTTCTGAGCAATAGAGTCGAGTTTTGCTATGGCTGTAGCCTTGTCGGCTGCCGACACACGTGGACGCATCAGTATATGACGGCAATTAACCCTCTCGCCGCGTTTTTCAATCAACTGAATGATGTGGTATCCGTACTCAGTCTGTACTATTCTCGACACACGTTTAGGGTCGGTCATGTTAAATGCCACCTCAGCGAATTCCGGCACTAACTGTCCTTTGCCTACAAAGCCTAATTCGCCACCGCGTTTAGCGCTTTCAGTATCCTCGGAGTACAAACGTGCCAACATCGAGAAATCTGCATTACCGCTATTCACGCGGTCGGTAAACTCGCGCAACGTCGTTTTTATTCTCTCGGTTTCCTCGATAGGCACTTGAGGTTCGAAACTGATTATCTGCACTTCAACCTGCGCGGGAACGGTGGGGATACTATCTTCTGGCAATGTATTATAGAAACGACGTATCTCGGCAGGTGTGGTTTTGATATTCTCAGTCAACTTATGACGCATCTGCTGAATTATCATCTGCTGGCGCACGGTGTTATACAACTCCTGACGAATCTCTGAAGATGTTTTGCGGAAATACTCTTCCATCTTCTCTTTTGAACCTATCTGCGAGATGTAATAGTTTAGCTGCATTTCTACGTTATGATTCACTGCCGATTCGTTAGCCTCGATCGAGTCGAGTCCGGCCTGATGCAGAAACAATTTCTGTATGGCTATCTGCTCCGGAATCACGCAATACGGGTCGCCCTGAATAGTCTGTCCTTCGTACTGGGCACGCAGACGCTGCTCTTCCACCTCGCTGAGAAGAATAGCCTCGTCGCCTACAATCCATATCACCTCGTCGATAATATCGTTTGCCTTCACAAAAAGCGATAATACACAAAGTGCAGCAATCGCCAAGCATTTAATTTTTCTATTCATTGTTTTGTTGTTTGTTTTGTTGTTTGAGCAACTCATCGTCTCTCCACCTCAGATAAATAGTTTGTTCATAATTTTTCAGATAGTCGAGTTTACGCTTGTCTATTATTGAATGCCTAATAAAAGGTTCGGCATAGTCGAAAGGCATCTGTTCACCCTCAAAGCAGCGGTCGGTTATTCGCAACAAATATAGCGAAGCCGAATCTGAAGCACTAATAATATCTGTTTTCTTATTCTTCAACTGCTTTAATGCTGTACCTTCATCAAGAGGCATCTTCGATAGTAACTTCGAGAACAGCTGCCAGTTTTCGGTAAAAATCTGATAACTCGAAGCAAACTGATATGCATAATGCTCCACTTGGTCGATATCCTCATCATAATTCTTAAGCCATTTGAGCAATTTATCCTGTTGCGGACTTTTCCGTGGAACTATTATCACTATTCCTTTGATGATATTATCTGTAAGGATATAAGTATTTTTTTCTCTTTCGTAGAAAGTTGCCATCGAATCGGCATTTATCTCTTGCGACACTCGTTTATTGAGCAGTTGCTGCTCATACTCATGCACATAGAGCGAACGCTTATAGTCTTCCACCATGTCGTCTAACTCTTTTCGTGCGCCAAGTTGTTTCTTTGCCGACTCATACACCAAACGTTCGGTTGCCCAACCGCGTATATACTCGTCGGCTATTTTTGCGCTATCTTCAGCGTTAGTAGCAAACACCGTAACAGCCTTCAGATCTTCTTCATATAGCATATTTGTTCCTACACTCACCACTACCGATTCGCTTATCGGTTGCGGATGCAAACGCTCTATCAACCGGTCAATCTGCTCGCAAGAGCAAACAGAAAGACCAAGTACGCATACTATCAAACATTTACCAATGTTATTTTTCATAACTTCTTCATTAATATAGCACCGTGTTATAAATACTTTCAAACAAACTGCAAAATTACAAAAACTTTGCCAATATGCAAAAAACAACTACTTGCATGGTATTTTTCTTATTGATGCCTTATCTCATACAACGAACGGGAGTCAATCACCTGACTCGGAGTGCCAGGCAGATCGATTTTTGGGGCAACAACACCCTCTCCTATAGTAATCGGCGCCACCTCAACATGTAATTCGTCGTAAATACCGGTGCTGAGGATATGATTTAGCAGCAGGCTTCCACCCTCAACTAATACTGAATGAATACCGCGTGCTGCAAGGTCGCACAGAACATACTGCCAGTCGGTATTGCTGCGATAGACAATGGTCTGAGCATCATCAGAGAAAACATTCATTTCGCGACTCAATCTGCCATGCCGATCTAAAACCACACGAACGGGATTTCTGCCGCTCCAATGCGTGGTCAGCAGTTTTGGATTATCAAATATAACGGTGTTAGTTCCCACCATAATAGCCATATTCTCTGCACGCATGCGATGTACCACCATTTTTGTCA
Source organism: Paludibacteraceae bacterium (assembly GCA_017450605.1). GTDB lineage: Bacteria > Bacteroidota > Bacteroidia > Bacteroidales > Paludibacteraceae > Colicola. The sequence goes on along the minus strand of JAFSTG010000103.1, from coordinate 14,670 downwards.
GGACCGACGACAGCACCAATCGCGGTTGTTCGCCATCGCCCTTAGGAAGCGGCGCTATAAAACCATCCGCCGTCTGTGCCCACTTGAGTATCACATACGGACGATGTTTTTCCTGAAGACAGATAAAACGTCTGTTAAGTTCGCGGCATTCTTTTTCCATCACTCCAACCACCACTTCAATGCCTGCATCTTGCAAGCGACGAATGCCACGCGTGGCAACCTGCGGATTTGGGTCAATGCAACCCACCACCACACGTCCTACACCTCTACGAATTATCATATCAGCACATGGGGGAGTCTTACCATAATGGCTGCAAGGTTCTAACGAGACGTATAATGTCGCTTCAGCAAGACATGTATGCCGTTCTCCGTGCATATCATAGTCGGCAAATGCATTTACCTCAGCATGAGGTCCTCCGAATTTTTTATGCCATCCCTCGCCCAAAATTGTGCCGTCGGCAGCCACTAAAACAGCACCCACCATAGGATTGGGCGCCACATAATACTCACCTTTAGCGGCTAATTGCAAACAGCGCTGCATATATTTTTCGTCTGATGTGAGCATTTGATAAAATTTTGCTTGTCTTTATTTTTTGCTTATCTTTGTGCCTTAAATGGAAAAATCTCTTGTCAAATACATATCTGCCGCCTTATCCGACATGATGCAAGCAAGCGAACTGCGCGATGTCTCGTTGTGGTTGGCGGAATATGTAACGGGGTTAAACCGCACCGAGATTTTGACGGGCAAAGATAGTGATTTTTTTTCACTTTCTAAAACATCCGATCTCGAACGTCTAAACAATTATATTCGGAAACTGCGCGAAGGTGAGCCTCTGCCATACATTGTAGGCAGCACCTCGTGGCGCGGACTCGAACTCAACGTCAATCAGTCAACTCTCATTCCACGCCCCGAAACGGCAGAATTAGTTGACTGGATTATATCTGACAACACTAACCTTACAGACCTGACAATAGTAGATTGGTGCACAGGAAGCGGATGTATCGCAATAGCGCTAAAAAAGCACAAAAACAGTTGGTGCATAAGAGGTTACGACATATCCGAGCAAGCCATTTCGGTTGCCCGGCAGAATGCCTTGATTAACGAGTGTGAGATTGACTTCGAGCAAAAGGACATTTTCCTTTCATGCTCTGTATCAGACATACTGGTTGCCAATCCTCCCTATGTATTTGAATCGGAAAAGGCTACGATGGAAGCCTCGGTGCTCCGTTGGGAACCGCACTCGGCTTTGTTTGTTCCCGACAACGACAACATTCTTTTTTATCGTACTATTCTCACCCGAATGAAGGCGCGAACTTACTACTTCGAAATCAATCCGCTTGCTGTTGAAAACCTAACGCTACTTTGCACAGAATTAGGTTTCTCCGCCGAATACCGCTATGATTACGCCGGCAAATGCCGATTCTTAAAATGCCATAATCACAATGAAAGAACTTAATTACCAACAATATCTCAATCGGGCAGAGGTCTATTGTGCGAAGTCGGAACACTGCCCTGCTGAATTAGACAACAAACTCCGTGAATGGGGTTGCATCGACAACAATTGGCGCAACGATATCATTGACAATCTTATTGATAATGGTTTCATCAACGAGCAACGCTATTGCCGTGCTTTTGTTCACGATAAATTCTTGTATCAATCGTGGGGCAAAGTAAAAATCCGCACTCATTTGCGCCAAAAACGCATAGATAGCCGACTTATAGAAGAGGCTCTTCTTTCTATCGACGAACAGCAATACGACTCTCTGCTTGAACAACTGATAAAAAACAAACTCGCCGATACTCGAGATATCGGCGAGAAAGAAAAGGCTTCTATTTTCCGTTTTTGTCTGCAACGAGGCTTCGAATACAGCAAGATAGCGAAACTGATAGGTTCTTGTGATATTCCGACTGAAGAGTAACTTACTCTTTAGCAGACTTTAACATTTTAGGCATAATTTGTGTATTGTCTTGCCATCCGGTGAACTGTTCGGCACCTGCTCCGATGGCAAACACAGGCACTGCGGCTGCCGAATGCGAACCGGTAGTCCAACCCACTTTCGCCTTCTTGTCAATCAACCTCACTGCAGTGTCGGCAAGTTTGTTGAGATTTTTATAGAGAGTTTTCACATTCTGTTTGTTTTTCTTGAGTTTTTTAAATGCATTCTTAAGCATCTTTTCATCATCAGCACTTATCTCTACGGTATTATAAAATCCTAAATCGGCTTGCAACACCTGCTTTACAGCATCCCATTTCAGACTTGCACCATTATCAACATAAAGTTTTTTCAGTTTGTCTGAAAGTTGATCAACCGAAAGGTGCTGATTTTGCAAAAGTTGCAAATTCAGTGTATAATCAGAATTACCCAATGCCATTCCACCTGTTTCGTGGTCGGCAGTAATAACGATAAGAGTCTCGTCGGGATGGGCATAGTAAAAGTCGAGTGCTACTTTTATTGCATCGTCGAACTCAATTACTTCTTTTATCACCGTTGCAGCATCGTTGCTATGGCATGCCCAGTCGATTGCACCGCCTTCCACCATAAGGAAAAAGCGGTCGTTTCGTTGCAGAAAGTCGATTGCAGCAGTGGTAATCTGAGGCAAAGTCAGGTCGTCGGGCTGTTTGTCAATAGCGTAAGGTATCATTCCACCACCTTTATAGTCTTTCTCCAAACCCTCAAACGACTGAATAAGTATCATTTTTTCGGCATCATATTTCTTATCATTATAATCGCTGTATCCACGGGCTATGGTGTAGCGATTCTGCTCTGCCAAATCGTAAAGGCATTCACTTTTATCTGCATTCGGGTCGTAAGGCTGATAGAAGGTAGCTCCTCCGAAAAAGTCGAAGTTACTTTCTGCCAACTGCCTACCAATCATATAATATTCATTGCGTTTTTTAACATGTGCATAGAATGCACCCGGAGTGGCATGGTCAATACTCACCGAAGTGGTTATACCCACAGCCCAACCTCTCTCTTTCAGTATCTCTGCAATGGTATGCACGGGTTTGCCCTCGTCGTCTAAGCCAAGAGTGCCATTAGTTGTTTTTTTTCCTGACGACAAAGCCGTTCCTGCAGCCGACGAGTCGGTTATACCGTTAGAAGAGGAGAACGTGGCAGCCTGACCTGAATAAGGGAATTGAGTCATTGCCAATTGACGGCGAGAGATTCTACCCTCCAACTCGGCAAGATACATCTCAGTCGAAAGGACCTGATTCGGACCCATCCCGTCACCTATAAAATAGAAAATATAACGGGCTTCACCTGCATAAACAGTCAATGAGAATAGGCAACAAGCCAAGATTAAATTAAAGAAACGGTCTTTCATAATTGCGCGGTTTTTCAATGTTAAGTAAAATGTTTCACCTTGCAAATATAATACTTTTTTCCGACTTATCGCCATTATTTATTCAGTCAACATAAAAAAACTTAATTTAACCATGTTTTTAAGCGATGAAATGCTTGTGCGATTCAAAAAAAAAGAGTATCTTTGCATGCTTAATGAAATAATCAAGAATCAAATTTATTATATGGAAGAAAAAGAACAATACGGAGCCGAATCTATTCAAGTGCTTGAAGGGTTAGAAGCGGTGCGCAAGCGCCCTGCCATGTATATCGGCGACATCTCGGTTAAAGGTCTCCACCATTTGGTTTACGAAGTGGTTGACAATTCAATAGACGAAGCATTAGCAGGTTATTGCACGGAGATTGCAGTACATATCAATTCCGACAATTCTATTACTGTGCAAGATAATGGTCGTGGTATTCCTGTTGACATGCACCCCAAAGAGCACAAGAGTGCACTCGAGGTGGTAATGACAGTTCTCCACGCCGGAGGAAAGTTTAATAAAGACTCTTACAAAGTATCAGGCGGTCTGCATGGTGTAGGTGTAAGTTGCGTCAACGCATTATCATCGCACATGCACGTTGAAGTTTATCGCGACGGACAGATTCATTGTCAAGATTATGCCAAAGGCAAGCCGCTTGCACCCGTACATACTATAGATATCAGTCAGGCAACAGGTAATTGGGAACAAGGCCGTACTGGAACATTCGTACATTTCTGGCCCGACGACACCATCTTTACCGAGCATGTATATCAATACGACATATTAGCCAAGCGTATGCGTGAACTTGCTTATTTGAACGCAGGTGTGCGCATTATCCTAAAAGACAAACGCGTTATCAACGAAGACGGCAGTTGCAAACAGGAGGTGTTCTATTCGGAGAAAGGACTGAGCGAGTTCGTACGTTATATCGACAGCAATCGTGCTCCGCTTATCTCAGAGGTTATTCACCTCAATACCGACAAATACGGTACACCCGTTGAAGTGGCAATGATTTACAATTCCGATTTCAATGAGAACGTACACTCGTATGTCAACAACATCAACACCATAGAAGGTGGTAGTCACGTGGCTGGTTTCCGTGCTGCACTCACCCGCGTGATGAATAAATATGCCGAAGACAGCAAGTTGCTCGAAAAGGCCAAGTTGCGCGATAAAGACGGCAAATCTGTTATCGACCCCAACGACTTCCGTGAAGGTCTGACAGCCGTTATATCGGTGAAAGTGGCAGAGCCGCAATTCGAAGGTCAGACAAAAACCAAGTTGGGTAACTCTGAGGTGGCAGGTATGGTGTCGCAAGCAGTAGCTGAAGCACTTAACAATTACCTTGAAGAACATCCCGACGATGCCAAAAAAATTGTCGAAAAAGTTATCCTTGCTGCTCAGGCACGTATTGCCGCCCGCAATGCACGCCTCAATGTGCAACGCAAGAATCCGCTGTCGGGTGGTGGATTGCCGGGCAAACTTGCCGACTGCGAATCGAAAGACCCTGCTGAATGCGAACTCTTCCTCGTTGAGGGTGATTCGGCAGGCGGTACCGCCAAGTCAGGGCGCGACCGCTATCATCAAGCCATTCTACCTTTGCGCGGTAAGATTCTCAACGTTGAGAAAGCAATGGAACATAAAGTGTTCGAGTCGCAAGAAATACGCAACATATTCACCGCACTGGGTGTTACAATAGGAACCGAAGAAGATCCAAAAGCACTTAATCTCTCGAAGATACGCTACCACAAGGTGATAATAATGGCTGATGCCGATGTCGATGGCGCACATATCGCCACACTTATTATGACTTTCTTCTTCCGTCACATGAAGGCCCTCATTGAGCAAGGCTACCTCTATATAGCCATGGCTCCTCTTTATATGTGTTCGAAAGGCAACTATAAAGAGTACTGCTGGAACGACCAGCAACGCCATGCCTTTATCGAAAACTACGGAGGAGGCGATGAGAAACAAATAAAAACTCAGCGCTACAAAGGTCTGGGTGAGATGTCTGACCAACAACTATGGGAGACTACTATGGATCCTCAGCGTCGTATGCTCAAGCAAGTAACGATTGAAAATGCTGCCGCTGCCGACATGACCATTTCGATGCTTATGGGCGAAGAAGTAGCTCCACGCCGTGAGTTCATCGAACAAAACGCGACCTACGCAAAGATTGACGCATAAACATGAATATTGCAGTTTATTGTTCGGCAAAAGACTCTATCGGCAATGAATATAAAGCGCTGGGCAGAGAATTAGGCAAATGGCTTGCTGACAACAACCTAACGTTAGTGTTCGGCGGTGCTACCGGCGGGCTGATGACCGAAGTGTCGAAAAGCGCCTTCGAAGCAGGAGGTGAAGTGATAGGAGTGGTAACAACAAGGATTATTGCCGCCGGACGACGCTCGCCATACTGCACCAAACTGATAGAGGTTGACAACATGAACGAGCGCAAACAACAAATGAAACAATTAGCCGATTGCTTCGTTTGTTTGCCTGGAAGTTATGGCACACTCGACGAGATGTTCGACGTTATAGCTGCCGGCACTGTGGGGGAACACCGCAAACCCATATATATTCTCAATATCGAGAATTTCTACGCAGGGATAATACAAGAAGTGGAACTAATGCGCAATCGCTGTTTTATCCCACAGCAAGAAGCATATAAACCGATATTTATTAACTCACTAAGCGAAGTATATGAACTTATTTCTAAGCAAACTAACAGGTAAACTTCTCTCCACCGAGAAGTTTGAGCAGGCTATCGCCGGAAAGATGCGCGATATCAAGCGTTATCGCGCTGTGGAGCAGTCAGCAGAACTCGCCGAATATCACAGATTGAAGGCGATTGTTACTGAGCAGGAGTTTGTGTTAAACAAACAGAATTTGCAAAAATGCAAATATAAGAGTACGGAAGAATATTCCACTCAACGCGAATACCTAAAACTTCTCAACAACAAGCGATTACAGCAATACTTCCGCGTTAGAGACTCGAAAGCGATGAAGGAATACAACGAATTTCTTGAAAGCGATGATGCTTATCTGCTTAACGATAAGAAGGCGGTGAAGAAAGACCCTACACTCAGAAAAATGCGCAATTTCTCAAAGAGTAAGGAATATAAAATATTTGTTCAGTTTAACGGGACGGAGCTTCCTGATCGCTTTGAAGATTTGAAAAAAGAAGTTGAAAGTGACGACTTCAAAAAGCGCAATGCCTTCTGGGCTAACCCGCACAGATGGGAAACTACAGAAGAATATAAATTAGACATGCGCTATAAAACCCTCGCAAAAAATGCTGATATAGTTTGGTTCCAGAATATCGACCCTCAACTGATTGAATACTACGAGTCGTTTACCACAGTACTTGAAGAAAAGTTCGATTGGAAAACTCTCGACGAGTCGAAATGGCAAGCCGGATTCAAATATGCAAGCCCACAGATGAAGTCGGTTCACTCGTATGCAGAACAGAAGCAAGCATATACCGGAGGTAAAAACACTAAGACACAAGGTAGTAAACTCCGTATCATCACTCGTTTGGAGAGTTCTGTTGCTTCGGCATGGAATCCGACCAAGGGATTTGTAAAACAAAAATTCAATTACACTTCAGATATCATACAGTCGGCTGATTCGGTTAGAGTAAAAGGCGGACTTATAATGGCTAAAATACACTGCACAGGCAAATTGCATCATGCTTTTTGGTTGGGCAGCGAGAAGAGCGCTTCTAAAGTCAGCATTTTCCATTTCGACGGACGACAAATTAAAGTCGTAATTGTTGATATAAACGACAAATACGACTCGAAAATCAGAGGAATAAATCCAACAAACGACTATATATACAGTCTTCGCTGGACAAAAGACGAGTTGATATGGTACGTCAACAACATAGAAGTATATCGTTGTACTTCGGATGTTCCTTGGGAGGATATGTATATGGCTCTCAGTTCTTGGATAGATGCCAAGCAGAAGGGGGGAAATGGCGAATTAACTGTTGACTGGATAAAAGTTTACAACTACTGATAATGTCACGTTTCTTCCTTATCGCCGGTCCGTGTGCGATTGAAAATCGCGAGATGGTGTTGCTAACAGCTGCCACCCTAAAAGAAGTGTGCGACAAGTTGAGTATTCGCCTAATTTTCAAATCGTCGTTCGACAAAGCAAACCGCACTTCCTCCTCTTCAAAACGAGGTGTGGGAATCGACGAAGGACTTGCCATATTAAAAGAGGTGAAGCAGGCGTATGGTTTGCCTATACTCACCGATGTTCACGAGACATGGCAATGCGAGCGCGTAGCAGAAGTAGCCGATGTACTACAGATACCCGCTTTCCTAAGCCGCCAAACCGATCTCATTGAGGCAGCGGCTCGCACAGGGAAGATTGTGAACGTGAAAAAAGGTCAGTTTATGGCTCCGTGGGATATGCGCGGGGTGGTTGATAAGGTAGAAAACGTTGTAGGTTCACACGAGCGTTTATGGCTCACCGAGCGCGGAAGCAGTTTCGGATACGGAAACTTAGTGGTTGACATGACCTCGCTCATCGAGATGCATAAAATGGGTTGCCCTGTCGTATTCGATGCTACACATGCTGTTCAAAAACCCTCCTCACAAACCGGTATAACAGCAGGTAACCGCGAGATGGTACCACATCTCATGCGGGCAGCATTAGCAGTAGGCATCGATGGTTTGTTTCTCGAAGTACATCCTGACCCCGATAACGCCATATCTGATGCCGCCAACCAAGTGGCTCTCGACAATATTGAAAACATATTGAAGCAGGCAATAATCATCGATGATGCTGCAAAAGCAAGTATTGCCTTTCAATCTTCGACTTTCAACTTACGACCTTCGACATTCAACCCTAAACCATCGTCCTGTTTGTCTGACATTGCCCTGCTGCTTACCGATGTTGATGGTGTGCTGACCGACGGGGGAATGTATTATGCCAACTCGGGCGACGAACTCAAACGTTTCAACACTCGCGATGGGATGGGACTTCAACTGCTACAAAGACAAGGAGTGAAAGTAGGGTTGCTTACCTCAGAAAGCGTCAGTTTGCTTGAACGAAGAGCCGCCAAGCTTCAACTCGACTATGCCGTAATAGGTAAACGAAATGGCGGGAAATTAGAAGCCGCAAAAGACATTTGCAAGCAATTAGGTATCACCCTTCTTCAAACAGCCTACATAGGCGACGATGTAAACTGCCGCGAACTGCTTGAGAAAGTGGGCTATGCCGCATGCCCTGCCGATGCTGCCGACGAAGTAAAACAAATCAGCGGTATTCATATCCTTACCAAAAAGGGTGGCGAAGGTTGCGTGCGCGAACTATGTGAACAAATAATAAAAGCAAAACAAAAATAATCAATTATTTATAAAACCAACAAAACATTTAAAACAATGAAAATCGAAAAGATTCATGCAAGAGAAATCCTCGATTCACGTGGCAATCCTACGGTAGAGGTAGAAGTAACATTAGAGTGTGGTGTGATGGGTCGCGCAAGCGTACCATCAGGTGCTTCAACAGGTGAGAACGAAGCCCTCGAACTTCGCGATGGCGACAAAGGTCGTTATCTTGGCAAAGGCGTACAGAAAGCCGTTGAGAATGTCAACAACATCATCGCTCCGGCTCTGATTGGTATGCCCGTACTCAACCAACGCGCACTTGACCATAAGATGCTTGCACTCGACGGCACTCCTACCAAGTCGAAACTTGGTGCTAACGCCATCCTTGGTGTCAGCCTTGCAGCAGCTCACGCAGCAGCCGAATATCTCGACATCCCTCTGTATCGCTACATTGGCGGTGCTAACGCTTACACACTTCCCGTACCTATGATGAATATCATCAACGGTGGTGCTCACTCAGACGCTCCTATCGCATTCCAAGAGTTCATGATTCGTCCCGTTGGTGCTCCGTCAGAGAAAGAAGCTATCCGCATGGGTGCTGAGGTATTCCACGCACTTGCCAAACTTCTTAAGAAACGCGGACTATCAACAGCCGTTGGCGATGAAGGTGGTTTTGCACCTGCACTCAATGGTATAGAAGATGCTCTCGAGTCGATATGCCAAGCTATCCGTGACGCAGGTTACGAACCGGGCAAAGATGTTAAGATTGCTATGGACTGTGCAGCTTCTGAGTTTGCATTCTGCGAGAATGGCGAATGGTTCTACGACTATCGTCAACTCAAAGACGGCAAGAAGAAAGATCCTAATGGCAAACGCCTTACCGCTGCCGAGCAAATCGACTACCTCGAAGGACTTATCAACAAATATCCTATCGACTCAATCGAAGACGGTCTTGATGAGAACGACTGGGACAACTGGGTTAAACTCACCGAGCGTATCGGTAATCGCTGCCAGTTGGTAGGCGACGACTTGTTTGTAACCAACGTGCGTTTCCTTGAGAAAGGTATCAAGATGGGGGCTGCCAATAGTATCCTTATCAAAGTTAACCAGATTGGTTCGCTCACAGAGACTCTCGATGCAATAGAGATGGCTCACCGCCATGGCTATACCACCGTTACCTCTCACCGTTCGGGCGAGACCGAGGATACTACTATTGCCGACATCGCCGTTGCTACCAACTCCGGTCAGATTAAAACAGGCTCCATGTCGCGTACCGACCGTATGGCTAAATACAACCAATTGCTGCGCATCGAAGAAGAACTCGGTGCTGACGCCAAGTATGGTTACACTCGCCTCAAATAAGGGAATGAACAACTTATAACAAAATGCCGTTTCTTTCGAAAGAGACGGCATTTTTTGTAACCTAAGTCGGTTATTAGATAGTGTTTTTCAGGGAATAGACTAATCGTTCCATAGTACAACATGGTGTTGCAGCAGACTTTGCTTAACATCTATCAAACGCTGATTACGGCTTCCACGAAAGCGCAAATGAATGTCGCGCTGCGATTCAACAAACTTTCCATCTACAAGCACATCAATATAATTAAGCAATTCGCGCTGAGCGCTTCTAAGCGAATCTCCATCGCTTGCCGATGCTCCGCACGCCTCACTCTCATCATGTTGCTGAGCATTTTCGCCTGGTTGAGCATATACCAAGTCCTCGAAATTAAATCCCGTATAGCACCAGATAGTCTTATTGGTCTGCCGACGGATAGCCTTAGCCAGTTCGATAAAGCCTTCCGGCTGAAACATCGGGTCTCCGCCGCTGAATGTCACATCGTCGAACGGATTAGCAAGCAAACGAGACATAATCTGTTCTGTTGTCATCAACTCGCCTGCAAAGAAATCCCATGTCTGAGGGTTATGGCAGCCTTTGCAGTGGTGAGCACAACCCGCACAATAGATGGATGACCTCAATCCAGGGCCATCCACCATCGTATCTTCTACTATTTTTAATATTCTGAGCATTACCTGCTTATCAATTATCGTGCACTACACGGTCTTTCAACTCTGATAGTTTACCGTGGTTCCAGCGGTCGGTAGTACCTACAAGATAGCCTGTGATACGCTGCAGACGGTCAATATTATGCGAGTGGCATTCGGGGCACTCAGTCAGATTATCCTGTGCATCTTCATATCCGCAATCCATGCAACGATTGCGATTGTGATTCACGGAACCATAACCCATATCGTACTGGTCCATCATATCCACAATACGCATTATAGCTTCCGGATTATGCGTTGCATCGCCATCAATCTCAACATAGAAGATATGTCCACCAAGTGTGAGTTTATGATATGGTGCCTCAACCTCTGCCTTGTGGCGGGCAGTGCAATGATAATAAACAGGGACGTGATTCGAGTTGGTGTAATAGTCGCGGTCGGTAACACCGGGTATCTTACCAAAGGTCTTCTGGTCAACCTTAGTAAACTTGCCCGACAGGCCCTCAGCCGGCGTTGCAAGCACCGAATAGTTATGTTGATAGCGCTCTGAAAAATCGTTGATACGCTTACGCATATAACCCACTATCTCCAGTCCGAGTTTCTGACTTTCCTCGCTCTCGCCATGATGCTTACCTGTAAGAGCCACGAGGCACTCTGCCAAACCAATGAACCCTATACCAAGTGTACCATGATTGATTACCGAAGCAATGGTATCTGTAGGTTTGAGCTTATCGCAATCTATCCATAGTTTCGACATGAGCAGAGGGAACTGCTTAGCGTATGCCGTCTTTTGGAATTCAAAGCGGTCGTTAAGTTGCTTGGCTGCCAACTCAAGCATATTGTCGAGTTTGGCAAAGAAGGCTTGAATACGCTGCTCTCTGTCCTTAATTGCCATACATTCTATGGCAAGTTTCACTATATTAATAGTGGTAAACGACAAGTTACCACGACCTATTGATGTCTTAGGTCCGAAACGATTGTCGAACACACGGGTACGGCATCCCATTGTTGCCACTTCGTATTTGTAACGTTCGGGGTCGTCGGCCCTCCACTGCTCATGGAAGTTATAAGAAGCATCGAGATTGAGGTAGTTGGGGAAGAACCGTCTCGCCGTTACCTTGCAAGCAAACTTATAGAGGTCGTAGTTAGGGTCGTCGGGCAGGTAACTTACTCCACGTTTCTTCTTCCAAATCTGAATAGGGAAAATAGCCGTTTCACCATTACCTACTCCTTCGTAGGTCGATTGCAGCAATTCGCGGATAATACAGCGTCCCTCAGCAGAGGTGTCGGTGCCGTAGTTTATCGACGAGAACACCACCTGATTGCCACCACGCGAATGAATAGTGTTCATATTATGAATAAAAGCTTCCATTGCCTGATGTACACGGCCTACGGTTTTGTTGATAGCCTGCTGCAAAACACGGTCGGCACCTTCAAGACGTTCAAGCGGGCGAACGATGTAGTCTTTAATCTTAGCATCGTAAAGATCGGAATAGTTCTGACCGGTAAACTCCTCCAACTTCTTTACCTCTTCGATAAACGACAGACGCACATAAGGAGCGAGATAGAAGTCGAATGCCGGAATTGCCTGACCGCCATGCATCTCGTTTTGTGCTGTTTCCATCGATATACATGCTATCACTGAGGCTGTTTCGATACGCTTTGTCGGACGCGACGACGAATGTCCGGCATGGAAGCCGTGCTTGAGGATATTGTCGAGCGGATGTTGCACACAAGTAAGCGATTTGGTAGGATAATAATCCTTATCGTGAATATGCAGATAATTGCCACGCACTGCTTCCAGCACATCGTCGGCTAAAAGATAGTCGTCAACAAAGGGTTTTGTTGTTTCCGAGGCAAACTTCATCATCATACCGGCAGGGGTGTCGGCATTCATATTAGCATTCTCACGAGTAATCTCGTTGTTTTTGATGTTGATTATTTCCTCGAACATATCACGAGTTTTAGCCTTACGCGCTACGCTGCGCTTGTTACGATAGGCAATGTAAACTTTTGCCACATCTTTGCGCGACGACTTCATAAGTTCATACTCCACCATATCCTGTATGGCCTCAACACTCATCTGACTCTGACCGGTGAACGCTATACGGTCGGTAATCTGCTGAATAAGCGACATGTCTTCTCCCTTTTCGGTGTGAAGCATGGCCTTGCGAATTGCGGTTGAAATTTTCTCTTCATTAAAACCGACAACTCGTCCATCACGTTTAAGTACAGTTTGAATCATAGCAATATAGATTTATTTCTTAATTTTCTTTAAGGGCATATTTAATGCAAAATATGAGCAGAGAAGAAATTAAGAGCACAAAAAAAAACAATCCTTGTACCCTCAACCAAATTTCGGGTGCAAAGATACAACTATTTTTTTATATTACAACTTTTGGAAAACTTTTAAGATAAAGAAAAATACTAACGCTCATATTATCAGTTGCCTAATTTTAACTTTTAGACAACTTTATAATATAACGGCTTGTAAAACTTTCCACTTTCAGACAACAATCAACAGATAATTAGCAGATAAAATTCCCATAGTGGGATATTTTTCAGCCCCACTTTTCTACAATCTCATCCATTATATCGAACACCTCCTGCCGCGTATTTGCTTGTAGCAGTCGTATGCGTGTCTGCTTAAAGTCGAATAAGCCTTTGAATGCTACCGAGGCGGCAAAATGGCGGCGCGAATGAACTATGCCTTTTCTCTCGTCGCCTATCCATTCTATTGAGCGGCTAACATGCTGCTTGAGGATATCCACTTGCCAACTCAGTGGAGGGGCAGGCAACAACTCGCCGGTGTCCAAATAATGCCGAATCTCCTTGAATATCCAAGGGTGGCCGAATGAGGCTCTGCCTATCATCACAGCATCTACACCATAGCGTTCGAAGCACTCGGCAGCCCGCTGAGGCGAATTGACATCGCCATTTCCTATAATAGGGATATGAATACGCGGATTGTTCTTCACCTCACCTATCAGAGTCCAATCAGCGTCCCCTGAATACATCTGCGAGCGAGTGCGCCCATGAATGGTAAGTTCGGATATTCCGCAATCTTGAAGTTGCTCGGCAAGTTCAACTATGTTCTTCGACTGCTCATCCCACCCCAAACGCGTCTTCACCGTAACGGGCAAACTGACAGAGCTGACTACCGCCCGCGTTATCTCAAGCAACTTAGGTATGTCGCGCAATAAACCGGCACCGGCTCCCTTACCCGCCACTTTCTTTACCGGACATCCGAAATTCAAGTCGATAATATCCGGTGCCGCCTGCTCCACTATACGGGCTGCCTGAGCCATAGATTCGGGCTCGCGTCCGTATATCTGAATAGCAACAGGTCGCTCCTCATCGCTGATGGTGAGTTTGCGCATAGTGCTCTTCACGTCGCGTACAAGAGCATCGGCGTTAACAAACTCGGTATATACCCTATCCGCTCCGAATTGTTTGCACAACATTCTAAAAGCAGGATCGGTTACATCCTCCATAGGTGCAAGATAAAGAGGGAAGAACATTTTTTATTTTTTATTTCTTATTTTTAATTTCTAATTTTGAATTTATAATCAGAGTTTTAAGAGAGATTACTCGAAGATGACAGGAACATGACAGGAACATGACAGGAACATGACAGGAGTGAAGTGCTATTAACTTGTTGTGATATAATCAATTATATTGATTTTTTAAATTATCATCAGCTATTTATATTGTATTATGATATTCAACGTCTTACGAGATTGTTACTGAATTTGCTTTCACTTCTGGGTAGCTTATCCGATGATGGTTCATGGCTATTATTTTTTCCTTGAACACCTGTTTTATCTCTTCTATGTCGCGCAGTGTAAGCGGCGAGTCGCTAAATTGTCCGTCAGCCATTTGCGCACTTATCATTTGTTCTACCATCTGGCTTATTGAATCGGGTGTGTATTCCTGCAAACTGCGCGAGCGGGCTTCAACGGCGTCAGCCATCATAAGGATACAAGTCTCTTTGGTTG